>NZ_JBJYIN010000003.1:0-290254 GCF_046237015.1 Pectobacterium hainanensis
ATTTTAACCAGAGAACTCTATTAAGCGGTAAGACTAAATTCAGGGGGGACTACAGATCGTTGGGATCGTTTCCGGATCATTTTATTAATCACCACTAACGGAATTATAACTAGGCTTTTCTTTTTTTATATTTACATATAAATCTTTATCATCCAATTTCCACCAATATTCATTATATGATGAAGGATTTTTATATTCATAAATTGAAACAATACCAAGCAACCCACATGGGGTTTCGGACATAAAATCCCAGCCATTCCTCTCAGCGCAAAACATATCCAAACTTTCGTCATACCATACAGAAAAACCTTTTTTATCAAGGATGTTTAACGCTGTATTATATACATTACTATATTCCGATAACGCAGGCATATACACTCCATATTTGCATTAATAAAATATCAACCAATTATTTTTATTGTATAAAATAGTATTTCACATTTAAATAGGACCTTCAATGCTCGTTTAGCATTCCGTCTATCACTAAGTTTCCACCTCATTCGACTGCTTACAATACATTATTATGGCCAATAACTTTAGTTTCAGGCACGCTACCGCCCTGCTGTGACTGCCCTGTCCGACTGTGGAACAGGCATAGCAGCGGCTGTCGCCGCTGCCATTAGTCGTTTTGCTGTTGAGCCGGGGTTTATCGCGGCACGAGCCGTTCCGCCACTTGCCAGTGGGATCGCTTCCGGCTAATTACCTATTTTTTAGGTTTCCATGAATAATAATCAGCAACCCTCACTTCTTTTAGAAGAATATCTAAAGGAATGTGATCTATATCATCTGCTATTTCATCATATGGCTCGGGAAGATCAATTAAAAAACCAAAATCATCATTAATTATGATACAACCATTAAAGATATGTTGTTTATCAGTCAATTTAATGATATCAGACATTCTCATTCCAGTATGCAAAGAGTTCATGTAATGACCCCTATATCTCTCATTGCATCCGACAGATATAATTAAACCGTTAGATAATGTCGCTATCGTAATCGTTTCATCAACAACATACGCCATTCTTTTTTCATTATCAGGCAAAAAATAATCGAAAACTCTAACAACATGATTTGAATACATTTCAATGAAATAGTCTTCAATATTATCGCCTAAAACGATATTCCCAATCGATTTATTAGAAATAATATCGGCATTGATATCGATCATTTATCGTCCACCATTCATTAAGACACCATCAATATAAACTAGCGAATCTGTGATAAGATCATAATTTTCAAACCCACTGCGCCTATTCGCCCATAAACAACATCTTTGCCATTAACATCACGATAAACTTTCCAGTAGTCATTCCCATGAATATTCTTCTGGGAGCCAGCCTGAAGATATGTTCTCGACCATCCTTTCGACGTTAAATAATCATGAACATCCGCAGGCTTTTTCCCTGTCAAACGATCAGTCCAGCGACTGGTAATGCTATCTCTTTTATTAAATCCTTTAGATGAACAACCAGCCAACCCAAACGGATCAACCCAGCTGACAGGGTTATGCACATAACCGTAATTACTTTCCCCACCCAGCCCCCTATCGGGTCATCGAGATTATCCGGTACTCGCCATACTTTTTATCGCACTTAACCTATTGATGCAAATTGCTTTTTAAAAGTCACTTTCGGCCTAGTTAATAACACATTAACCTGAACATCCCGACGCGCTCTTTTAGCTCCGGACATGCTACCGCTACGCTGTGACTGCCCTGTCTGCATAAGCCACATCATAGCGGCGGCGCGAGCCGCTGCCATTAGTCGTCTTGCTGTTGAACCGGAGTTTAGCGCGGCGCGAGCCGTTCCTCGGCTTGCCTGTGGGACGGTGAAGCGTTTGCCGGGTACGGGCTGGCGAAGCCCGTAAAAGAAGAGGTTAAACAGATAAAATAAAGCCGGAAGGATCGTGGGGATCGCTTCAGGATATTTTTAATTAATTTTGATAGCTTCCTTGCCATTAATTAGAACATCAAAACAAGATTCAATGTCCTTCCCATATTTATATATGCATTCATCAAAAATACCGTATATAACACCATTACCATACATGAGGATAATATATCCATTATCACATTCACCTATAGGAACTAAAGGACATTGTGTTATTTTTTCATAACTTTCAACTTGTTCCTTGTATAGCTCAAAAATAGCTTTTTCGGGGTCTATATAGAAAAACTTACTAGGTCTATTAGTATCTTTCTTTCTAAGCTAGGACTAGGCATTCTTTCTGCCAAAGTTGTTGACGCGTAAAATTCAATCTACCTCTATATCGTAAAATATTGACTTGAGGTTTTTTATAAAATCAATAACTTGTAATAATCTTACGTCAGTATTTTGATAAACGGAACATTCTTCTTCCAATTGATTCATCATTAGTAAGTAATGATTGTCCATGTCATCCATTGCGTCATATGCTTCTTGACTGCAAAAATATAACATATTTATTAAAAATGAATTAAAAATATCATCATCGCATTCTTTAGTATGCCCATAAATATGATGAGTAGCATTGACCAATAAATACCCTTGATACTTAAAATTTTCATCTAGTAAAAAATATAGTTCATCTAATATTTGAGTTTTATAAAAAATCAGTGCGCTATTAGATGTAACGACTAATTCATTTTTTTTAATGAAGTAAGTGGCTTCGTTTTGTATTGAAACGTTATCGGAAAAAACATGAACACATTCGGACGAATTAATAATACAGAGAGAATCAATGTCAAGATTAGAGCTTTCGGATGATTTTTTTAAAACCGAAGGGATAGTTAGTAATAGAAATGTTAAAACCCGCAAGATCCCAAATAATAGGTTTCATCTGTCATCCCCAAAACGTTATAAGTATTGCAGTAGGCAAAAATCCACCACCTGTTTTTGTAATCATAAACTATGATTGTGATAATCTACTTAATTGTTTTTCTGCATTTAATTTAATTATTTCTATATTTGATTGACAGAGTTTGGATAATTTAAATTTGGCACGCTCGCTATTTATATCTCCTAAAGCCCATATACATTTTACTGCCAATGCATGACTATCATCAAATGATAAATATATGTAATTTTCTTGGGTGGCTTTGAATAAATACTCAACACTGCTTTCTGATTTAACATCCTGAAGCAGACTAGCGATATCCTCATGTTTATAGTGCCAGTGTTCAAGCAATAAAAAATTTAATTTTTCTGCCGGTATTTTTATTTCATTAAAAATAAAAATAAGTGTTATGGCATCCTCTAATTCATCAGCATTTTCTTTTTGGGATGCATTCTCTATCTCTTTTGAGATTAACTCAATGGGCGTATAGGACCCAAGATCAAATATTTTTATTATCTCCTCTTTAGAAAGTTTTTGAGAGTAAAACTGATTGAGCAGTTCTTGATTATATGGGCTCATTTAAAATACCTCCATTATTTTCGTCTCCTCGTCAATCCCAGAATTAAATATACGTAATCTCCCTGTCTTTTGTAAATGTGTAAAGCCGTCCGGATTCATAGTACGATAGTATATTTCATTTTTACAACCAGCTAACCCAAATGGACCAACCCACGTATTGAGATTAGGCATATACCCGTAGTTATTATCACCCCCCAGCCTCCCTATCGGGTCAGGCGAAACGTAGTACTCACCAGTCGGGTCGTAGAACCGAAAGTTGTTATAACATAGCCCGCTTTCGCTGTCACGATGCGGCCCCGCAAAGGCCAGTCCCGGGTGCGCGAAGCCTATCAGCGATAGTTCTCCTTCCGGGTTAAAAATAGCCTGCTCGTTACTGTTAAGCGCAACACGCAAAGTAAACACGTCTTTTTTCGATCAAAAAACACATCAGCTATTAATGACAATCAGTTAAGGGTTGATTGAATATTTTCGTCGTTTTCGTAAACGCCAAAGAATCCCATCTCGACCACCGCACGACATTTCTCATTTACACTTTAATAGTTACGTTATAACATAACATTTTTAGCGTAATTCACATGGAATGATGTCGGGCATGAGCAATACCTCTGTACGGTTAACAAACCTGACGCTGGGATATGATGGTCACCCGGCAATACGAAATATTACCGGTACGATACGCAGAGGCTCACTTACCGCCGTGGTTGGGCCCAACGGCTCAGGCAAGTCAACGCTACTTAAAGGCATCACGGGCATTTTGGCCCCGTTAAGTGGTTCATGCAGTACCAGCCCTGACGCCCGGATAGCCTACCTCCCCCAGATATCAGAGTTAGATCGGAGTTTTCCTGCGTGTGTCATCGATTTAGTTTCACTCGGCTTATGGCCTGAAAGAGGCTTATTCCGGCGCCATCGCGCCCAGGATCGTCAGCGTGTCACTGAAGCATTGGCCCACGTAGGATTATCTGGATTTGAAAGAAAACCGCTTAGCGCACTATCAGGCGGACAGCTGCAACGTGCGCTATTCGCCCGCGTGGTTCTACAGGATGCCAATATCATTCTGCTTGATGAACCCTTTAATGCTGTCGATGCCACCACCATCCACGACATGCTAACGCTGATTAAACACTGGCATGCTCAAAAACGCACCATCCTCACGGTGATTCATGATATCGACCTGGTATGTAAGCACTTTCCCGAAACCCTCATCATTAATGGCGAGCTAGTCGCATGGGGCGAGACAAACACGGTGATGCATCAGGAAGCGCTGCCACACATGCAAAATATTGCCGTAACGTCGGATAGACAGAGGGATAAGCGTCTTCATGAGGGAGCTTCAGTAAAATGATCGGATGGATTCATGAGTGGTTTATGGCCCCGTTTATCGAATTCGGTTTCATGCGTCGCGCCCTGTATGGTTCCTTTCTCCTTTCCCTTGGGGCCTGTCCGGTTGGCGTATTTTTAACGTTACGACGTATGAGCCTGGTTGGTGATGCCATGTCTCACGCGATCCTTCCTGGCGCAGCCTTTGGGTTTCTGCTGTATGGACTGGAGATTTTCCCCATGACCATCGGCGGCTTAATCGCTGGTCTGGTTGTGGCGGTATGTGCAGGCGTCGTCTCTCGCTTAACGATACAGAAAGAAGATGCGTCAATGGCTGCCTTTTATCTGATCTCTCTGGCACTCGGCGTACTTATCGTATCGTTACGGGGCTCCAGTGTTGACCTGATGCATGTTCTGTTTGGTACGGTTCTCGCTTTAAATAGCGACGCATTAATTTTAATTGCCGTCGTCGCCTTAATAACGCTACTGACCTTTTTCATATTCTGGCGAGCGTTAATTGCCGAATGCCTTGATCCCTTATTTTTACGTTCAGTTTCACGATTAGGATCGCCGGTCCATTTTATTTTTTTATCGCTGGTCGTTTTAAATCTCGTTGCCGGTTTCCAGGCGCTTGGAACCTTATTATCCGTTGGAGTCATGATATTACCTGCGGTAACGGCTCGTTTTTGGACAAAACGCGTGGCAACCATGTGTATCGTTTCTATTTTGTTGGGGATGTTTGCCTGTATAAGTGGTTTGCTATTTTCATTCCATTTTTCGCTACCGTCAGGCCCCGCAATCATATTGTCTGCTGGTGTTTTTTATCTTGTCTCTGCCTCCGTTGTCATGATGAAACATTCACGGTTAATAAAAGACACCCCATTTAATTTTTTGAAAAAAAGATAAACAGAGGAGAAAGTCGCCAATGAAAAAGGCAACGTTTTTACCATGGTATATCACCATGGCGGCATTGTTATCCCTCGTAGCAACTCCGTTACAAGCGAACGCGAAAATTAATGTTATTGCGAGTTTTTCTATTATCGGTGACATGGCGAAAAACATCGGCAAAGATCGAATTGCACTGAGGACAATTGTCGGCCCAAACAGTGATGCTCACGTTTATGAACCGTCACCTGCGGATGCCATTGCCATGGCCAAAGCCGACGTTATTCTGATTAATGGTTTGCAATTTGAAGGTTTTATTAACCGATTAGTTCAGGCCAGTGAAACTTCGGCTCCGGTGATTGAAACAACCAAAGGCGCAAATATCATTCGCGATCCCGCAGGCGGACATTATCACTTTTATGAGGGTAAAGCGGTTTTTCACGCTGCGCCTTTCGACCCACATGCCTGGCAATCTATTTCAAATGCCAAAGTGTATGTGAAAAATATTACGGATGCCTTTTGCGCGGTTGATCAATCAGGCTGCCAGTTCTATCGGGACAATGCCAAGAATTATGATCATCAACTGACAGAATTAGAAAAGAAAATAGCGTCATCCATTAATGCTATTCCACAGGATAAGCGAACCGTCGTCGTTGGCCATAATGCATTCAGATACTTTGAGCAAGCTTACGGTATTCATTTTCTTTCACCTCAAGGTATTTCTACAGAATCAGAAGCCTCAGCGGCGGATGTTGCCGGTATTTTGAAAGAGATAAAAGCGAATAAAGCCTCGGCCGTATTTTCGGAAAACATCTCTAATCCACGTTTAGTCGAACAAATTGCCTCAGAAGCCAAACTCACCGTCGCGGGCACGCTTTATTCAGATGCGTTATCAGCATCAAACGAGCCTGCTCCCACCTATCTCGCGATGATGGAACATAACGTGGCAATGATAACCAATGCCACAAACCATCATAAAAAATCACACCAGTAGTTCATTAATGGAGATAACCATGAAGAAACTTTTATTATCTGCATCAATCTCAGCGCTGCTTCTTGGTCTTAGCGGCACGTCCGCGCTGGCAGAT
Source organism: Pectobacterium hainanensis (assembly GCF_046237015.1). NCBI lineage: Bacteria > Pseudomonadati > Pseudomonadota > Gammaproteobacteria > Enterobacterales > Pectobacteriaceae > Pectobacterium > Pectobacterium hainanensis. Next base: position 6,687 of record NZ_JBJYIN010000003.1, read on the forward strand.
GAAAATGTTACCGCGTGGCGGCTATTTGTCGCCGATCATGATAAGCCCGTCGTCAATATCATTGATGCGCTAGACGGCGATAAGCTTGAAACATTGAATATTAAAGGCCCGGCGAGCTTATACCGTAGTGAAAGTGGCGCGACCGTTTTCGCCGTTCAGGGAAGCGCAGGGGTTGTTTCAACAATCGCTTCCGGTATTAGTTTTCACGACCACGGCGACCATGCCGACATTGATGTTGACCCTCCTAAACTCCTGAATGTTGAGTTAACGGGTAAAAAACCAGGGCACTTTGTTGAACGTCAGGGAAAAATTGCCCAATGGTTTGACGGTGAGGCCAGCACCGATATTTTGAGTGAACAAGCTGTGCTCAATGGGAAAAAAGCGGTAACGAAAGTGAATGTCGTTGCCCCTCATCACGGTGTTGCCGTTCCTTATGATAATTATGTCGTGGTCTCTATCCCTAATCCTGAAGATGCCTCAAAACGTCCAATCGGTGCCCGAGTAGTGGGTCTTGACGGGAAAAAAGTGGGCGAAGATGCGCTATGCCCCGGTTTGCATGGCTCAGCGGGTTCAGGCGATACCTATGCCCTCGCTTGCGGAACGGGTTTACTGCTGATCACGCAGAAAGGCGCGACACCCGTAATCAAACATTTGCCGTATGCAAAATCGTTACCGGAAGGCAGTGCCTCTACGCTGATTGGAGGGAAAGGATTACAGTATTTCATCGGTAACTATGGGCCTGACCGCGTTGTGCTGGTTGATCCCACCGAATCCGATAGCTTCCGTCTGGTCCAACTCCCTACCCGACGCGTTCATTTCGCCGTGGATCCGATCAGATCGAAATTTGCCTATGTCTTTACGGAAGATGGTCGGTTAAATCAGCTCGATGTGCTTAAAGGTGAGATTACGCAATCGACCAAATTAACCGAGCCGTACTCAATGGATGGTCATTGGAACGATCCTCGTCCACGCATTGCTGTCGCGGATAACAAAATTTTTGTTACCGATCCGTTAAAAAGCAAAATTCATGTATTAGATGCGGTCAACTTCAAGAAAACGGGAGAAATCAACGTTGAAGGGCAGCCTTTTAATATTGTTGCCGTCGGCGGTTCGGGTAAAGTGCACGAAGGTGAGCACGAACATGGCACCCATGAACATCATGGTACGGAACAGCACGCGCATTGATAATTATAGACGACAAGCGTGGGATCGAGTCGAACGCCCTTCTCGCCTGAATAGCTGATTCGTTGTATTCTCCCCATGTTCCCAAATGGGGAGAATGCTTATCTGATCAACTGCATAAGGAGATGACGGTGTACAACAGGGAAAAACTGCGTTTTTCACAAATATTGCTTGGCATCGCCGCGATATTTTCAGCCCTGATGGCGGGGTTATTCGGCTGGCTCTATCTTGCTCTTTACTGGCCATATCGCGATAAATTCAATGAGTTGGGTCGATACTTTGATGAGGAAGCGACAGTGGTTTATCACGAAGATGCGAGTGCCTTTCTGTGCCCTACACTGTTTTTTACACTGCTCACCCTACTGATCGTTGCACTTTGGATGAAACGTCGGCGTCGTCCTGCCGCTCAACACGATAAACAGCAATAATACGGTAAGGCCCGGGTTCACAGCCGGTCAGCGCACCTGATGTAATCAACGTACTCGCCGCCTCCGCTGTTTCCAGCAAACAATACTCGTTAACCTGAACCTTCTCCGCAAGATGATTACACGATAGCGGAGAACACTCAGCCGAATAACTCGTCGTATATGAAACGATGTCGAACCCGATGAGTACCTTTTTTACAGGGATCTCTACATTTACTGGCACATCCGGCTCAGGTTCGTAACGAACCCAATTTGGGGCATCGTCATACTCTCTTTCATCACCTTCATAATAAAAATAAGTTAGCGATGTCGCATCGATCTGCTTTTCCCGGACAATATCATCAATCACGTCGAGCGAATCAAACAGCCAATATCCATTATGTCGCCAGCATTCAATCCACTCAGTAAAATCAGATGAAACACACGCGCTTACTGAACAGACCGTTTTGACTTGCGAGGTATGCAACCATGGCGGACAAGCCACGATGAATTTCGCCATATATCCCAATGGTTTCATTGCTGACACCCTAATAATTTCCCTAATGACCGATACTCAACGACAGGTCGGTATCGCATCAATACTCTTTTTACTATGCAGACGGCTGAAAACCATACCATAACCACTTTCCGCCGGGACGATTAATTATCTTATTTTAGATATTTTCCTCATCTTTCAGCATAATAGGGTTTTCTCTCTTCCTATTTAACGGAGAAGCCGTATGTCTCTTGAACCCACGCTCCCCAGTGGCTGGGAATACGCCGACAGCCAAAAACAGCAGGCTTTACAGGCAGAGTACCAACGTGAGCTACCAACGATTCACCCGCTTTATGGCATTGATGTATCAGCGATTGCTTACCGTGAATGTAATGATGATATTCTGGTGCGGCATACGCAGGAAACGGATCGTGTCTCGGTGGTACATCTGACCTGGATTATGAAAAAGGAGTTTGCCAATTTTCCCCGAGTGGATTTTACCGGCTCTTTTCAAGAATTCATTCAATGGGAATACCAGATGTATGGACTGGAACCGGAATAACACCAATCGGTCACTCATTAACAAGGAAGCAAATTAATGCAGGCACAAGCGCACCACTGGAAGCACACCCCCGCACCGCAGCAGACAGCGCCACTTCACTTTCAGGCACTATTTACCGATGTAGAAGCTGAAAAAATGCGGCAAGGCATTATCCCAAAGCAAATGGAAGATAAATGGTTTGTCTATTTTGAGGACGGTTGGCTTCGTTTTCATCGCAGCTGGACCGGATTTTTTATCTATGCGCTGAAACTGGAAGGCTCCCCTGCTGGCGTTCGGGTAACAGATTCATGGGTAAACCGAGATCCGGAACAATATACAAGTACCGATCTGGAATATGACCGGATTATGCTGGGTTACCTGATTGATGTCTCATTGCTGAAAAAGCAGGACGTTCCTTTTCCAACGTATAAGCACCCCGATGCCTGACGATAAAACCTCTTCCCGTTTCGCGGTAGCGCTCACGGCGTTGAATACTTTACGGTCAGAGGCAATTGGCCGTTTATCACAGGGTGATACATCGGCCCTGCCGAGCAAATTGCAGCTTGATGACGCCATTCAGTGTCTACAATTTTGCCAGCAACACCAGATAACTGCCGCCGCCAACGTCATTCAACTTCCTATGCCCCAAACGGCCACTCCCTCATCGGAATACCGCATTGTGGAAGATCACGAAACCGATCAACAGGAATACTGGACAGAACTGAGCCTAAACCATCACCCGGTCAGGCCATCACCGGGCGTCTTACTACTGGATTGCGGCCTGATACCAAAGGAATGACCACCATGTCTCAACATGAAATGGAGGCACATTTGGCGCAAGAACACCCGAGTGAATGGAAACAGATACGAGCAGGTTTGATGCAACTTGCACAATATATTCAGGAAAATGAAGCTCAGATCCGTGCCGAGCGTCAGGCACTCGGTTTAGAGAATAGATAACCCCACTCTTTCCTCCCTACCCGGCGGTACGTCAAAGAGCCTAAGTACCGCCGAGGACAATGTTTCTATACTATTTCCGTTCGGCAAAATAATGAGCAGGTGTGCTACCCATTGTTTTCCTAAACATCGTGATGAACGCGTTAACGGACTCATACCCTAATTGGGTCGCCACATTTTGGACGGGAACACCGCTGGCAAGCGCCTGTAGCGCAATAATCAAATGAAGCTGCTGACGCCAACGTCCGAAGGTCAGCCCCGTCTCACGCAACATCAATCGTGCCAACGTTCGTTCACTTACTGCCAGCCTTTTCGCCCACTCTTTAGATGTACTTCGATCGTCAGGACAACTGACCAACGTATCAGCCATTTCACGTATTTTGGCATTCGCAGAAACCGGCAAACAGAGATTTTGCTGTGGCATATCCGCTAATTCGTCAAGTGTGACTCTGGCGAGTCTGGCGGCATGACTTTCCGGCGGATAATCAATGGCCTCATGTGTTAAACGGTCAACTAATTCTCTGATCAACGGGGAGATCGCCAATGTACAACATTTATCCGGAAGCGCAGCGGTTCCGGGTTCAACGAATAAATAATTGAGGCGTGCATTCCAGGTCGCTTTAGCGCTATGCGAAACGCCACCTGGAATCCATACGCCACAGTGCGGAGGCACGATCCAGATATCGTTTTCCGTCCGACAGGTCACCGCACCGTAAAGCACGATAATTAATTGCCCCTTACGGTGTGTATGGTGTGGGACTTCCGCTTCGTAATCAATGAAATCGAGATGACGCGCGACGGCTGAGCATGGCGTAGCGTCAGGGTCAAACAGCGTATTAGCATATTGTGATTTCATGTTATTGGCAGCATTTAGGGATTTTTTGACAGAATATAGTATTTAACATGGCCTGTAACCCGGCAATAATGAGCGCCATGAGCAAAATATACGTCTGTTACCGCCACTTTTTGCGGAACCAATATGCCATGTTTCACCGCGTCGGCGTGGCACTGTCTTCCCCTTCCATACTCAGCGATGCTAATGCCTTACTGTACTCAGCCAAAAGCTTTGCGGCAGCGATGTTGGCTTATTACCTCGCCTTATCTATCGGTCTGGACAAGCCATCCTGGGCAATCGTTACTGTCTATATTGTTTCGCAAACGTCGGTTGGGGCCTCACTAAGCAGAAGCGTCTATCGTCTGGTTGGAACGGTCATCGGTGCCGCAGCAACCGTATTGATTGTGCCGACGTTTGTGAATATGCCGATTGTTTGCAGCATCGTACTTGCTGGCTGGATTGCCCTTTGTCTTTACTTCTCACTGCTTGAACGTACACCTCGCGCTTATGCCTTTGTATTGGCTGGTTACACCGCGAGTCTGATTGGTTTTCCTGCTGTATTCGATCCCAGCGCAATTTTTGATATTGCGGTCATCCGAGTGCAGGAGATCATGATCGGCATACTCTGTGTCGGTTTGATACATCGATACGTTTTTCCAAAACGTCTATCCGGGATGTTTAACCGCAAGCTGTCGGAAACGCTGCATAGCGCACGGCAAATGCTTACTGACACATTAAAGGGAACATCCGTCGGGAATGCAGGGAATCTACAACTGGCTCTCGCGTTACAGTTCTTACAGGGCGTAAATCATCATCTCCCCTATGACTTTGCCATCTCAGTTCCCGCCCAGCATGCCAGAAAAATAATCCATGACAGGCTGGCACGGTTGTTGGTTGTGAACAGCGAATTACACGATCGTATGCCGATGATAAATGCATTTTCCCCCGCGCTACAGAGGCTGCTGGAGGATGTTAAAAGCTGGCTTATCGTTGAAGACGCGAACGAACGCAAACAACAAGGCGATACGCTGACAGAGCGAAGCGCTACGTTAGCGGAACAATTAGAATCAAATGCGCGGACATTTGAAGAAAAGTTGCAAGTGAGCTTCAGCCGATACCTTCAGGAAGCGCTTGACCTCTTGCAGCAGTGCTATCGCCTTGCTGATGCCATCCATCATGCAAAACCTGTACACCTACAGACAGAAAATCAGGCGGCAAAAGGCTATGTTTTCCATCGCGATAGCCTCACCGCGCTGCGTACTGCGCTAGGGGCTTTCGTCATCATCTTGAGTGGCTGCCTGGTATGGATTTATTCAGCCTGGCCCGATGGTGCCATGGCAGTCTCTATTCTCGGGGTCTGCTGCACGTTATTTGGCAGTTTTGATACCCCAGCCCCCCATATTGTCAAATATATTGTCGGCTCAGTTTATGGCGTGGCGATCAGCCTGATTTACACCTGCATACTTCTTCCTCAAGTCACCGAATTCAATGTTCTGATTGCTGTACTCGCACCGGTCTATTTACTAGCCGGATCGCTGCAAGCTCGGCCCCCTACGACCTTTCTGGCTATGGGCATTACGCTGACATTGCCCATTTTATCCGAGTTAGACGCTCACTACCGCGGTGACTTCGTCACGGCAGTCAACACGGCCATTGCATTATTTGTCGCGACAGGTTTTGCGGTGGTCAGCATGGGTCTGCTGCAAACGGTGCAGGCAGACGCTGCTATTCATCGTCTGCTAAAAATTTGCAGGCGAGACATCCGACATAGCAAAAGGAGTGTGGTTTCAAATGACGTGTATTGGACGAATCTAATGATTGATAGAACGGCATTACTGCTGCCTCGTTTGCCGCGGAGCAAGCAATCGTCGGGACAGGTGCTCAATCAGATGTTGCATTATCTGCGTATAGGCCTCACCACCCTGCACTTACGGCGTTTACGTACTCAATTAGGGGAAGAAATCGCGACAGAGATTAACGAAATTCTTCACCTTCTCGCCCAAGAAGCAGACACCAGAATCTTACAACAGCGTATTGATTCAATGATTGCGATCCACTCTCCGTCCATGCATGAACCATTGCGTCAACTCATTTACCGGCTGATTGACCTGCGCTGTGCACTGATGGAACAAGATAAAAGGCTGACAGATGATTAGTGACGTGAATATTGATGGTGTCTTTGTTCCAGGTTTGCTGGTCATCGCGCTCATAACCTTGCTTTGCACGATGTTACTGGTTCCTCTTTTCACTTTCAGTAAGGTCTATCGCCGTTTGCCTTGTCGACCGCTGATTGATTTCTCAACTTATATTGTTACGTTTTTCCTGCTGCTACAGGGACTGAACGCGTGGGGGTTATTAGCATGAAATCATTTTTTTCTCTGTTAGGTCGCTATGCACTTACGTTAAGTGCAGTCGGCATAGCGATCATCGTCGCTTTCATCATGTGGAAATATTATGCGCAGAAGCCGTGGACCCGGGATGGGAGAGTTCGCGCTGATGTGGTGCAAATTGCGCCGGATGTTTCCGGGCCAGTAAGCAGCGTCGCAGTAAGAGATAATCAGCGGGTGAATCGTGGCGATATCCTCTATTCGATAGATCCAAACTGGTTGAAGTTAGCCGTAGCCAGCGCGAAAGCGGACGTTGAAGCCAGACGCCACGAAATGCTAATGCGCCAAAACGCCGCCACACGACGCACCCAACTCAAAGAGATGATTTCAAAAGAGGACTTACAAGAAACAGGCAGCGCAGCAAATGTCGCAACGGCTAATTATCAGAGAGCGCTGGCCGCTCTGGAGTTGGCTCAACTCAATTTATCCCGTGCTGTCGTTCGATCGCCAGTAACGGGCTATGTCACGCATCTCAGACTTCGCCCAGGAGACTATGCGACAGCAGGCGTGACAAAAGTTGCGATTATTGATGCCAGTAGTTTCTGGATTGTTGGCTATTTTGAGGAGACGAAACTACGCCATATCCGTGTGGGAAACCCAGCACAGATCGCACTGATGGGATTTGAACCTATCGTCACCGGTCACGTTGAGAGCATCGGACACGGAATCAATGACAGCAACGACGATACGGGTGGGCTGGGTCTGCCAGAGGTAGAACCTACTTTTAACTGGGTGCGGCTTGCACAGCGTATTCCTGTTCGTATTCAGATTGATAACTTACCCGAAGAAATTGAGTTAGTCGCAGGTATGTCAGCAAGCGTCGCCCTGACGCCTTGATGGTGGATCACATCGCTGCTGTAAATTTACATCAAAATCAGACAGCCATCGGTGTAGATATGGGTGGCTGTCTGCACGGTTTAGGACGCTTTTCGGGTCAGAACCAGAAGACTCTCTGGGTTAAAAACAAATGCCGCATAACGGCTGAGTAAGATAAAAGGATGGGAAAAATCAGTTAATTCAATAAGTTTCCTGTGATTTTTGTTATTACGCTTTGGATAATTCATGACAAAAGATCTGTTTATGGATGTATCAGCATGGCACATAAACTAATTAACACTGTTAACTACTTTGTGTATCATCAATCTCAGTCATTCAATTCAGGTCTAATTTATGAAGAAAGATGAAGTACGCCACTTCCGTGCTGCATTACGAGAAATGGTCAGAGAACTTGGCATGCTCAGCCGTAAAAGCAGCGGAACAGAGTTATCCCCCCTTCAGAGCCATATTTTAATTGAACTGAACAATAAGCCCTATGGCGCAACCGAACTGGCTGCAAAACTCTGTGTTGATAAGGCGAGTATGAGCCGCACCCTTCGCTCCCTGATTGATACTGGATACTTGCTAAGGGATCGTGATGAGAATGACGGCAGGGCCTCAACATTTCGCTTAAGCCAATCAGGAAAACAGCAACTTTTATATCTGGAAGAAAATGCCGACAGGTTTACAGAGGAAGCTCTTGCTTCATCCTCAGATGGAGAAGTTAAGGAATTCGTTCAAACTATCACGCGGTTCTCCAACAGCCTGCGCAATGCACGTCTCCAACGTGAAGCGGAGATGATTTTCCGCCCCATTGAGGCCAGAGACAATATCGCTATAGCAGAGATCATACGCAACAGCTTCCGGGAGAATAAAATCGATCATCTGGAAGGCGTCAGCCTTCATGATCCAGAGCTTGAACGTTTGAGCGAAGTTTACAATCAGCCAGCCGCAGGATACTGGATTGCCGAGGCTAACGGTAGGATCGTGGGAGGCGCAGGAATCGCTCCCCTATCCGGTGAAAAAGGCACCTGTGAAATGCAGAAACTGTATTTCCGCAGTGACGTAAAAGGCATGGGAATGGGTAGGCGTATGATTGCCTTCATTATCGCTCAGGCAACAGCCATGGGATACCAGTCCTGTTATCTCGAAACGCTTGATGAACTAAAGGATGCCGTTCGACTGTATGAAGCTTTCGGATTCCGTCATCTGGCTAAAAGGATGGGTGATACGGGTCATAACAGCTGTGGTATTTGCATGCTCAGGAAGCTATAACACCGTAAAAATTTGATTACGTTTACGCCTTCTGCGTTGACCCCGAAGAGGTGATGCCATAAGGCCGAATTACGGCGTTAGTCGCGCTGATACGCTTGCTTGTCAGACGGTTGCAGCAGGGGCGTATTTTTTGACAAAGAAACCGACGGCATCAATATGGTCGGTTTCTTTGTCAGAGTGAGCTTATTCTCGCGTCAATTCAAAAGCGCTCTTCTCACCATCAATTTCGATAGTCATACGCATTTTATCATTAGGCAACAGGCGGATTTGAGTCGGGATTTGTGATTTGTGGAACGGATGATCAAACAGCTTAGGCTTCTCGGAATAGGCATAGCTGTCGAAATTCAACTCGTCGCCGACCCAACGCACATTATTAAACAGGTAACGCCAATTATCATCTGCCGCTTGGAACAGTGTGAATCGACCCTGTTTATCCTTAACGATCTCTAACTGAGTCGCTTTTTTTGACTGCCATTTGCCAACGAATTTCTCGAGATCTTTATGCTCAGGGATCACCGGCGCCGCAATAAAGTCACTGGGCTTAAAGGCCGTCTTTTGACTTTTGTCCTCTGATTTATACATTTCACACAAGGGCACGACTTGCGCCACCTTCAGATAGGAAAAGGTCAGGCTTTCATTCTCAAAACCAATAGGCTGTTTCAGCTTCATCGCCCGCCCAACGATACCAAGAATCTTCAGTTGAGTGACATGGTCGGACGATGTCAGACGAATAGTCTGGCTGCTTTTGTCAACCGCATAGTGAGATTGCTCAACACCCATTTTTACCTGCGGGTTTTCACAGTTAAATGAATGTAGCAGTGCCTGGTCATCGGCACGGAACTCCACAACATTAGCGATACCATTTTTTAATGGCAGCATCGCCCAGATTCCGATAAGCGCTTTTTTATCAACAGCAGAAGGCGAGGCAGGCTGAGCTGTTGGACGGACACAGCCACTGAGTAGGGTCACAACCAATACAACAATCACGTGTTTAAACATGCTACATCCCGTAAGGAGACAGTGAAAAAAGGTCAATATAAACCAGTCTGGGGAAAGAGATAACAAACCTTCGTTCTTGGCAAACATCATGAATCTATAATGTCTGCGGAGTTGGAGGTTTTATCATGACCGCCTTGTCGCTCCCCCGGTAAAGCCAAGCCATTTCAGAAGCGGTTATTTTCCTTATACACAGGGCCCAGTGGCGCATCCATACATCATGACCAGCGGAAACAAGGGGACTAAAGGGATCAGGGCGACAGTTCCAAGAGTGCTCAGCGTTTTGGTTTTATCATTGATTGATACCACCACTGGGCGTTCCAACTGGTAAGGGGCTGCCAGTTCTGGAGCATACGATGAAGACCAAAACCCTGCCGCTTTAAACAAAACACCGAGGCGATCGTTATCAATCTGCACCGCCTGATACTCATTGACCAGCGCGGTATGCTGCCCAGCATCCAGTTTGCGCTTATCAATCACCACTAGGTACTCTGCTGTCACCTCATGCTGTTCTACCACAAAGTTAACCCGCACTCCGGAGGCCTGTTGATGAAAGCGTTCATAAAATGTCTTATAGCGCTGATATTCCTGCGGCACACCGTTACGAAAAAAACGGTAACTGTATTTCGCTGAGCTGGCAATAATGCCGGACTCAATAGGTTTAACAGCTACAATGGTATCGGTAGGCGGCAAGTTTGGCGCACTTGTACACCCTGCCAGAACAATCACTACCAGCAGCGATAAATATTTCATCATGTCAGCCATTTCTGTTCGCTATTTCCTCTGTGACATCCGGACAATTTCTTTAAGACACGACTTACAAATGTCCATCTCTGGTTATCATAACTTCCGAACCGGTTTCAATCATTCGATCTATCATAGTATCAGGAGAGGACGCTGCATCGTTTGTAAGTCAATTACAGATTTTTCCAGTCTGGCAGGTCATTGGCCTTTTTACGCCACCCGTGAAACGCGGCCATTACTACGCCAAACAAAATCCCACAGGAGAGACTTCTGAATACCGCCCAGAAGGGTTGAACACCCATACCTTGCCATGTGAAAAACCACATAACGAGCCCCCATACAAGACCAAATCCAAACCCCATCGTGATTGTGATTTGCCAGAATGAAGCGAAAGGTAATGGCGGGATCTTTAGCCCTAACTTCCATAATCCACGCAGCAGAGGCGGAGCATAGTTGCTGCGCCACATGTTTTTACTTTCCATAATGGAAAGTACGCGTTCCTTTTTTCGCTCAAAACTCATCTCTTCCTCCCGGAATGACGCTTGGTCCGTTTGTGTGAACTCTCATGTGATTGTTTGCCTTCACATCTGAACGGAATCGTGCCGACCTTCACCCGGCATCTTAACTCAAAATAGCCTGGTTAGATCCGCTTATGGCTATAAGTTCAACCGATGGACAGAGGTCAGGCCCAAATATCTCAACCATTGGGAGTAAGCCATGACAGCTATCGGCTACTGAGTGGATACGTCTATTGTAAGCGTATATTTAATCAGCTATATTCTGCCGAGGTGTTCTCCACGCCTCCATCCGCGGAAAGGGCTGCGCCCAGGTACTTTCATTCAAATACACTGTTACGACTCCAGCCTCAAAGCGGAAAAGGTTTGTGTCAGGAGATCGTATGTCTACAAAAGCTAAGCCGCAGCCAGAAAGCGGTAAAATCAACCTGGACTATCAGCGTAAACTTGCCAAAGAACTTCTTAGACATTTAAGAAATGGCACGGCATCTCCAGAATCTTATTCCTGGCTTTCAACTGGAAACCCTCGTTCAAAACCCACCTTAACCGATGCGCAGTGGTTGATTGCCAGAAAATTGGGGTTCAGTAGCTGGATGAAACTTAAAGCTCATGTCGATGCGATTAGTTTTGCTGCCAGGAACCCGGATTTCAAAACCAGTGATGAAGAGCTCACAACACATTGGCGCTGCGGCAACGATATCGCGCACAACCTAAAAATTGCTGGCTTCAAGGGTAATTTCCGTACGTTAACCGACCCTTTATGCATAGGGCCTGTTAGATATTTACATTTTGATGAATTTAAGAACATGCGGAGTGGCTATATCAGCCGCACATTCGGAATACCACATAATGAAGCGTTACACCGTCTTGAAGAAGAATATAAAAGTCTCGCGTTGTTAGAAGGAGATAACCACAACGTTCTGTGGTGCGAAGCGGACACATATGATCAGCTCTTTTTAGTTCGCTTATTGGCCGGACTTGACCGTTTGCCGCCGAAGCTGGAACTTATACAAGTCAATGGAATACCCGGTGTATCGAGATTTATCGGGATCGGTCAGCTCGCTCCCGATGTATTGGCCTGGCTATGGTCACAACGTAAACCAGTAAATAGAGACATGTTACAGTTGGCCAGGCAAGCCTGGTCAGCTTTTTGCAGTCATTCACCGGTTGAGCTTGCCAGTATGGCGGATCGCCATCACGCCCCCTTACCCTTTCTGGCTCCTGCCTTGCTAAGGCAGTTACAGGAATTACCTGCGATTAGTGGAGGATTATCCCTGACTGAACGTCTGGCTCTGGAAATTGTAAATGAAAGAGGTGCTGTCACTTTCCGCAGAGTATTTAATGAGCTTACGCGGATACGTGAACCACTACCGTTCCTTGGCGACATGATGTTTCATAGTTTGATGCGCCCTCTTATCGATACGGATCAGCCACTCCTTGTAGAACGCGACGTTCATAAGGAATGGACAGAACACACATTGACGATTACTCCGTTGGGGCGTGAAGTCTTAACTGGCGCGGCTTACTGGCCTGATTACGCCACGCATGAACGATGGATAGGAGGGGTGTGTATCAAACCAGGCCACGCCCATTGGATGCTTGATGAAAATAACAAGCCAGTGTGGAATAACTCGGTTTTGAATAAATTAAAGAACAGATAAAAGTGGAAGTGACGTAATCAGATTGCGTAGTGCATCAGAATCGCCACAGCAACGTTATCAAGGACTCCGAAGCGTCTAAGCTATCTGTGGCAATTCACATCTCGATTTTGGCATCTGCCAAGCAGACTGAATATGATGTTGCTGACAGATCAATTCGCCATCCCACGTAGGTGCACGAAACTCATCTGCAATAGTGGGTAACATTCACAGGCAAATTAACGTCTATTCAACATAATTTAATTTGTTATAAAAACCATTCTGGTTTCACACCAAAACGAGCCGACAGTGCCTTAATGTGGGCGATGGTCAAAGAGCGCTGGCCAGACAGAATCTGGCTAACCAGTGATTTAGATCCGATCTCCTCTTTGAGATCAGAGTAAGACAGCTTGTGCTGGTCAATCAGGGTACGCAGCAGTGCAACGCCGACCGGCATTTCAGCGATAGCTTTGTTGAATTCAGCGAAACGGGGGCTGTTATCTTCATAGTCGGCAATCTTACTTGCCAGGAAGTCAATAAGTGGGCTCTCGTCGTCGTTCTCGATCAGGTAGTCCACCAGCGCCATCGCTTCTCGGTAATCGCTCTCGGACGAACTCCCCCCTAGGAAGGGGACAGCAGCTACGAGTTGTTTGGTTGCTTCAATGGCTTTTGCAGTGTCGGTAATCATTCTTTGTTCTCCCTGTAATAGCGGGTCAACTTGTCGTAATCAGCGTGGGTTACGATGTGCCTCACATAGAAGCGCTTATTCACGAAATTGATATAGGCGATAACCCTTAAGTTGTTGCCTCCTACATCCAAAACCCACCACTTATTCCGGTACTTAAAATTATCCAGGCTCGGCATCAGAGTTCGCATCTCAGTTGGAGAAGAGAAATCCGTCTCGCGCACTAAGCGGTACAGCGCCCGAATGGCTAACGAATCGTTGGGATATCGCTTTGCCGCTTCCTCAAAAGGCTCTTTTGAAATTACGTGCACTTGCGGTCGTTCCATCCGTTTACATTATGTAAACATGATAGCACTGCCCTTTTCCCGTTTACAATATGTGAACGCTAACTTTTCATTTCATAACCTCGCCAAAATCCTGATCCTACCCGCCAATAGTGGACACGCGACTAAGGTAGCTCATATGACAAAATCCATATCAACCAGTAAGAAGCCACGTAAGCAACATACACCTGAATTTCGCAACGAAGCCCTGAAGCTTGCAGAACGCATCAGTGTTGCTGCCGCTGCCCGTCAACTCAGTCTGTACGAATCCCAGCTCTATAACTGGCGTAGCAAGCAGCAGAGCCAGACAACGTCCTCTGAGCGAGAGAGTGAGCAGGCAGCAGAGATTGCCCGCCTCAAACGCCAAGTACAGTCGTTATCTGAGCATTGAAGTCGATGATGCGTTGGAGAGCAAGGAAGACTCCGCTTCGACAGAGTCTTCTCACTATTAAGGTACTTTTATTCAGCAAATTTCAGCAGGGCTTCACTGTCAAGGCGATAGCGTACCCATTCAGACTGCGGCAATGCACCAATGCTCAGGTAAAAATCAATGGCAGGCTGATTCCAGTCCAGCACACTCCATTCAAGGCGGCCGCACTGCCGCTTCACTGCACATTGCGCGATACTTTTCAGCATCGCTCTTCCCGCGCCCTGCCCGCGATAATCAGGGGAAATATACAAATCTTCCATATAAATACCGTTACGCCCGAGCCATGTAGAATAGCTGGTGAAGAAAACGGCATATCCTACAGTTTTACCTTCAATCTCACAGATCAACGCTTCGGTTTTACTGTCTGCACTAAAGAGGGTTTCCCGGATCTCTTCCGCCGTAGTGACTACTTCTTCCGGAGCCTTTTCATACACAGCCAGCTCATAGATCATATCGTAAATTGCCGTTGCATCTTCCGGACGGGCCTGGCGAATCGTGATACTCATTAGTTTTCCTGTCATTTCTGAATGGTGTCGATATTGATGGCACTAAGCATAAGGGTTATTGTCAGGAGAATTAAGTGCAATGAAATCACCAAATGATGAATATTATGCATCCAACATTAAGGCGTCTTGATTTAAACCTTCTCCCTGTTTTTGACGCGATTTATCGTCACCGTTCCGTTCGTCTGGCAGCGGATGAACTGGCGATGAGCACCTCAGCGCTGAGCCATGCGCTATCAAGACTGCGTATCACTCTCAATGATCCGTTATTTTACCGGGAAGGACACCATATGTGCCCCAGCGTATATGCCATACAGCTTGCGCCTTCTATTGCTTCGTCACTGAAATTCCTCAATCAGGAGCTGACGCCGCAAACGGAGTTTGCAGCCGCCGCCAGTACGGAATGTTTACAGATTGCGATTACGGATTTTACTGCGTTTTGTATTTTCCCTGCCTTGATGCACAGACTACAGCACGAAGCGCCCGGCTTGCGCTTTGAGCTACTCTATCTGCCACACAGCCCAGCGCTGACGGAACTGCTGGCAGGAGAAGTGGATCTAGCGCTTGGATTTAGCACGTCGGATGATACCCGGCATCCGGAACTGGACGAGATCGGCTGGTTCGAAGATGAGTATGTTGTTATCAGCAACACTAACCGAGCCCAGCTAACGCTGGAGGATTATCTTGCCGCACGGCACCTTGTAGTGACGCCCTGGAATGAAAAGAAGGGTGTTCTAGATTTACAGCTTGAGAAGATGGGATATACACGTCAGATAGCGATCAAAACACCGTCTATGCTCAGCGCACCGTTTATTGTTGCGGAAAGTGATCTACTGATGGCGATCCCCCGTTTTGCCGCGGAGAAGCTCATTCCGGCAATGAATATCAAGATTTTTCCATTACCGTTCGCGATACGCTCGTTTGAAGTGAAGATTTTTTCCCATAAACGGAGTGGTCAGCGAGGTGCGACTAACTGGCTGAAGGCGAAACTGCAAACGCTGGCGAAAGAGATTAATTTAAGGCAGAAGGAAATTACAGGAGATCGCTATCTGAGGACAACGCCTTAAACTGCTGCGGCGGTGAATTCAATCGATGGACGCAACACACCGATTAAACCGCCTGCGGGTAATTCATAGCCTGGCATTTTTCTCGGCCTCTCGTTGAGCACATCCAAGAGAAAACAACCTCGTATCATTCTATAAAGCGCAGAAGGTCATCGTTTGGCTCCTGAACCAGAAATTCTTTAGCAGGCTGAGGTCTCACAGTGTGTAGTGATTATTCTGAAATTTCCGATATAGCGGCATACTGTTTGCCTACGGAGTGAAGCCAAGCACACCGCTACAGGTGGGCAGAGAGAAAGGAAAGTTGGTTACGATCGGTTCAGGAACCATTCATGCATGGATTTGCGATTCAGCGTTTTTTATTGATTTAACTCATTTTGTATTTCTCTAGTCGGACATCGCCATCATCAATATCCGTTTCATTACCCCAGCCCAGATGCTTGTAAAATTTCACCGCACGGCTATTTTTTGCCGTTTCCAACCAGACTATTTCATGATGTTTAAATAATTCTTGCTCAGCACACCCCACAAGTTCACTACCTATTCCTTTATTTTCATAATCAGGAAGAACAAATGCAGCAAAAAGACAACCTTCATCCGGCAAAATCATGGAAAAACCGACAATGACTTCATTATCCGCCGCGACCCAGGCACAAGGGCTGTGCGCTATCATATCGGTCACAATGTCTTCGGTGATCCCTATCTGACGCATTTCTTCACGGCTGAGATGATTGTCAACGACTGATGTTCTAACGATGAAAATAGCATCAACATCTGATGGCCGTGCTTGTCTTATCTCTATTCCCATTGAATCTTATCTCTGCATGGTAGAAATAGTGCGTAATCATGACACCTAACATACCCTATCAGATGCTTTTATACAGAATGAAAAGAGGATAATGTGACGCCCCTTCCCTGCTCAAAACTGCCAGCCTAATTTGAGCAAATGCAGCCAGAAAACAATGTCGGGCTAAAACTGAGCTAATACAAATAGAATGCTATTACAATGTCTATCTAAACAATAGACACTGTATGACAGCTTTTTGACACTCAACTACGTGTGCTCATCGATAAGGTTAATATCTGAATCTACAATACAGGAACATTGAATATTTATCGACTTAACACGATTAAAGTAAAAAAACACCCCGATTGATAATCATATCAAGCATAGTAAAATAGACTATATGAACAGAGATAGTCATATAGGATGACTACCTCTGTTCGTCTATTTAAATATCACTTCTATTATTTTTTCTGTTTTTCAGTCTCTTTACTCATTAAATCTTTGACCATTTGATCAGCTTTTTCAAATGAAACAAAGACTTTTTCACCAACAGCATCTTTGTCTACAGTCTCTGGGATGATTCCGGACCATTTATCACGTGGGTTATCCCCTCGTAGCCATTTATCTGGGAAATCAGCCATTTTCTTCCCTGTTTCCTGATAACGGAAAACTTGCCCCTCTTTTGTCCTTTGGTTGTAAGGGATAATGTTGTTTCCATTATGATCCTTTAACTCGTCATATAATTTCTTACGAAGAGCAATTTTTGTCTCAATAAGACTCTTATCTTTAGATGTAATAAGATTATGCTTTTCATCCGGATCATTTTTCATGTCATACAGTTCTTCTGTATCCCATACACCATAATACTGAATATATTTAAATTCTGGCGTGCGAATAGCAAAAGTCGTTGGTGTATATGGGAAATCGTATTCCCAGAAATATTCATACGCGAAGTAGTCTTTACGTTTTTCTTTCTTTTCTTGTTCTTTATTGATATTTAGGAAACTATTACCATCATAGTTTTTCGGCTTCTCTACTCCTGCCGCTTCCAGGAATGTAGGTGCAATATCAATGTTAGCGACCAGATCTTCAACAACTTCCCCTTTACCAAAACCTGGACCAGATGCGATAAGTGGTACGCGCATAGAGGTTTCATAGGCAGAACGTTTATCAGTCAGGCCATGTTCACCGAATGAAAAACCATTATCCCCCATCACCATGACAATGGTATTTTTATCCAAGCCATTAGCTTTCAGCCATTCCTGTACTCTACCTACACTGTCATCGACCGAACGCAATGTTTCATAATAATCACGCTGGAACTGCTGTATATCCATTTTTTTATTATACGGATAATCTACACCATGCCAGCTATTCCGCTGATTTTTAACCCACATGGGCTTACCTTCATAATTCTCAGGTGTATCAGCATAAGTATCTGGTAATGGGAAAGTCACCTTATCCATTGAACCTTTATGTCTGGTCGCAGGATAAAAATCGGAATGGACACCCTTATGTGACAGATACATCATGAATGGTTTCTTTTTATCAATACCATCAAGCCAGTTAACGGCATAATCAGTTAACTCATCTGTAATATACCCTTTCTGTGGCACCAACTTGCCATCGATATTCAGCTTAGCTTGCTCACCGAACATATTTATTGGATAGTAATCTCCTTGGCCTAATAACCCTACCCAACGGTCAAACCCAGCAAACCCAGCTTTCGCTGTTTGATCTGCCCCACCAAAATGCCATTTACCGAAGAAGCCTGTTTGATAACCGCTCTCACGCAATTTTTCAGGGAAATAGCGTAGTTTGGATAAGTCAGTTGGATTGTTATCTGATACACCGTGATTATGGACATACATACCGGTCAAAATGCTGGCACGGCTGGGTGAACAAAGCGAAGTAGTAACAAATGCGTTTTTAAACCATGTCCCATTATGCGCAATCTCATCCATATGAGGCGTTTTAATGCGATCATTGATAAAGCCGAATGCATCATAGCGCTGATCATCTAACAAGATATATACAATATTTGGACGCTGCGATTCAGCGTTATTTCCAGCTTTATTCGGCACCATTTTGTCTGCTGCTTGTACAGAACTACTTAGTGCTTGCAAACAACATAGTGCAATAGCACTACGTGCAAAAGTATTCATAGTTGACCTCTTTTTCCTGGATAAAGCCCAAAAAAAAACCTGACGCAGATCGAGTTATGCTCAATCTGCGTCAGGTCACGTTCATACAGCGTTACGCCCTGTTTGTTCCTATAGAATGACGCAAAAATGTTTTAATTCAATATGACTGCAACACATCTGTGAGTTTGATCACTCTCAAAGATATAAAATTTGCAGCAGTTGCATCGTCAATAGCTAAAAATTAGCGACTAAAATGATCGTCTAAAATACAACTGTAATCATTAGGTTATTTTCATATCGTTATCAATACAATAGCCTTAATGTTTATAGAACATGCCATAAACTCTCATTACCTATCTAGTAATATTGATATGTATCATCCTTTTGGTATGATAGATATTGAGATCGTTACCGAAGTATTGGGCGAAACCTGACAAGCGTTGTCTATAAATAGACCAACACCTGTCAGGTTTTTTTGTTTTCAGCACAGAGATATATCACGTAAAACAATGTTATTAGAGGGCAGTATGAGTATGAAAATACAAAATTTCCAACTGATGGCAAAACCTTCAGGCTCAGTGTGTAATATTGACTGCTCGTATTGCTTCTATCTAGAAAAAGAACATCTATACCCAGAACGAAAAAATCGCTGGAAAATGGACAATATTACTTTAGAAAATTATGTCAAAAAAAATATCGCTGGGCAAAAAGCAGATGTGGTCGATTTTCTTTGGCAAGGAGGAGAGCCCACGCTGTTAGGTATCGATTTTTTTCATGAAGCAATTCGACTACAGAATTTATATCGTGGCAATAAACAAATAAATAACTATTTCCAGACTAATGGGACGAACATTGACGATAACTGGGCCCGTTTCTTAAAAGAGCACAACTTTCTAGTTGGCTTATCTATTGACGGTGATCGTATCAGTAATGATGCTCATCGACTAACTCGAGCTGGGAAAAGTACATTTGATTCGGTTATGGCTGGTTTAAGTTCACTACAACGTCACCATGTCGAGTTCAATACACTGACCGTCGTTAATGCAGAGAACGTTCAACGCCCCCTGGATGTTTATCGTTTTCTGAAACGTATCGGTAGTCGTTATATGCAATTTATCCCATTAGTTGAAAGACGAGCAACCTTACCCGACGAAAATGGGTTAACTTTAATTCAACCTGATTTTTCAGGTCAGTGCCATGTGGAATCATGGTCAGTACCACCCGCAGCATGGGGACGCTTTCTTAACACAATTTTTGATGAATGGTCACAAAAAGATTTAGGTTCAGTCTTTGTCATGAATTTCGAACATACCATGGCTAAAATGGCGGGAATGGCAAGCGCTTGTGTCATTAACGAAGTATGCGGGGGTAATCTAATAGTGGAGGCCAATGGCGATGTATATTCCTGCGACCACTTTGTTTATCCAGAAAATAAACTAGGCAACATTAATAATGATGATCTAGTAGCATTGGTAAACTCACCAGAAAATATTGCTTTTGGGGAACGAAAACTGACTCACATTAGCAAGGATTGCTTATCCTGCCCTGTGAAATTTGTCTGTAATGGTGGATGTCCAAAACACCGTTTTTCCCTTTCCCGCGATGGCCGTCCGAATAAACACTATCTATGCCGTGGGTTTGATGTTCACCTCACTCATGTATTACCAAAAATGCAAATGATATTAAATATGATACAACATCAGGCCACACCGACTAAAATACGTAAGACGATCAAACAAAGTTATTCATAATAAAAAACACATAACAAAAAACACGATGAGAAAAAATCACTCCCATCGTGTTTTTTTAAATATCATTTTAGGCTAGTAAACTACCACCAAACCTCTGCTTGTACACCTACGCTCAATTGATCTTGTTTATCATCTCGGAAAGTAAATTTATCCAATTCATTATCCAATACGCGTAACCATGTTCCATAAAAACGGATTTCTGGCCTAGATGATAACATACTCGTATCCACCTTGATCGTATGGAATAATGTTGTTTTCACACCAGACTGTTTATAATTAACGCCTAATTTATCTTTATTATTTTGATTAAAATATCCTAACTCAATACCAGTTTGGTTATAGTTATCCCAAATCCAAGCCGGTCTAACAGCACCACTTATACTATTAAAGTCGCTGTTCTCACCTGTGTATGGACTATAAATATTATTACCTTGTGAATAGACTAGAGCATTCGCCATAATAATGTTGTCAGTAAGATACATTTCTCCTTGAGAAATCAATCTCCATGTATTCCCACTATGCTCGCCACTATAAGTAGGCAAGACCCCATCACCAGTAAATGGGTTAGAGTTCGTATACCGAGACAAATTACTGGCAATCGAGTTATTCGCAATTTGGAAAGTAAACTCATTAAACCCTTTAGGGCTTAATTTTTGGTTTAATATCACACTAGCAAGATAACTATCTTTTAAATTGAAATACTCTCCATTTCTTTCACCACTTTTCTGCGAATCACTCTTATTAGCCATCATATATTTTCCGGTCACGGATATATCGGCCTTATCCCAAAGAGGAATTTTTTTATAACGCATTTCAATAGTGTTGGTATTAGCCTGCTTTGTCGTTCTATCTGTCGCATCAGTTTTTCTTAAATTAAGATCTTCACGCGTCAGAGCCATATCTAATTTACCAGGACCTACATTGACGTTTTCTATCCCTACACCGGCACCGACACCAGAACGATGGCTTTTCCAGTCTAACATCTGTATTTCGTAAAATGGTAATGCATGCTTACCAACCCAAAAATCAGCTTCTGGTGCAAATGGGAGGAACCCTTTTGTTGTCACATACAAATCTGAAAACTGTAATCTATTCTCTGTTTCGGGAGTTTCACCAAACCACCCTGCGGCATATTGTTGCCCAACTACACCATCTAACTTAACAATAGCGTGCGCACTTCTATTATTCTGTGAATAAACCCTTTGCTTTAAAATAAAATCAAACCATCCATTATGCTCATTCCCGAAGCGCCCTAAAGCACCAGGAGCCCATCCTTCTGGCGATCCATTAGAAGCGGTTGCATACCCTGCACGAAAATAGCCAGAATAGGTGAAGCCGATGTCATCTTTAACAAATTTACTGATATCTTTTAGAGTGATATCATTATTTTCTTTACTACCTTCTTTTGTTGTAGTCGTCACATTAACCGTTGATTTTTCATCAACAGCCTGCATGACCAGTTTAGCTTGATTACTTTTAACAGGTTTTTCTGATTTATTAGCGGCCACTACTGTGGTCTTATCATTTACTTTTTCTTTCCAAGACTTTAGTTCCGCTTTAGTTGATTCTAACTCTTTTTGATTTTTCTCTAATGCTTTTTCAAGCATAATCATGCGTTGTTCTAGAGTCAATTCACTAGCGCTAACCGCTCCAATATAACCAGAAGAGCCAGTACAGATAGCAGCAATAATTATTGCTAACGTCTTTCTATTTTTCATATCAACCCCTGAAAGTATGAGTACAGTTACAAATCCGTTTTATTAGTTCCGAGTTGCAAGATGTCATAAAATAATAAAAATCAATAAGCGTACCGAAATACACTCTCCTATCTTAATTATTTATAAAATTTAATTATTCATCTTCATATCCCTCTATAGGGAAAGATGAAAATCACTTTCCCTATAGATAACACACTTATTTAAGGTGTTTCCCCTGGCTGTTGATCACTTCTTTATACCAATAAAAACTTTTCTTGCGACGGCGTTCTAATGAGCCATTACCGCTATCATCGCGATCGACATAAATAAACCCGTAACGCTTCGACATTTCCGCTTTTGACGCACTCACCAGATCAATTGGTCCCCAGCAGGTATATCCCATGATCTCAACGCCATCTTGCAAAGCTTCACCCATCTGATAAAGATGATCGTTCAGGTATTGGATACGGTAATCATCATTAATGCTGCCGTCACTTTCGATCTGATCTTTTGCGCCCAGCCCATTTTCCACCACAAATAATGGTTTTTGATAACGGTCATAAAGGTAATTCAGCAAATAACGCAGCCCTTCTGGATCGATCTGCCAACCCCATTCTGAACTTTCCAGATGCGGGTTTGGCACCATATTCAAAATATTCCCTCTGGCTTTTAGGTTCATTTCTGCATCAGCCGTTACGCACCCCGTCATGTAATAGCTGAATGAAATAAAATCGATAGTTTCTTTCAGAGACTGGCGATCATCTTCCGTCACCGTCAGTTCAATGCCATGTTGTGCAAAAAAACGGTTCATATAAGCCGGATAATATCCTCTGGCCTGAACATCGCCGAAGAATAGCCAATCACGGTTTTGCTGTAACGTTTCCATGACATCGGAAGGCTTACAGGTTAGCGGATAGAACATCGACCCCAGCATCATATTGCCAATCTTGGCATCTGGAATCATTTCATGGCAGGCCTTTACTGCTTTCGCACTGGCAACCAACTGGTGGTGAATGGCCTGATAAATATCCTGCTTGCTACTGTTATTCCCCGTCGGTAAACCGATTCCGGTAAACGGCGCATGTAATGCACAGTTAATTTCGTTAAAGGTCAGCCAATGTTTGACTTTATGCTGATAACGGGCAAACACCGTGCGGGCATAGCGTTCAAAAAACGCAATCGTTTTTCGATTGCCCCATCCACCATAGTTTTTTACCAGACCATACGGCATTTCATAATGTGACAATGTCACTAATGGCTGAATATTATGCTTCGCCAGTTCATCAAACACCCGATCGTAAAAAGCCAGCCCCGCCTCATTCGGCGTTTCTTCGTCACCCTGAGGAAAAATGCGCGACCAGGCGATAGAAAGCCGCAGACATTTGAAGCCCATTTCCGCAAACAGAGCGATATCCTCTTGATAGCGGTGATAGAAATCAATCGCGACATCCTTAATACCTGAATCTCCGGGCGTCCGTTCGACAACTTCACCAAAGATACCGTGCGGTTGTAAATCAGATGTCGATAGCCCTTTACCATCCGTTAAATACGCGCCTTCAACCTGATTCGCAGCGATCGCGCCGCCCCATAAAAAGTTTTCTGGAAAATGTTGAGTCATTTATCTCTCCCTTTCGTCAATGGCAAATGAAAATAAGGATTACCGGATGAGCGTTAATAACGCGGCCTGTTCTTGCACGTCTTCACCCGCAGATATCGTGGTCAGAACATCAATGTAATCTTCGGTGTTAGTGATAATGACCGGGGTGATGGTGTCATAGCCGGCTTGCTCAATTGCCTGATGATCAAACTCAACCAGGAGATCGCCCTGCTTTACCACATCGCCGGTTTTGATATGTGCGGTGAAATACTGACCATCCAATTTCACCGTATCGATACCCACATGAATGAGAATTTCTGCGCCATCTTCCGACTCTAATCCAATGGCGTGATTAGTTTTGAATAGGGAAGCAATCGTACCGTTGACCGGAGAAACAACGCGTCCTGAATGGGGTTTAATTGCAATCCCTTTCCCCATCAAACCACTGGCAAACGTTTGATCGGGAACTTGATCCAGCGACAGCAGCGTGCCGTTAATCGGGCTATAAATCACCTGCTTACGTGTTACGTCGCGATGAGAAGGCGTTGCGGGTACTGGCGCCGCTGGCTCAACGGCGGCTTTTTCCTGTTGTGGAATACCGAAAGCCCAAGTGGCCATTGCAGCAAACGTAAACGCAATCAAGGTGCCAATAATAGCGGCCCAGACCGTATTATCGATGCCTGAAGGAGGGATAACCTGGGTAAAAGTGAAGATACTCGGGAAACCGAAAGAATAAATGGTGGTATGGAAGAACCCCAGAACCGCCGCCCCCATCGCGCCGCCAATACACCCGAAAATAAAGGGACGTTTCAACGGTAATGTGACACCGTATACCGCAGGTTCAGTAATACCAAAAATAGCCGCCGAGAGCGCCGAACCAGAAATGCCTTTGAGCTTCATATCTCGGGTGCGCAACAATACACCCAGCACCGCGCCAGCTTGCCCCAGTACGGCAGGGATCAGCAGTGGCACCATGGTATCATGGCCCAGTACAGTAAGGTTGTTGATCATTAGTGGCACAAGCCCCCAATGCAAACCGAAAATAACAAACACCTGCCATAAACCGCCCATTAAGGCACCGGCAATGCTGGCATTAAGGCCATAAATAAACTGATAGCCATTCGCCAACATGTGACCAATCCAAGTCGCCGCAGGTCCAATCAATAAGAACGTAATCGGCACAGTAATGCAGAGACACAACATTGGCGTGAAGAAGTTACGGATATTAATATGTAATATCGCATTCAATGGTTTTTCCAGGCGTGAAGAAAGCCAGGCCGAGAAAATAATCGGGATAACGGAAGAGGAATAATTAATGAACGTAACTGGAATACCGAGAAAATAGAGTTGCTGGTAATCCGGATTTTGCATTGCACCAAATTCAGCAATCATTGACGGATGAACCAACGTCGCACCAATAACCATGGTTACAAAAGGATTCCCGCCAAATTTCTTTCCTGCCGTATAACCCAGAACGACAGGGAAGAAAAAGAACAATGCATCACTGGCGGCAAATAATACTTTATAGGTGCCATTTGTTTCGACAATCCAACCACAGACCAAGCTAAGGGCGAGAAATCCTTTTAATATACCGGAGGCGGCCATTACCCCAATTAGCGGCGTAAATATTCCGGAAATGATATCAATAAAGCGAGAAAGAATATTCCCCTTCTTTTCTTCACTTTCGTCGTTATTTGAAGAGTCAGTCTGTTCATTCATTCCAGCGACATGAAGCAAGCCATGATAGACATCGCTGACATGATTACCGACAACAACTTGAAACTGCCCTCCGCTTTCAACAACCATAATCACACCGGGATTATTTTTCAGCGTAGCAGCATCCGCTTTTTTGTTATCTTTTAATTTAAAACGTAGCCTGGTTGCACAGTGTATAACACTGATGATGTTGTCACGACCACCGACACCATCAAGTATCTCACCTGCTAATGTTTTGTATTCCATTGCCTATCCTTAATGCTAAACAGACTTATACATCAATATGTTAATTTACTGACGCTGTTTTGAGACAAAAAAAAACCCAAATCGCTTTTCCCAATAAATATTGAGAAAACGATTTAGGTTTTGCCCGCCTGACCAAATTAGCCCGACAGTAACAATCCTGCTCAAAAATCAGCATTATCCACACGCTGACAAAAATTCATTTTATCTGATAATCCATCCCTCTCGCATTGTATTCTGTAACTTTTACTATCCGCAAGGGAATTTGTTCTGCCATATGATTATTATGTGATAAGCAGCAAATTAACTGCTAATTTATTCTCCATCACCTTTCTCTTCTTTTTCCTGACCTTCAGTCCGTACCCGTTCAATATTAATAGTCAAAAACATGAGTTCTTCTTTCGTCAGCATATAATGGTACTGTTTATCGATATGAGTCTGAATTTTTTCAGCGCACCGATAAGACAATACGTATCTTTCTTTAACGACATCATGTAAAGATTCATCATCGCTAAAAACCGTATTTTTCCCAATAAGTCGTTGCGCAAAGAATTTCAAATGTGTAACAAAACGATGATAGCTTAATGCTTGCTCATCATAATTCAGGTTTAACTGATATTTCACGACATTCAGTATTTCCTGCATAATTTTAGTAATTTGTAAAACTTCAGGCATTTCGCTATCAAGCTGAGCATTAACCAGATGCAACGCGATAAAACCCGCCTCATCTTCCGGTAAACGCACTCCCAACCGTTGTGCAATAATATCCAGCGCTTCCAAACCTACGCTAAATTCTTTTGGATAGAGTCGTTTGATCTCCCACAGCAGAGCATTACGAATATCCACACCTTGCTTATGACGCTCAATCGCAAAATGACAGTGATCCGTCAACGAAATATAAACACTGTTTTGCAATTTTCCCGGCAGGCGTTCTTTAGCCAACAAAATTATCTTGTCTGCCGTGGTGATTACATCCATGGGGATTTCTGTTAGCAGTTCCGTCAAACGCGATGTCAGCTCCCCGCTTTTCATAACAAACACACGTTCAATCAGTGTTTCATCTAGCAGATCGCCAGAGTGCTTTTTGAAACCCAACCCCCGTCCCATGACAACCGACTCATTATTGTTTTCGTCAATCACCGTGACGACATTATTGTTGAGTATCTTGGCAATCTTCATCATTCAAACCCTGGAAACAAAAAAACCAGACACCCGTCTTATGAACGAATATCTGGTTTTGCCTGCTTGCGCAGTAACAATCCACAATATTGGATAAGCTATCACTTGTTGTCATCTTCTCAACCGCAATAGCGTAAAAACGTGATGCAGATCGATAGAAAAACATTTCTTTTACATCTTTATTCCTTTACTACAGAAATAAACCAAAAACCCATGTTCTTGTTAATCTCATCGACACGGAAACGTCATGGTTATGTCGCATTTCCCTGTGCAGTTGCGCAACAAAGATAGGTAAAAATGACAAATCGTTCGTTTTTTTGCGCGAACACGGCAAAATATTCGCTTTGATGCCTTTTGCTACCTTGTTTCTCATCGCTTAATAACTATAATACAAAACGTCGTTTCAATTGAATGGTTTCAGCTAACCAACGTGCCACTATCAATAACATTATTATCAACGGCATCGCCTACCCTAATCCCGCGATTGATACGCGATGTTTGGTTACGCTTTCATCATCAGTTCGTCACCATCATCTATACTTACCTACTTACCGCTTTAAGAATTCGTCTCACACAGATTGTTTCCAAATGCATTCTTTCCGAAGACACGTTTCTCGCTGCCGTCGGATCCTCCATTTTTTATCCATCACAACTTGTAGAAACTAACGTATGAAAAAGACAAAGATTGTTTGTACCATCGGGCCAAAAACAGAATCAGAAGAGATGCTGAGCAACATGCTGACCGCAGGCATGAATGTTATGCGTCTGAATTTCTCTCACGGGGATTATGCTGAACACGGTCAACGCATCAAAAACCTGCGTTCTGTTATGGCAAAAACGGGTAAGCAAGCTGCAATCCTGTTGGATACCAAAGGTCCAGAAATCCGCACGATGAAGCTGGAAAATGGTGCAGATGTTTCTCTGACCGCTGGTCAAACCTTCACGTTCACCACCGATCAAAGCATTGTTGGTAATAAAGAACGCGTAGCGGTGACTTACGCAGGTTTCACTGAAGATCTGAGCGTTGGCAATACCGTTTTGGTTGATGATGGTTTAATCGGCATGCAAGTGACCGAGATTAAAGGCACCAATGTGGTCTGTAAGGTGCTGAACAACGGCGATCTGGGCGAAAACAAAGGCGTGAATCTGCCAGGTGTTTCGATTCAGTTGCCTGCATTGGCTGAAAAAGACAAACGTGACCTGATCTTTGGTTGCGAGCAAGGCGTCGATTTTGTTGCGGCTTCATTTATCCGTAAACGTTCTGATGTTGAAGAAATTCGAGCCCACCTGAAGGCGCATGGCGGAGAACATATTCAGATCATCTCCAAAATTGAGAACCAGGAAGGTTTGAATAATTTTGATGAAATTCTGGAAGCTTCTGACGGCATCATGGTTGCCCGTGGCGACCTGGGCGTTGAAATCCCAGTTGAAGAAGTGATTTTTGCGCAAAAAATGATGATCGAAAAATGTAATCTGGCTCGTAAAGTCGTTATCACTGCGACTCAGATGCTGGATTCTATGATTAAAAACCCACGCCCTACCCGCGCAGAAGCAGGTGACGTAGCGAACGCCATTATTGATGGTACTGACGCAGTGATGTTGTCAGGCGAAAGCGCGAAAGGTAAATATCCGCTGGAATCTGTAACGATCATGGCGACAATCTGTCAGCGCACAGATATCGTGATGAAATCCCGTTTGGAAACGATCAAGAATTCTAGCAAATTGCGCATTACCGAAGCCGTATGTCGTGGCGCAGTGGAAACCGCAGAAAAACTGGATTCTCCGCTAATTGTCGTGGCAACCAGCGGGGGCAAATCAGCAAAATCTATCCGTAAATATTTCCCACACGCACGGATTCTGGCGCTGACCACAAACGAAGTCACCGCACGTCAGTTGCTGCTGACCAAAGGCGTCGATACGTTGCTAGTGAAAGAAATTGCGTCAACGGATGATTTCTACCGCATCGGTAAAGAAGCGGCGTTAAACAGTGGCTATGCGCAAGAAGGCGATGTCGTTGTTATGGTATCAGGTGCATTAGTTTCCACCGGAACGACCAATACCGCATCTGTACATCGTCTTTAAACAAAGCATAGTCTTTAAACAAAAACATCGTCTCTAAACAAAATTTTGCGATGTACATATTAAAAAAGCGCCTTGAATGGCGCTTTTTTATATTCTGTTGTTATCAAACACCCGCCAGTAACCAAATTAACGCCTTCAGTTAACACATAATTCTAATTGTCGAACACCTCAGACTTGTCCGATAAAAATAATGCTGTTTTCCTTACTTTTTTAATGATTTTGTAAAACTCGCTGTTTCTTTGAGCGAACGATCAAAATTAAGCATGTTCTCATCAAAAATTTATTCTCATTAGAAAATAGTTTGTGTAATACTTGTAACGCTACATGGAGATTAACTCAATCTAGAGGGTATTAATAATGAATCGTACTAAACTGGTACTGGGCGCGGTAATCCTGGGTTCTACTCTGCTTGCTGGTTGTTCAAGCAATGCTAAAATTGACCAACTGTCTTCTGACGTTCAGACTCTGAACGCTAAAGTTGATCAACTGAGCAACGACGTGAACGCAATCCGCTCTGACGTACAAGCTGCTAAAGACGACGCAGCTCGTGCTAACCAGCGTCTGGACAACCAAGTTCGTACTTACAAGAAGTAATCGAACTGGTTAAGTAGTGAAAATGGCGCACAATGTGCGCCATTTTTTTTGCCTATTTTCAACAAGTCACCATACCTGTCGAACATTTTCTTTTTAACTCATAGGATGCTTTCATCACACCCCATGAGCAAACTCATTTAGCGCGTTAAGCGCGCCGCCAGTGAGTTTTTCCCGCGTTATTGAGTAGAGACACTGATTGCCGTAATGGGCGCAGCCTGACGCGTTTGAGCGTCATCCGCAACGGACTGCATCGGTACCTCATACGTTTTAATATCCTGTCCCATATTCACCAGAACAGGCATACCGGAACGGCGGGCAATAGCATCAGCCACGGCTTTTTCATCGGTTTCATCATCCTTAACGAATTTCTTGGCTTTGGCCGTCAACGCAATGGGCATCGTTTGCGGATCGTCTTTATCCGATTTAGATAACGGCTGGTGCACCTCGACATAGCGTTTACCATCGGGTTCAACCGAGGTTTTAATCGCATCATTAACGATCTGTACACGAGTGCCGACAGGAACGTTGTCGAACAATGCCTTGATGTCATCAGGTCTTAAACGGATACAGCCGGAGCTCACACGCATGCCGATACCAAAATTAGCATTCGTGCCATGCAATAAATAAACCCCGCCGTGCGCTGCCAGGCGTAATGCATGTAACCCCATCGGATTATCGGGGCCTGCCGGTACAACGGCTGGCAACGTAATACCCTGTTCTTCAAGATAGTGCTTACGAATATTTGCGGTTGGCGTCCAGGTTGGGTTCTCCCGCTTATCCCTGATGGTGGTTGTCATCAACGGCGTATTGCGTCCCAACTGACCAATCCCGATAGGGTAAACAATCACAGTATTTTTACCCTTGGGGTAGTAATACAGGCGTAACTCGGCCAGGTTAACGACAATGCCTTCACGCGGAGTGTCAGGCAACAGCATTTGAGTTGGGATCGTGAGTGT
The DNA here is from genome assembly GCF_046237015.1 of Pectobacterium hainanensis. Lineage (NCBI taxonomy): Bacteria > Pseudomonadati > Pseudomonadota > Gammaproteobacteria > Enterobacterales > Pectobacteriaceae > Pectobacterium > Pectobacterium hainanensis. Next base: position 37,220 of record NZ_JBJYIN010000003.1, read on the forward strand.
CGAACCGGCTTTTGGCAGATAAGGGTCGGTTCCCGGATTTGCTTCCAACATGCCCAATAACCCAATTTTGAATTTAGCGGCGATGTCTTCCAACGGACGGCCATCGTCCGGGACGGTATACGAAATGTTTTCACCGATAAGACGGCTATTCGGAGGCGGTAATGGATACTCTGTTGCTCTGGCGATGCTGCTTGCCAGATAAGTGGCAAAGGCCATACCAAGTAAAGTTAACGCACGTTTCATACTTAGTCCCTACATCAAAACTCAAGTGTCGGTTGATAAACGAGGTCTGGAGAATTTAATTTCCAGTCACCCCTATTTAGCTATATTAGCAGTGTAAGAAAAAATTTATATTTTATTTAAAAATCAAAGTATTAATATTCAATTCTTTACAAAACTACGGATAGGATAAATTTCATATTGTCATAAATCTATAGACACATTCTGAAATATTGGTGCGTAACATCTTGATGAAAAGCAAAAAGCGCCGGACACAATGTCATGGCGCTTTCTGGTAAAAATGTTCGTCAACTCGGTCAATGCGTTAACAATGGGTTGTCCGAATTATCCAGAACATCGTTTCAGGATAATATTATTGGCCTCTAGCATGATTGATATTATTCGAAATTTAACGCCTCGCCTTGTGAGATAAAAATTAAAGGTCGCTTGCCGCTCGAGCGCGGATGGCCCGTAGCATGGCCTCCAGTCCCTGTGAACGCGAGGGTGTTAAATGCTGATTCAGCGCTAACTCCTCAAAGAAAGGCCTCACATCCCGTTCGACAATCTCTTGTACCGTCAGCCCCTGATAGAGACTAAATACTACGGCTATCAACCCTTTCACAATGGCGGCATCACTGTCGCCATACAACGTTACCCGACCTTGTTCATCGCGCTGCATAATTATCCAGACTTGACTTTGGCAACCGGCAATCAGGTTTTCAGGCTGACGCCAGGTTTCTGGCAACGGTTCGAGTCGGGCTCCCAGTTCAATAATATAAAGGTACTTTTCTTCCCAGTTGTGACAACGCGAAAAATTACGGACTAATTTCTGCGGTTCCGGCAGACTTGCCATTTTTTCCTCCCCAGACAACAAAGCTCAAGGCTTAGTTGCCCAGTAATCGATGGATACGTTGCAACCCGGCAACCAGCCGGTCAATTTCTTCGCGTGTAGTATAAACGGCAAGCGAGGCGCGGCACATACTGGAAACCGCATAGTGATCCATCACTGGCATCGCACAATGGTGGCCGGTACGAATCGCAATACCGTACTGATCGAGGAAACTACCCACATCATAAGCATGATGAGTCCCTAAATTGAACGCAATGACGCCATGACGATCCGCTGGGCCATATAGCGTCAAATCCGGGACCTGAACCAACGCCTCCAACGCATAATGCATCAGGGATGATTCATAGCGCTGAATGGCCTCACGCCCCAACGCCGTGACATAACTCAGCGCAGCCCCCAACCCCATAATCCCTGCGGTATTGGGCGATCCGGCTTCAAAGCGCCACGGTGAATCCGCATAGGTTGTTCCCGTCCGCAGGCTAACCTGACGAATCATCGCGCCTCCGCCTTCCCACGGCGGCATTGCCTCTAATAGCGCACGTTTGCCATACAGAACACCGATGCCAGAAGGACCATAAATCTTGTGCCCCGAGAAAACGAAGAAATCGCAGTCAAGATCCTGCACATCGATCGTCTGGTGCATAATCGATTGTGCACCATCAACCAGCACCACGGCACCAACGGTTTTCGCCTGTGCAATCATGGCCTTAACCGGATTTAGCGTCCCCAGTACGTTGGAAATATGCGTTACCGCCAGCAAACGAGTCCGTTCATCAAGTAATTCGGGCAAACGAGACAAATCTAACGTTCCATCCGCCGCCAACGGGATCACCCGAAGTTCAACACCTCGGGCTTCAGCCAGCATTTGCCAGGGAACGATATTGGCGTGATGTTCCATTTCCGTAATGATGAGATTATCACCCGCTTGCAGAAATGTTCGTCCATAGCTGTTAGCAACCAGATTGATCGCTTCTGTCGTTCCCCGAACAAAAACGATCTCTTCCGCCGACGCGGCATTAATAAAACTCGCCACTTGCTCACGCACCGCTTCCATCGCCGTGGTTGCCTGCGCGCTCAACGTATGAATGCCCCGATGTACCGCAGCGTATTCATGTTGATAGAAGTCGGCCTCACGCTGAATCACCGCCTGGGGTTTCTGCGCGCTAGCCGCACTGTCCAGATAGGCTAACGGTTGCCCATTAACCTCTTTTGCTAATAATGGGAAATCGGCACGAACCTGCTCTATGGGATAGCTCATAAGGTTGCCTTTTCTGATTCAGCCTGTGCGTTGGGCAAACGGTGCGCAATGCGGTTTAATATCACATTACGTAATGATTCATCCTCAATGGCTTCCGTCAACTCGGCGGCAAAAGCAAAGATAATCATCTGATGCGCATCCTGCTGCGTAATGCCACGAGAACGCAGGTAGAACAATTGTTCCTCATCCATGCGCCCTATCGTCGCACCGTGACTGCACTTCACATCATCCGCGTAGATTTCCAGCTGTGGCTTGGTATCAACCTCTGCCAGTCGCCCCAACAACAGATTGTTATTCGTCATTTGCCCATCGGTTTTCAGTGCATCGGGCGCAACTTTGATCATCCCGTTAAATACGGCTTTAGCACGATCGCTGACGATGGTTTTATGCAATTGACGGCTTTCCCCAAACCCCTTGTTATGCTCCAGATAAGTTCGGGTATCGCACACTTCACTACCGATAGGCAGAATAAGGCTATTAATCACCAGATTCGTTCCTTCACCGTTCAGTTGTGCACTCGTGTTATTGCGGGTCAACCCCGCTCCAAGCAGAAAACTGTGGCTACGAACCTGCGCATCACGCGACAACACCAGATCGTTATGCGAGAAGTGATAGCTGGCAGCCGCTTCAAAAGCCAGTTTATAGTGGCTCACGCGACTGTTTTCACCTGCGCTGATCGTCAGACGTGCGCCCGTGAAGTGCGCATGCTGGTTCAGACTGACGTAATGTTCAATGATCTGGGCACTGGCACCACGTTCAACCTGCAAGTGATGGCGATGATGCACCGTATTCAGTGCTGAATCCTGGCTGCTACTGATATGTAACAGGTATAACGGCTTTTCGGCCTGCTGATTTGCTGCCAGACGGATCAATGTGCTTTGCGCCGCCAAACTTTCAGTCAGGTGTAAAAACACTTCCGACTGAACGGCTGACGGAAATTCGCCGTGTGTCCGTCCTGTTTTGATCTCGACCTGATACGGCCCCCACTGCGCGTCACTGAGCGATTCGCTGAAGACACCATCAATAAACACCAGCCGCCAGGCATCCACGGGCAGAACCCATTCATCAAGCGTATCGGGAACAACGTCAGATACCTGCTGGGCAACAAATTCATGGGCTAACAGGTTATCCAGCGGTGTATATTTCCAATGCTCGTGTTTACGATGCGGCAAACCGAGACGGACAACCTCCTGCCAGTGCCGGTAAGCCTCTGTTGAACCCTTTGCCGCTGTGCGTTCAAACAATTGCCCCCACTGTTGCAGCGCTTTTTCTTGTTTCTGTTCAATGCCAGATTGGGCCGTTTTTTTACTGGTCACGGTTTTACTGTTCGTCGGTAAGCCAGCCATAGCCTTGCTCCTCCAACTGTTTCACCAGCGAGAAATCGCCTGATTTCACAATGCGTCCCTGATAAAGAACGTGCACATGGTCTGGCTTGATGTAATCCAGAATGCGTTGGTAGTGCGTCACAATAATGAACGAACGTTGTTCATTACGTAGCGCATTCACACCGTTAGCCACGATTTTCAGTGCATCAATATCCAGACCGGAGTCGGTTTCATCAAGGATGCACAAATCCGGCTCCAGCGCGGACATTTGCAAAATATCATTCCGTTTTTTTTCACCGCCGGAGAAACCGACGTTAACAGAACGAGTCAGCAAATCCTCTGGCATTTTCAGCAGCTTGATTTTTTCTTCGATAAAATCGGCAAAATCAAAGCGATCCAAAGGCTCCAACTCACGATATTTACGTACGGCATTGACCGCCGTCTGTAAGAAAAACTGGTTACTCACGCCAGGGATCTCAACCGGATATTGAAACGCCATGAAAATACCTTCACCAGCACGATCTTCCGGGTCCAACTCCAGCAAATCTTTACCTTTGAAGCGGACTGAACCGTCAGTCACTTCATACTCTTCCCGGCCAGCCAGCGTGGCAGAAAGCGTACTTTTCCCAGAACCGTTTGGCCCCATGATGGCATGCACTTCTCCGGGCTTAACGTTGAGATTAAGTCCATTGATGATCGCTTTGCCTTCAACGCTGACGTGTAAATTTTCGATGCTTAACATGCTCTATCCTTCCCGCGCCCTATGTTTGACGGCGCTAATTATTTTGCAACCGATGATTTCCCTGTTCAGAAAAGCCCCGGTAACCGCGAATCAACCCACGCTATGTTCCAGACTAATCGCCAGTAGTTTTTGCGCCTCTACTGCAAATTCCAGCGGCAGTTCAGAGAAAACGTCTTTGCAGAATCCATTCACGATCATTGAGATCGCATCGTCTTCACTAATGCCGCGTTGCAGGCAGTAAAACAGCTGGTCGTCGCCAATCTTCGACGTCGTGGCCTCATGCTCAAGCTGCGCGGTGTTATTACGCACTTCCACATAAGGGAAGGTATGCGCGCCACAGTCGCTACCAATTAGCATGGAGTCGCACTGGGTGAAATTACGCGCATTGGTCGCGCTCGGCATAATCTTCACCAGACCACGATAGGTATTCTCGCTGTGTCCGGCGGAGATCCCTTTGGAAATAATGGTCGAGCGAGTATTTTTGCCAATGTGAATCATTTTGGTGCCGGTATCCGCCTGCTGGCGTCCATTCGTCAACGCCACAGAGAAGAATTCACCCACGGAATTGTCGCCTCGCAGCACCACACTCGGATACTTCCAGGTAATGGCTGAACCCGTTTCCGACTGCGTCCAGGACATCTTGGAATACTCACCGGCACAAAGCGCCCGTTTGGTCACGAAGTTCAGAATACCGCCCTCAGCATCTTTACCGGAGAACCAGTTCTGTACCGTGGAATATTTCACTTCCGCATTCTTATTGATAATGACTTCGACCACGGCGGCATGCAGCTGATAAGTGTCTCGCACTGGCGCGGAACATCCTTCAATGTAACTCACATAGCTGTCATCATCGGCAATCAGGATCGTGCGCTCAAACTGCCCGGTTTTCGCCGCATTGATGCGGAAATAGGTGGACAGCTCCATTGGGCAGCGAACCCCTTTCGGGATATAGACAAACGTTCCATCCGACGCCACGGCGGCATTCAGCGCAGCAAAAAAGTTATCATTCGAGGGCACAACCGTACCGAGGTACTGACGGACTAAATCGGGATGTTCCTGAATCGCCTCACTGAAAGAGCAAAAAATAATGCCCTGCTCAGCCAATTCTGCCCGGTAAGTCGTCGCGACCGATACCGAGTCAAAAATAGCATCCACCGCGACTGATTTACCTTCGCGAACGGGGACGCCAAGCTGGTTAAACGCATTCTCAACTTCGCTGGTCAGGTAGTTATTCACTTCCGTGATACCGGACTGCTGGGTCGCCCCCGGCTGAGAACCGCAGGTATCATCGCAACTGCCGCAGGACGGAGCCGAGTAATAACTATAATCCTGGTAATCGAGCTTCTCGTAATGCGCTTTCAGCCAATGTGGTTCTTCCATTTCCAGCCACGCACGATAGGCGTTAAGGCGAAATTCCAGCATCCACTCTGGTTCATTACGCTTGGCCGATATCGCCCGGACAACCTCTTCATTGATGCCGCGCGCCAGCTCATCCGTGGCCAGTTCGGTAAAAAAGCCTTCTTTATAGCGTCCATCACCCATCCAGATCTGGACATCATCAGGTACATCTACAGTGCTACGTGCCATAATTTGTCATCACTTAAATGCCGAAGCTCTCGCCACATCCGCAGGCATGCTGAGCGTTGGGATTATTAAACTTAAACACCTGATTCAGCCCTTCACGGACAAAATCGAGTTCGGTACCATCAATGAAAGGCATCGCTTTTAACGGCACATAAAGTGGCGCACCGTCGCGTTCAAACAGCAGATCATCGGTCTCGGGTTCACGAACCAGATCCAACACATAACCAAACCCCGCGCAGCCAGACTGCTTAACACCGAGCCGCAGACCTTTCATTGCCGCATCCTGCTTCATCAAGTTCTTGATTTGTTTCACTGCGCTATCAGTCAACGTCAAACCTTTCCAGACGTTTTCATCCAGTGAAAAAGTCCCTACATTTTCCGTTTGCATAACGAATACCTCATGACGTGTCGTACCAGTTTCAGGCTGGTTTCCTCTAATGTTAGTGATAATGAAACTTGCTTCAACCTCTTGTTTTGCAGGGCTATTCGTAACATTTGCTTTTTGATGGTTGCTGCTGGGTTGGTATATCACTCGGACAATGCGAAAAACACACATTATCAATAGACATAACACAATGATAAATAAAGACTAAATCAAGTATTTCTTCATCCGTCTCTCGCTAAAAAATTATCAATTCATTATCATTAGTATAACATTCATAGCGAGTGCCTATTTATAAAACAGGAAAAGTAAATGAAGATTTCATCTGGACGCAGAGACCTTTTGAAAGGAAAAGCACATTTTCCCCATTGATCCCGACTATTTTTATAAATATGATAATGATTATCATTTGATATTAGGATTGATAACCATGCTTTCGATGAATGCCTGGCTACAGCATCAAATCGACGAATATAAATTTCAAATTCGAGATGCCACGGTCGATTTCTATATGGCCGAGGCACGACTGAACCGCGCAGAAAGTCATATCGACCATCTACGGCGTTACCATAATGCCTGTATGGATATGGTCGATTTGTGTTTACGCAATGGGGATGACGACAGCTATTTGCATGCGCTGGTGAAGTTACACAACAGGCTGATTAAAGAGATTAATAACGAAAAGCGCTGCCACCTTTTTCGGGTACAAAGCTATTATTTTGCTCGTAACACGCTCAAGTCGATTTGCCACCAGTTGAGCATGCAAGGTTCATGGGATAAAGCCACGGCCTTCCAGACTGACTTTGTTAAACGGGTGCCATTTTTACCTTGAAATTAAAAAACCGACCCGCTGTATAAAACAAACGGGTCGGTTAATGTATCGGCGCAGTTTAACTTATGGCGAGGGAGTTATCACAGCCGTTGTCAGTCGGGATGTACAGCACAACCGATTCTGATTATCGAAAATATCAATCTGCCAGACTTGATTGCGTCGACCGACATGCAACGCCCGACACACGCCTCGTACCTCACCCTCCCGTACCGCTCGCAGATGGTTGGCGTTGATTTCCATCCCCACAACCTGCTGCTCACCTTCAGTACAGAGATACCCGGCAACCGACCCCAGAGATTCCGCCAAAACGACAGACGCACCGCCATGCAGTAAGCCAAATGGCTGATGCGTCCGGGAATCGACAGGCATGACCGCTTCAAGATAATCGTCAGCTATCTGGGTATAGCGAATCCCCAGATGTTCTACCATACATCCTTTGCTTTGCTGATTGAGTTGCTCAACCGTAACCTGTCGTTTCCACTGCATTAGATAATCTCCAGTAAGGCCTGTAAGGGATGGCGTAATCCGCTACCTTCCATACGTTTAACCTGACTACGACAGGAATATCCGGTGGTCAGGCAACGTTTCTGCGGTAATTTTTGCAACGCCTGCTGCCAGGACAATGCATAAATCCCCTGTGAATTCGCCAAATTTTTGCTTTCATGACCATAGGTTCCCGCCATGCCACAACACCCTACGCTGACATTTTCCAACTTGGCACCAAAACGAGAAAAAATAGCCGCCCATTGCTGAGTGCTGGCGGGTAACGCCGTTGTTTCCGTACAGTGACCGAATAAATACCAGGATTCGCCCGTTGCCATTTGAGGGTCACGCGCAGCCAACTGCGTCGTTAGCCATTCATGTACCAGTTGTACCTGAAAATTACCGCGTTTATCCCCTAAAATCTCACGATATTCATCGCGATAACAAAGCACTAACGCAGGATCGACCCCCACCATCGGCATACCGAGCGTTGCCACTCGATTAAGAAAGTCAGATGTTTTGGCCGCCGTTTTGGCAAAACGACGCAGGAATCCCTTAATGTGCTGCGCCTTCCCATTGGGTGAGAATGGCAACAATACCGGTTTCAATTCCAGTTTCTCAATCAAATGGACAAAATCGGCCACCACCTGAGCGTCGTAGTAACTGGTAAACGGGTCTTGCACGATTAACACATACTGCTGACGTTCCGCATCGGACAAGGCTTCCAACTGCTCCAATGTGGTTTGAGATGCTCGGTGTCCGGCAAACTGCTGACGTAACGAAGGAGAAGAAAGCAGCGGTAAATCAACCATACCAATCTGGCGACGGCTTAAGGCATTCACCCACGGCATCTTAAGGAAGAAATTAAACGTGCCGGGACTCCGCGCCATCAGAGGCGCATAGCTTTCCACACCAGCGACCAAATAATCGCGTACCGGACGCAAATAGCGCGTGTGATACAGTTCTAAAAAACGCGCCCGGAAACTGGGGACGTCAATTTTGATCGGGCACTGCGTTGAACAGGCTTTACAAGCCAGACAGCCTGACATGGCCTCTTTTACTTCATGGGAAAAATCGTACTCCCCCTGACGAGCTTGCCAGGTATGACGCACTTTTTGCACGAAGGATCGCAGGCTCAACTTCTGTTGGGGTAATTTCTGCTCTAGCTCAAGTGGATCAACGCCTTGTTCCGCTAACAGGCGCAACCATTCGCGCACCAGCGCGGCCCGACCTTTCGGCGAGTGGATTCGGTTGCCAGTGATCTTCATGGAAGGACACATCGGGCTGCGAGCATCAAAATTAAAGCAGAGCCCGTTACCATTGCAATCCATTGCCCCACGGAATGATGTTCTTACCGCCAGCGGGATCGTACGATCGTAGGTTCCCCGTTTGACCGCATCGACTTTCATCATGGGGGCATCAACATCCAATGGTGCGCAAATTTTGCCCGGATTGAGCCGATTATCAGGATCGAATGCCGATTTGATACGGCGTAACTCCGCATACAGTTCGGCCCCAAAAAACTCGGGGCTATACTCAGCGCGGAAGCCTTTACCGTGCTCTCCCCACAACAAACCGCCATATTTTGCCGTTAACGCGACAATTTGATCGGAAAGCTGCTTCATCAGCATTTCTTGTTGTGGATCGCACATATCCAGAGCAGGACGAACATGCAAAACACCGGCATCGACATGACCAAACATGCCGTAGGACAGATTATGGCTGTCCAGCAATTCACGGAACGCTTCAATGTAATCGGCTAAATGCTGCGGTGGAACACACGTATCCTCGGCAAATGGGATCGGTTTGGCCTGCCCTTTACTGTTACCCAGCAGACCAACGGCCTTTTTACGCATGCCATAAATGCGTTCAATTCCGACCAAATCATTACAGGTCTGGTAGCCAATGACCCCCGCTTCTCCTGCTGAAAGTAACTCGTCCAGCCGTCCACATAGTGCGTTCACTTGCCCGTTAATCAGCGTTTCGTCATCGCCCGCAAACTCTACGATGTTCAGCCCCAGCATCTCTTGATTCGGTACATCCGTAATCAGCTCGCTAACGGAATGCCAGACAATATCTTCGCGCGCCAGATTCAAGACTTTTGAATCAACGGTTTCGACTGACAGCGCCTTCGCCTCCACCATGAAAGGCGCATTACGCAACGCGGAGTTGAACGAATCATATTTGATGTTGACCAGCCGTCGAACTTTCGGCAACGGGGTGATATCAAGCTTCGCTTCGGTAATAAACGCTAACGTGCCTTCCGCCCCAGTCAAAATCCGCGTCAAATCAAACGTTTTTAGATCATCGCTGAAGACATGACGTAAATCGTAGCCCGTCAAGAAACGGTTTAGTTTAGGAAATTTATCAAGAATCAACTGCCGCTGTTCACGACAGCGATGCAAAACCGTGTGATAAATACGGCCAACCGGCGAGTCTTCCTGCGCTAACTGTTCAGCCAGCTCCACAGGCATCGCCTGAGTATCCAGAATATCACCGCCTAATAGCAATGCCCGCAACCCCAGAACATGATCGGAGGTTTTCCCATAAACCAGCGATCCCTGTCCAGAAGCATCGGTATTAATCATACCGCCCAACGTCGCACGATTACTGGTAGACAGTTCCGGCGCGAAGAAATAACCAAAGGGTTTGAGATATTGATTAAGCTGATCTTTAATCACGCCAGCTTCAACCCGCACCCACCCTTGCTCGGGGTTAATTTCCAAAATGCGGTTCATATAACGCGACATATCGACCACAATGCCACGGTTCAGCGCCTGCCCATTTGTACCGGTACCGCCACCACGAGGCGTAAACGTCAGCTCAAGAAAACGAGCCTCACCAGCCAGACGCGCCAGAACCGCGACATCCGCCGTAGACCGAGGGAAAACCACCGCGTCCGGCAATAATTGGTAGATGCTGTTATCCGTCGCCATCGTCAGACGATCGGCATAATTTGTCGCTATATCGCCTGTAAATCCATTTTTTACCAATGCTTCCAAAAAGTTAAGCACCGGCTGAATAAGCCCGGGAGATTGTGTGATCTGTGGGATCATTATTTTTTGACCCTGTCCGTACCAAATGAAGTGTTTACCAAAAATAGGTGATTAGGTGCCGGTGAATAAACCCGTTTTCATTCATTAACCACGACGCTATTCACAGGCAGACCCCGTTTTATCATATTTTCGAACCGTGTGCGTCTCTGTAAGAGTAAAAACATACAGCATGTCGGTTTTGCCTGATTTAACCAACAAAACGTTCAACAGACTGTTAAAAAGCCCGGAAATATCTCATGATAAATTGTCGTCGCTTTCATCGCCCTGTCAGAGCGACGGCACTTCAGACATCCTGTCTGCTTAATGAGGTACGATTAATTGATACAGAATTCTCAACTACCGCGTTTGGATTTAGCCAGAATATTATTCAGCCTGCTGTTTATCACCATTATGATCATTGCCTGTTTTTGGGTGATGCAGCCTTTTATTTTGGGGTTCGCCTGGGCGTGTATGGTCGTGATTGCGACCTGGCCGCTGTTAATCAAAATTCAATCTTTATTATGGGGGCGTCGCTCACTGGCGGTGCTCACGATGACCTTGTTGCTGATACTGCTGTTCGTCATGCCAATCGCTATTTTGGTAAGTAGCGTGGTGGATAACAGTTCAGCCTTAATGAGCTGGGGAGCCAGTCAGGAGAGAATTGCTCCCCCGTCAATGGACTGGTTAACCACCATTCCATGGGTGGGCGATAAGCTTTTTAACAGTTGGCAATTACTGCTGCAAAGTGGAGGCAGCGGTATTTTTGCCAAGATCCAACCCTATTTTGGCAAAACCGCCACCTGGCTGGTGGCACAAGCGGCGCACGTCGGTCGTTTCCTGATGCATTGTGCTCTCATGCTGATATTCAGCGCCCTGCTGTATTACAAGGGTGAAGCCGTTGCAAAAGCGGTACGGCATTTTGCGATTCGTTTGGGTCAAGAACGCGGTGATACTGCCGTGATCCTGGCCGCGCAATCAATCCGCGCCGTCGCGCTGGGTGTCGTCGTCACGGCCATCGTTCAGTCGGTGATGGGAGGGATCGGACTCGGGTTGTCGGGTATTCCTTATACGACATTACTGACCGTTTTGATGTTTTTGTGCTGTCTTGCTCAACTCGGCCCGCTTCTCGTACTGATCCCAGCTATCGTTTGGCTCTACTGGAGTGGTGACACAACCTGGGGCACCATTCTTTTAGTCTGGAGTTGTGTCGTCGGCACCATTGATAACGTGATTCGCCCTGCGTTGATCCGTATGGGTGCAGACCTTCCCATGTTGCTGATTCTCTGCGGCGTCATCGGGGGATTGCTGGCATTTGGCATGATCGGTTTGTTCATCGGTCCTGTCGTTCTGGCCGTGTCCTATCGGCTGTTATTTGCCTGGGTGAAAGAGATCCCTGAGCCCGAAAGCATTGTGACACCACAGCCCTCCGACGATTCAGTCAAAGATTAACAACCGTCAAGATGGTTCCCTCACGCAGGTGGTCTAACCACCTGCTGTATCAAACAAAAAATAGATTAACAAACCTAATGAAATAAACCTTATTCTTAGGGATTATTCCTAATAAATTGGCGTTTTATCGATTATTACTTCAATTTTACTCACTATCTTCGGTTCGAAATCACCTTACTCTTAAAAAATAATTAACCATTAGGATGATTCTTAATGACTAAATAAGGCATAATCCCTAGCATGAATATCGGAGCTAGTTTTTAACTTACTGTTTGTCAATGAGGTTTCCTCCTCGTTAGAGTCGTAACGAATTGCTGTGTGTAGTCTTTGCCCATCCCCTGAGATGGGCTTTTTTTTATCTTACATTCGCCTTCCTGATTTCAACGTTGCTGCTTTACTGTGCGTTACACGAAACATTTATCGCCAGAAATTGCGGTTATCCCTATTTTTGTCGATTAGCTATTTGCATTTGCTCTACTTTGCTTTATTGGTTATGCCCATCATCTTTTACGCGGCAACAGCGTTCATTGAAAACCACTGATTAACACCCGCGTTGCTTCATTTTCTGGAGTTGTTCATGACCCATTTCGCGACCAAAGGATTCATTTTAGGCTGTTTGATCGGTTTACTGACCGCCTGTGATAATTCCCCGCCATCATCGCCGCGCCCTTTACTCACCATTGAGGGGAAAACCATGGGGACGTATTACAGCGTGAAAATCAGCGGGGAGTTGGAAGACGATAAAGCGCAATTACAACAGGAGATCGAACGTTTGCTTGAGCAAGCCAATGATGAGATCTCCACCTATCGAGCGCACTCCACGCTGTCAAAATTTAATCAATACCAAGGCACAGACCCTCAACCTATCAGCGAAGGGATGGCAGACATTATTCTGGCCGCACAGCGCATCGGTAGAGCGACAGACGGAGCCATGAATATTACCGTTGGTCCGTTGGTCAACCTGTGGGGATTCGGGCCGCAAAAACAACCTGTGACGATTCCATCACAGCAACAGATTGATCTGGCGAAACAAAAAGTCGGTTTGAACCACCTGACCTTATTCAGTGACTTTCGTGGAGAGTGGCTTCAGAAAGATCGACCCGATTTATATGTTGATCTTTCTACACTGGGTGAAGGCTACGGTGCCGATATTCTGGCACAACTCATGACCCGTAAAGGAATTACCAATTATCTCGTTTCAGTCGGTGGGGCGATTTCCAGCCGGGGAATCAATTCGGAAGGGAAACCGTGGCGCGTCGCTATCCAGAAGCCGACCGATCAGGAAAATGCCATGCAGGCCGCCGTAAATTTGCAAGGCTACTCGATCAGTACCTCCGGCAGCTATCGGAATTATTTTGAGCAAGACGGGAAGCGTTATTCCCATGTTATTGATCCTGAAACAGGACGTCCCATTACTCACCAGCTAGTCTCTGTCACCGTCATCGCGCCCACCGCGCTGGAGGCGGACGGCTGGGATACGGGGTTGATGGTTTTGGGAACGGAAAAAGCGTTAACGATTGCTGAAAAACAAGGATTGGCCGTTTATTTAATCACCAAAACAGATAACGGTTTCAGTGCCATCATGACACCGCAGTTCAAATCATTCCTGATGACACCATGATATACTAGGAGCAAAAATAAGCCCGATAGCCTCTATCGCTACCGGGCCCGCTATTTAGTGAATGATACTTCACAAAATAGGTTTCTACCGTTATTGGCGTTCCGCCAGATTCAACCAGGTCTGCACAACCGTATCCGGATTCAGGGACAAACTATCGATCCCTTGTTCCATCAACCAGATAGCGAAATCTTCATGATCCGACGGCCCCTGACCACAGATGCCAACATACTTACCCTGTTTCTTCGCCGCTTTAATGGCCATTGACAGTAGCGCCTTGACAGCATCATTGCGTTCATCAAACAGTGCGGAAACGACACCAGAATCTCGATCCAGCCCCAATGCCAGTTGCGTCATGTCATTTGAACCGATGGAGAAACCATCAAAGTGTTGCAGGAATTCATCGGCCAGTAAGGCGTTGGATGGAATTTCACACATCATGATAATCTTCAAGCCATCCTCACCACGGCGTAACCCCTGACGAGCCAACTCTTCGACGACCGCTTCGGCTTGCGCAACGGTACGGACAAACGGGATCATAATTTCCACGTTTTTCAAGCCCATCTCATTACGCACGCGTTTCACGGCGGCACATTCCAGTGCAAAACAATCTTTGAAATCAGGGGAAACATAACGACCCGCGCCACGGAAGCCCAGCATCGGGTTCTCCTCTTCTGGCTCATAACGCTCACCGCCAACCAGATTGGCATACTCATTCGATTTAAAATCGGATAAGCGCACAATCACTCGTTTTGGTGAGAATGCCGCCGCCAGCGTAGCAATCCCTTCTGTCAGACGACCGACATAAAATTCAACCGGATCGTCATAACCGTTCATCAATGCTTTGATCTCACGCTGTAGCTCTGGCGTCTGTTGGTCAAACTCCAGCAACGCACGTGGATGCACGCCGATCATACGGTTGATGATGAATTCCAGACGAGCCAGCCCAACGCCATCATTCGGCAGGCAGGCGAAATCAAATGCACGATCTGGATTACCGACGTTCATCATGATTTTCAACGACAGATCGGGCATTTCATCGATCTGGGAACTCTTCACGGTGAAATCCAGCAGATCGTGATAGACATAACCGGTATCGCCTTCGGCACAGGAAACGGTGACCTTCTGGCCATTATGGAGCCGCTCCGTCGCATCACCACAGCCAACAACCGCAGGAATACCCAGCTCACGGGCAATGATTGCCGCGTGACAGGTGCGTCCTCCACGATTGGTGACAATCGCGGCGGCTTTTTTCATGATCGGTTCCCAATCAGGATCGGTCATATCCGTCACCAGAACATCGCCTGCATTAATAAGATGCATTTCGCTAATGTCCTGAATCACTTTGACTTCACCGGCACCAATGCGATGACCGATAGCCCGGCCTTCCACCAGTACATTGCCGCCAGCGGGTAAATGGTAACGTTCCATCACCTGACCGTTAGAGCGAACGGTTTCCGGACGCGCCTGGACAATATAGAGTTTACCAGTGTGACCATCCTTCGCCCATTCGATGTCCATCGGACGCCCGTAGTGTTTCTCAATCAATAGCGCCTGACGCGCCAGCGCCTGAACTTCGTCGTCCGTCAGACTAAAACGCGTACGCTGTTGCTCAGGAACATCTTCGATTCGAACCTGCTTGCCGTGTTCCTGACTTGCGGCATAGACCATACGAATCTTTTTCGACCCCATGTTGCGACGAACAATCGCGGGTTTGTCATTGAGCAACGTGGGCTTATGCACATAAAACTCATCAGGGTTAACGGCTCCCTGAACCACCATCTCACCCAAGCCATAAGCGGAAGTAATAAACACCACTTGATCGAAACCTGACTCCGTATCAATGGTAAACATGACACCGGCCGCCGCCAGATCGGAACGCACCATGCGCTGTATGCCCGCCGACAACGCGACACCACGATGGTCATACCCTTGATGCACACGATAAGAAATAGCGCGATCGTTAAACAGAGAAGCAAATACATGCTTCACCGCCACCATCACCGCATCAATACCTTGCACATTCAGGAACGTTTCCTGCTGCCCGGCAAATGACGCATCTGGCATATCTTCTGCCGTTGCAGAAGAGCGCACCGCAAATGAAGCTTCTTTTTCACCGTCAGCCAGTTGCTGGTACGCATCACGAATCGCGTTTTCCAGCTCAGGCTGGAAGGGGGTATCAATAATCCACTGACGAATTTGCGTACCGGCTTTCGCCAATTGATTCACATCGTCAATATTCGTATTGTCCAGCAATTCATAAATACGCTGATTAATACCGCTTTGATTAAGGAAATCATTAAACGCCTGTGCCGTTGTCGCAAAACCATTCGGGACAGCTACACCCAATTCTGAAAGGTTGGTGATCATTTCACCCAGGGAGGCATTTTTTCCCCCCACCCGCTCAACGTCGTGCATACCGAGCTGGTTATACCAGAGGACATTACGCAAATCAGGGCCGTTATTGGACATCGAAAATAATCCTTTCTGCATACAATTAGGGTATGAAAGAGTTCGGTTGAGAATTAACCTCAACGCGATCAGGGTAGCATAGCGTTTTATAAAGCATGGACAGGTGAATCGTTCAACCTATGAAAAAAAACTGATTTCAGCGGCAGGTCTTGCTTAATGAAGTAAAAATCCAATATCGTAAAAGATTAGTATCGTTATCATTAAGATAATGAAATGGCGTTTCAATAAAAGTATTGAAAAAACGTAATTTTTGACGAGCTTTTTTGTTTTTACTGAGATAAAAACCTTTAAGAGGTTCATGTGGAAAGAAGCGTATTTTATATCTCCGACGGTACAGCGATCACAGCAGAAGTATTGGGCCATGCGGTGATGTCACAATTTCCTGTGGATACGGTAAGCCATACCTTACCTTTTGTGGAAACCGAAAGCCGCGCCAGAGCCGTTTGTGAACAGATCAATACGGCCTATCAACAGAGTGGTTTGCGTCCACTGGTTTTCTATTCAATTGTCACCCCAACCATTCGTGACATTATTACCAGCAGTGAAGGGTTTTGTCAGGACATTGTCCAAGCGCTGGTGGCCCCCTTACAAAAAGAGTTAAATATTACGCCGACACATGTAGCCAATCGAACCCACGGTCTGACCGCCAATAATCTGGGGAAATATGAGGCTCGTATCGCCGCAATCGACTACACGTTAGCGCATGATGACGGTATTTCACTGCGTAACCTCGATCAGGCTCAGGTCATTTTACTGGGCGTTTCTCGCTGCGGTAAAACGCCGACAAGCCTTTATCTCGCCATGCAATTCGGTATTCGTGCCGCAAACTACCCGTTTATTGCTGATGATATGGACAATCTGCGCTTACCGGATGCGTTAAAACCGTTCCAGCATAAGCTGTTCGGTTTGACCATTGATGCAGAACGTCTGGCGGCGATCCGCGAAGAACGTCGAGGCAATAGCCGCTATGCCTCTTTGCGTCAATGTCGTATGGAACTTGGTGAAGTTGAAGCGCTGTATCGCAAACATCAAATTAAATACATCAATACCACTAATTATTCTGTTGAGGAAATTTCCGCCAAAATCATCGACATCCTGGGAATGAATCGAAGAATGTACTAGTACGTGAATATTTTTTGTGTTGATACGGTTGAAATGTGTGTCGTTTCGTTTATTGTGAGTTCCATCACTTCCCGGTATTTCGCCGTTGAGAAGCAACCCATTTAGTTGAGATCCCTATCCTGATAGGCAGATGTTCATTGAGCAAAAACGACACACCGTCATGCAGCGTACGAATAAGATGAGTAATAGCGCATCACAATGATGCGTTATTGATATTCCCGTTTGGTTTAAATACGGTTTGCCATGCCCGTTTTGCATTTTACTACGCGATAATTTTTATCGCGTTATTGCCATCCCATACACGATAAACGTGTTCTGTGGCCAATGACATTGTCTCTGGAAGTAGGACTTCGACTGACAAGTTCAGAGAGATGACATGCACCAAACAGATGAACTGCGAAGCAGACGCATCGACAGTCTAATCACGCCCCATGCTTTACTTAGCAGATTACCACTGTCAGCCGACGTTGCTGAAAACGTGACGGCGTCACGAAAAAAGATTGAAAACATTCTTACTGGCCAAGATCGCCGTTTAATGGTCATTATCGGGCCCTGCTCCATCCACGATATCCCAAGCGCGATGGACTATGCGTACAAACTTGCTGAGCAACGAGTCCGCTATCAGGATCGCCTGGAAATCGTGATGCGGACCTATTTTGAGAAGCCTCGCACCGTTGTCGGCTGGAAAGGCATGATTGCCGATCCAGCGCTAAATGGCTCTTTTCTGGTCAACGAGGGGTTGGAACAGGCCAGACGTTTATTGTTAGACATCAACAAGCTGGCATTACCCACCGCGACTGAATTCCTTGATATGGTAACCGGCCAGTTCATTTCCGATTTGATTAGCTGGGGCGCGATCGGAGCTCGTACAACGGAGAGCCAGATCCACCGTGAAATGGCTTCCGCACTCTCCTGCCCCGTCGGCTTTAAAAATGGCACAGATGGTAATATCCGTATTGCGGTTGACGCCATTCGTGCGGCTCGCGCTCAACACATGTTCCTCTCACCGGATAAACAAGGTCAGATGACCATTTACCAAACACAAGGTAATCCGTTCGGTCACGTGATTATGCGTGGCGGTCAAAAGCCCAATTATTATGCAGACGATATCGCGGCAGCTTGTGCTCATTTACATGAGTTTTCATTACCAGAACATCTGGTTATCGACTTCAGTCATGGAAATTGTCAGAAGCAGCATCGTCGCCAAATGGTGGTTGCCGATAACGTTTGTCAGCAAATTCGCGCCGGATCGCGTGCTATTGTGGGCGTGATGGCCGAAAGCTTCCTGATAGAGGGCAATCAACCCATCAATGCGCCACAAGCGCTAACCTACGGACAATCCATCACCGATCCTTGTCTGGGTTGGTCGGATACGGAGACATTACTGGCGCGTCTGGCGGATAGTATCGACAGTCGTTTCTAGCCGCTCCATCGTAAAAAGCGTCTGTTTACGCAGTGGCAAAAAGTTTTGGTTAAGTGCGGCGAATACCAATAGGATTCCCGCACTCACTCACCGCTTACTGGCATCGACCTATCATTCACTCTTACCGTCCTCCCTTACCGTCGTATTAAGAAAAATTCACTTGATGTAACGTTTTTGTTACATGAAAATGATTCTCATTAATTTCTAGCAATGTTACGACAAAGAATAAGGAAGCGAGAATGCAGACGTCTATTTACCAACAATACCTCCAGGCCAAAATTGCCCATCCACGCCAATATGCGCGTGATTTAGCCGGAATGCTTGGTATTAGTGAGGCAGAACTGACGCACGCACGCGTCGGACATGATGCCGTTCGCTTACAAGGCGATGCCAAAAGCTGGCTGAGCGCACTGGAACAAGTGGGCAATACGAAATCCATCACCCGCAACCAGTATGCCGTGCATGAACACGTTGGTTATTATCAGAATCAGTCTCTGGATGGTCACGCAGGTCTTATTCTAAACCCTCGTGGTCTGGATTTGCGCTTATTCCTGCACCAGTGGGCAACGGCGTTTTCTCTGATCGAAACCACGCCACGAGGCGAACGTCAAAGCATCCAATTCTTTGATCATCAGGGGGATGCCATTCTTAAAGTCTACGCGACTGATACCACCGATATGCAAGCCTGGCAGCAATTTATTGAAAAATTCACTCAGGCTGAAAATCCGGCATTAACGCTTCGCCCGTTGGCAAATACTGAGGCATCAGCGTCCTCTGTTGACGTTCCCGCACAATTCGAAGCGGATTGGCGTGAAATGACCGACGTACACCAATTCTTCATTTTGCTGAAACGCTATAATCTCACTCGTCAACAGGCGTTTCAGGCCGTTAGCGATGATCTGGCTTACCGCGTTGATAATGATGCGCTATCACAAATTCTGACGGCAGCCCGTGAAGATCAAAATGAAATTATGGTATTTGTTGGCAATCGGGGTTGTGTGCAGATTTTCACTGGCGAAATACAACGCGTAGAACGTATGGAACAACATGCTGAATGGATTAACATTTTTAATCAGGATTTCACCCTGCATTTGATTGAGAATGAGATTGCCGAAAGTTGGGTCACACGTAAACCCACAGCCGACGGTATTGTCACTAGTCTGGAACTGTATGCCGCCGATGGTACACAGATCGCCCAACTCTTCGGCCAGCGTACCGAAGGCACGGCGGAACAACAGCAGTGGCGCGACCAGATTAGTGCGCTGAAACCGCTCAAGGAGCTTGCTGCATGAAAAACTGGCTAATTCCATTATTGCTCGCATTGCCGTTAAGTACGTCGGCGGCTGAGCGTCTTATTTCCATTGGCGGTGATGTCACCGAAATTATTTATGCATTAGGTGCAGAGAAAGACCTGATTGCCAGAGACAGCACTAGTCTGCATCCTGAAGCGGCCATCGCATTACCGGATGTCGGTTACATGCGCCAGCTTAACACTGAAGGCATTTTGTCGATGAAACCCTCACTGGTGATTGCCAGTGAACTTTCCCAGCCTTCATTGGTTTTACAGCAGGTTGCCGATAGCGGGACAAAAGTCATTCAGATTCCGGCTAAACCGGCACTGGATACCGTACCGCAAAAAATCAGCGTTATTTCTCAAGCGTTGCATCGAGAAGCAGAAGGCAAGAAACTGGCAGAAACCTACCAGAAAGAATTGGCCGCTATCGCTAATACGCCATTACCGGTTAACGTCCTGTTTGTACTCAGCCACGGCGGAATGAGCGCGATGGCTGCCGGAAAAAATACACCGGCCGATACGATTATCCGTAGCGTCGGCTTAAAAAATGCGATGCCAAATGTAGAGCGCTATCAATCGCTCTCACAGGAAGGCGTGATTGCCAGCGCACCCGACCTCATCTTGATTTCCAGCCAGGGATTAAAAAGTCTGGGTGGTGAAGCGCAGGTTTGGAAATTACCGGGGCTGGCTCTGACGCCTGCGGGAAAAAACAACCGTCTGCTGGTTGTTGATGATATGGCGATGCTTGGCTTTACGCTGGAAACCCCCGCGCTTATGGCTACGCTGCGTCAAACGGCAGAAAAAATCAAATGACGAGACGGTTCCATCCTCGTTTTTGGCTCGCTGCTTTACTGCTTTTGTTGTTGATATTGATGATCGGTGCGTCAAATCTTGGCGCACTAGCATTGTCATTTCGGACACTCTGGCAAACCCCTTTTGACGATCCGCTCTGGCATATTTGGCTGAATATTCGTATTCCTCGCGTTCTGCTGGCCGTTCTGGTCGGTAGTGCGCTTGCCTGTTCAGGAGCCATTATGCAGGGGTTATTTCGTAATCCACTAGCCGATCCCGGCTTGCTGGGTATCAGCAGCGGTGCAGCCTTATCCGTTGCGCTGACGATTGTTCTCCCGCTTGGCCTTCCCCCGTTGTTATCACTTTATAGTCCAATGTTGGCTGCCTTTGTCGGTAGTCTGGCGATTACTGCGGTTATTTTCGCGCTTAGTCGAGGCGAACACGGCGGATTGACCCGACTATTGTTAGCCGGTATTGCGCTTAACGCCCTGTGTGGCGCGGCGGTGGGGGTATTGACTTATATCAGTAATGATCAACAACTGCGCCAATTTTCCCTGTGGGGCATGGGGAGTTTAGGACAGGCGCAATGGCCGATGCTGTTAGTTTCAGCCACTCTCGCACTGCCTGCCATGGCGATCACCCTATACTATACTCGGCGCTTAAACTTGTTACAGCTAGGCGATGAAGAGGCTCATTATCTCGGCATCAACGTCAAACGAACCAAATATACCCTTTTGCTATTGAGCGCTTTGCTGGTTGGCGTGGCTGTGGCCGTTAGTGGTGTTATCGGCTTTATTGGGCTGGTGATCCCACATTTGATTCGAATGAATCTGGGTGCCGATCACCGTTGGCTTATTCCCGGTTCCATATTGGGAGGCGCGTGTCTCTTACTGATTGCGGATACGCTGGCTCGTACATTGCTCTCTCCAGCAGAAATGCCCGTTGGACTGCTTACCAGCCTGATCGGTGGCCCTTACTTTTTATGGCTGATCGTGCAACATAAGGGGCGTAGCAATGAGTAATCCAACCTCGCTCGACACGTCGCTGATTGCCCGCCATCTCAGCTTTCAGGCTGGAGAACATCATCTCACCAAAGATGTCTCGCTTGATGTTCATTGTGGTGAAATTGTCGCCATTATCGGTCCCAATGGTGCGGGCAAATCAACGCTACTCCGCCTGTTAACGGGCTATCTGACGCCACAACAGGGTGAATGCCTATTGGCGGGAAAACCCTTTGCACAATGGCAACCGAATGCGCTGGCAAGAACCCGTGCTGTTATGCGTCAGCACAGCGGAATGGCATTTGCCTTTAGCGTAGAAGAGGTGGTCGCCATGGGGCGCACGCCTCATGGACGCGCTCAGGATAATGATAGGATCGTTAAGCAAGTGATGGCGCAAACAGGGTGCCTGGAACTGGCCAGTAGAGATTATCGCCATCTTTCGGGGGGAGAACAACAGCGCGTTCAGCTCGCCCGAACCCTGGCGCAACTATGGCATGACCATCCCACTCCAGGCTGGTTATTTCTGGATGAACCAACGTCGGCGCTGGATTTATACCATCAACAGCATCTGTTACGGCTTCTGAAACAACTCACCCAACAACAACCACTGGCGGTATGTTGCGTACTGCACGACCTGAATCTGGCAGCGTTGTATGCAGACAGGATCCTGCTATTGCACGCAGGTGAATTAGTGGCACAAGGTACACCCGTAGAGGTACTGCAAACTGACGTGCTAACCCGCTGGTATCAGGCGGATCTCAACGTCAGCCCTCACCCTGAATACCCTGTACCGCAAGTTTATCTGCGACGGTAGCGGAGCAAAGGCCGGTTTTTACCGGCCTTTTAACAAATAAAGAAGGGACAACCAAAGGTTCTGACACATTAGCTGGAACACGAAATCGTCAGATGTTTTCCCCACTCCGGAGGCAACGCCGCTAAGTCCTCACTCTCCGGCATATCATCATAAGGATGGCAAAGCACCTGATGTAAACGACTCAGCTCGCTGATGTCGTCATTTTCCGCTCTCGCAATAGCATTCTGTGCCAGATAGTTACGCAGAATATATTTGGGGTTGGCCTGTTTCATACTCAGTTGACGCTCAATATCCGTTTGGTCTTCTTTCATCAAACGCCGACGATAAACGCAGAACCACTCATCAAACGCCTGGCGATCGATAAATTCATCACGCAAAGGAGAGGCGGCAACCTGTTTCTCCGTTTCAGACAGAAGGCGAAAAATGCGGGTAAAATCACACCGCTCCTGCTGCATCAGACGTAAAAGCCCAACGAGAATATCGTTGTCCTGATTATCTGCGGTAAATAGCCCCAATTTAGCTCGCATCAACAAGCCATAGTGCTGCATCAACGCGGGTTCGTAGCGTGCCAGCGCATTTTCTAACGTATCAGTATCCATCAATCCGGATAATGCCTGAGCGAGACGATGGAGATTCCACAACCCTACCGATGGCTGATTATCAAAGGCATAACGTCCCTGATGATCGGAGTGATTGCAGATATAATCAGGCTGGTAATCATCCAGAAAACCATAAGGACCATAATCGATCGTTAACCCCAGAATAGACATATTGTCCGTGTTCATCACGCCATGAGCAAAACCAACGGTTTGCCAATGCGCAATCAAACGCGCCGTTCGTTCAACAACGTCACCAAACCATAACGCATAGCGTTGTTCATCTTCCCGCCATTGCGGCCAGTGACGGGCAATAACGTAGTCGGCAAGTTGCCGAACCTTGTCTGGCTCACGACGATAGTAAAAATGTTCGAAATGACCGAAGCGAATATGGCTTTCAGCCACCCGTAGCAGCATCGCGCCTTTCTCCTCCTGCTCTCGCTGGACAAGTTGTTCGCTGGTCACTATCGTTAACGCACGCGTTGTCGGTATCCCGAGATGGTGCATGGCCTCAGATGCCAGGAATTCACGAATAACCGATCGCAACACGGCGCGTCCATCTCCCATGCGCGAATAAGGAGTTAGACCGGCACCTTTCAAATGCCAGTCCATCGAACGTCCATCTGCCAATTGCTGCTCACCAAGAAGAATACCGCGCCCATCACCTAACTGCCCGGCCCACATGCCAAACTGATGTCCGCTGTAAACCTGAACTAGCGGCTCCATGCCCGGAAGCAGCGTTTCACCACACCAAACCGCCTGATTTTCAGGCGAAAACCAGGACGCCTCAAGACCCAACTCATTTGCCAGCCCTTCGCTGTAATAAAGCAAACGGGCACCCTGAAGCGGTGTAGGTTTTAGTGCGGTATAAAACCCAGGTAACTGCTGAAAGTAATGATTAACGAACTGTGGCATATGCGGCATCATGTTTCTCCCCTGTAAGAGAAGTGTAGAGTGCCTGCGATGGAATTAACACGGATAGAAAGAAAGGGTATTGGCTATTTACGTTCTCTGTTTTACGTTCTGCATTTAATCAATTGGGTTCTACTTGCGTCCTTAACTCATCAAAATGAACGGCAGACCATAAATCACCTTGAACCGCATCAATATTTAAATTTTTAACCTTATGAAAGCATTCAATGGTATTAATGCTCTTCACCACAATGCCCACCTGCGGATAGTAGTCTTTAATTACCCTCAATAAAGGCTCGACAATATGGGTATTGGGCGGACGCGATAATAAATGCTCAACAAAATGCTGCTCCATTTTGACATAACTGAGCAATCCATCATGCAACGGTTTTAGATTACTTTTTCCACCACCAAAATTATCCAACCAAAGATTAAATGCCTGCCCCATTTGCGCCAGTCGCTCATCATCCTTTCCCAATGATAAGTAAGGAAAATATTCATTAATCGATAATTGAATAAAATCTAATTGTTTAAGCGAACACCATAAAGGGGGATTTTGAATAAAAAGATCGACGACATCACTGTCCACACGCAACACCAATATAATACCATTATCGATAAACCAATGGGCTTTATCCTGAATGAATAATATTTGTTCCTGAATAAAATCATATCGTTGACGGTGATTGAGTAAAGTAAACATAATATCTGACGGCATACTCAGATTACCTGACGAGCTATTAAATCGACTTACCATTTCAACAGCGATAAGCCGTCCTTCCAGACCATAAATAGGCCAGAAAACGTAATCGCTAACATAATCGACCTCTAATCGAATGATCATATGGTGTCGTCAAAGTAAAGTAATACGCCGTCATACTTCAATTCGAATGGCTTAGGGCATTTTGCCAGCCCCGTCGTCACCCCGATTAACCAATCGAGGTTGCCATCCACGTAGACAGTTGCTGTAACGCTTCCCGCTGCTCAGGATATTTCCTGATTAATCGCTGACATACTTCAATAATGCTCGCTGGCCGATATTCCGTACCTTGTAACGCCGTTGCCAGATTTTCGAGCGGCGTCGGATTCAGGCTATCGGTATAAACCTGCGCTCGACTAATCACACCTCGCTCTACATCAAAATGTAACTCTACGCCGCCCCAAGGGAAACGGGTATCAAGTAGATGGGAGAAATCAGGTGCCTGACCGAAATTCCATTCCCAACTACTCTGACGGGCAAATTGTTCACGAAAACCGGGTAAATCAGGCAACGCCGTAGGTGAAATCATTTCAGCGTCACACCGTTCGCCGTAATAATTAAAAAATGCCTCAGTAATCACCTGACAGATACGCGAGTGATCGAGAGTCGGCAAAATCTCAACCAGATTCGCCACCCGCGAACGGACAGAGGTAATACCTTTAGCCTGTAATTTCTTAATATCCGGATTCAGATAATCGGCCAGACGGTTTAAATTAGCATTGAGTAACAGAGTACCATGATGAAAACCACGATCTTTGGTTTCACGATAGGCAGAACCAGAGATTTTACGGCTCCCGTCATGCGTTTCCACAACCAGATCGTTGCGCCCTGACGCGCTGGCGTTGATACCAAGATCGGAAAGCGCATCAAGAATAATCTGTGTCGAAACTTGCTTATCATAGCCGGGTTTGCCTGCCATAAAAGTAAAACAGGTATTACCCAAATCATGAAAAACCGCCCCGCCGCCGCTACTACGACGAGCCAGTTTAATCCCTTCTTCTGCCATTCGGCGCGTATTACATTCTTTCCATGGATTCTGCGCTCGCCCAATCACCACAGTATCTGCATTTCGCCAGAGAAACAACACACGTTGCGTCGGCGGCATTTGCCGAAAAATACACTCCTCAACCGCCAGATTAAACCAGGGATCGAAGGAATCAGAAACTAACAAACGTAGTGAAGACATCACTCGCTCCCTGTCATGGAAAACACATCAGATGCGACGAGCCTGCCAGTACGCACGCTTCCAGTAAACATTATCCAGCGATGATCGAATCACCCCTTGGCTGGTGGAAGCATGGATAAACTGATCATTTTTGTCATAAATGCCGACGTGCAATCCGCTGCTACCGCTGCCCGTCTTGAAAAAAACCAGATCGCCCGGTAATAAGCTGTCACGTTCAATCCGCTCGCCTAGCTCAGTTTGCGCTTCTGTCGTGCGCGGTAATTGAATACCAAACCGATCGCGGAACGTCAGATAAACAAAGCCAGAACAATCGACACCGTTTCGATCCAGACCGCCATAACGATACGGCGTCTTATACCATTGACCGAGTTGATCGTTTAACTGTGCGATCACCATAATAGAATCACTCAGGCGTGCATTTGGTGGGGGGCCTTTATGACTACTACTACACCCGACCATCACCAGGCTTGCCACTATCAACAGATGTCTTAAGCGTATCATGCTTCTTACCTGAAAAATTTACAGATGCCTGTCATGCCCGTAAAGCGTTAGCAATCAGAGCGATATTTTTGTCTAATCTAGACAGAACGGTGACAACAGGCAAGTAAAGACGATTTTTCTGATAGAGAAAGTCAGATGCTATGCGGGATAATCCAATGACGTCCATCGACAATGTGACGTTGGAACTCAACACCAAAGACCGATGACAGCAGAGCCGGACTCATCACGTCATCCGTCGCCCCTTGCGCGATAAGCCGTCCCGCCGCAATCAGCCAAACCTTATCAGCATGGTGAAGGCTATGGTTCAAGTCGTGCGCACACAGAATAATGGTGATACCTGCCAGGCATAGTTGATGTAGTAGCTCATCCAACGCCACCTGTTGCGCAACATCCAGGCTATTGGTGGGTTCATCCAGTAGCAGCAAACGAGCATGAGGGTTCAGCGTTGGCCATATCTGCAAGCATACTGCGGCCAATCGGACTCGTTGCCACTCGCCACCAGAGAGCCGGGTTAAAGGACGGGCCAGTTTATCGGTCAACGCTAAACGGTCAGCAAGAAAATGGACGACCGACTCAACGTTTGTCTCGTCGGCCATTGGCGGTTGGTGTAAACGTAAGTACTGAAACACCGGCATAAACGCTATCGGCGGTTGTTGCTGTGCCAGATAGGCCCGTTGCAACGCCAGATCCTGAGAAGATAATTGGGAAAGCGCTGAGCCTGCTAAATAGACCTCACCTTCCCCTGTCAGTAACCCGGATAACCGGGCTAACAGCGTGCTCTTTCCCGCACCATTCGGCCCGATGATATGTAATAGTTCGCCCGAGCCACACTCAGCATCAACCGGAAACAAACGAGGTCTGGCACCGACCTGCCTCAGTTTTAATAACGGTGTTTCATTCTGTTTCAATTACTTTGCCAACGCCTCTTCCACCGCGTTAACGATCGTTGCGTGATCGGGTGCCAAATCGGGCGCAAAACGCTGGATAACCTGCCCTTGACGGTCAATCAGGAATTTTTCGAAATTCCACAAAATGTCTTCCGGATTTTTCGGTTTACGACCTTTATTGACGAGTCGCTCGTAAAAACCGCTTAACATGGAACCCGTCGCTTTCGGTTGCTCACGAATTAATAGCTGATAGAGGGGATGACGATGAGCGCCGTTGACCTCGATCTTGCTAAACATAGGAAACTGGACGCCGAAGGTTCCCCGACAAAACGCCTGGATTTCCTCTTCGCTGCCCGGTTCTTGTCCGCCAAATTCATTCGATGGAAACCCCAGCACGACCAATCCCCGATCGCGATACGTTTCGTAAATCGTCTCCAGTGCTTCGTATTGTTTCGTCAAACCACACTGCGAAGCCACGTTAACAATCAAGGCAACCTTTCCTTGATAAGCCCCAAGCGTTGTGGCTTCACCCGTGATGGTTTTTAGCGGGATAGTGTAGATTTCGTTACTCATCATAGAGCTCCTTCCATTCTGCGATTCATCAACGCCGCCAGCATTCGTGCTGGCCGACACGGTGTACTAAAGACGATTACGTAGCAGTAGCCAAATAAACCACGGCGATCCCAGCGTAGCGGTAACCACGCCAATCGGCAACTCGGCGGATGACAGCACAATACGCGCCACGGTATCCGCCAGCATCAAAATGGCACCGCCTGCCAATGCACACCCGGTGAGCAAATAGCGCTGATCGGTCAATCCATACAGGCGTAACATATGGGGAATAATTAACCCAACAAAACCAATGACACCGGCCAACGCGACGCTCAATCCGACCAAGATGCCAACAATCAAAACCAGTACGTTACGCCAACGATAAACCGAAACGCCGAGCTGGCGCGCCTGTATCTCCCCCAGAGTCAATCCATTAAGCACCGAACCTTGTCGACTTAACCAGAGAATAAAAGGCAACAGTGCCGCAACCAGCCAGCCATGACGCCAGTCGATGCCGCTAAATCCGCCCATCATCCAGTACATTAACTGTCGTAAATCGAGGCTGGTACTAAAGTAGACCGCCCACGTCATAACAGCGCTGCAAATGATACCCAGCGCCACACCAATCAATAGCAGACGAGCATTGGAAACATGGGCGCGCGCAAAGCGCAGAAGAAGAAAGGTAATGAACAATGCCCCGGCAATCGCACTAAAACTCAGCGTCCAGACGGGAAGTTGTCCCTGCCCCAATAAGACGGTGAGCACCAGTGCGACACCCGCGCCATTGGCAACCCCCAGCAAACCAGGTTCCGCCAGCGGATTATCGAAAATCGCCTGCATCACCGCCCCCGCCATCGCCAGACTGGCTCCGACCAGCATAACAGCCAGCGTTCTGGGCAAACGCAAATGCCAGACAAAAATTTGCTGCGTATCATCCAACCAGGACGTCGGCCAAATCCAGCGATCGCCAGCACACAGGCTGATAATCAGAATCACAAACGTTAGGCATAACAACACGACCAAACGCCATCGATCCCGAATGTGTTGCTGTCGTGTTAATTGGGTATATCCTGGATTGAATAGCTGCATCGGCCACCAGCAATAAAACAAACGTGCCGTACATCGGAGGTGTCCCACATTTTCCCCTCGATGACGACACGAATTATTCGTCTCTCTATGTTAAACGATTTTACACTTTTCTTGTTTTTTCAACATGCCTGTTTTTTTCAACGGCTTTGTTTTCTCAGCATGTATGATTTTTTCAACATAGATTACTTTTTCAGCATGGCCGATGGCTTAAATGACATCATGTTATTTTGTGCTGCACACCGCAATGTAGTTCAACTGGTGACGGTTACGGCGAAACGTGTGGAACATGTTGAAAAACATCGGCCGATTTTCTCTTTTCAGCGCATTTTTCAAAATCCGCGCAGCGCCAGACAAGCCTTCATCGTAAATCAGTCCCTTAGGCGTCAGCAGCGTCATCGCACCATGATCGCTTTTTACCTGACTAAAGCCACAATCGCTAAACAACGCGATCCACCCATCATGCAGCATAGGTTGCGCATGCACATTAATTGCCTTATGCATTTGTGCAACGGCATCCTGTGCGCCTTTGTCTTTTTCAGACAGCAGCATGATATCGTGTGTAATCAGACGTCCCCCCGGTTTCAACACGCGGTAATATTCTTCCACGATGCGACTTTTCGCTTTATCTGCATACATCGTCAGCATGGCTTCATTGATCACGACATCAAAATGATTATCCGGAAACGGCAGTTCCAGCGCATTAGCCTGCACAATGGTCACCCGCGAAGCCAGATTATTCGCAGCAACATTTTCCTGAGCCTTCTGCAAGGCCGCCTTATCCATATCTGCGCCGATAACCTGACACTCAAAGCGTTGAGCGATCTCCATCGCCGTTGTCGCCATATTACAGGCCACTTCCAGCACCAGGCTGTCCCGCGTAAATCCTGCCTGATTGATCAACCACTCTGTTGCTTTTCGTCCACCGGGGCGCAACCGCTTTTTACCCAATCGCGCTAAGAATTTATGCCCTGCTTCATGTTCACTCATACTCTCGTCTCCTCTGGATCACCGATAAATGTTAAACGTGGCTGAATCATTGAGACTTCAGTGTTTTAAGCATAATCAGCAGCATACGAGACGCCTGTGGCGCATCAACAGCATGCGGCACATTAGCCGGCATACGCACCAACGTCCCCGGCTGGGCGATAACGGGTTCACCACCTATCGTCAACATAAGCTCGCCTTCAAGCACCATCACCAGAGCATCATAGGGAGCACTGTGCTCACTTAGCCCTTGACCCTGATCAAACGCGAATAACGTCACGTTTCCACCATCCGTTCGCGCCAATACACGGCTGGCAATACCTTGTTCAGTTGGCGTAATCAGCGCGTTTAGCACTAAAGCCTGTGCCGCGGGGAGTGTATTTTCTTTCATCGTTTATCTCCTTCAGTTTGATTCAGCCGATAACGATTCCGCTTGCTGAATCTATGCAAGTGATTATTATTTTCATTTACTCTATTGATGGTAATTCTTGCCTTGCGGAGGGCAAATGACATTTGTCAAAAAGGCCTTGTTACCTGATGAATACGGTGATGTGCTATTTCAGCACCACTGGATGAAGGGAGAACCCGATGAAGTGATCCACGGGTTATTGGCGAAAAGTGAACGGATGTTTTTCACTCAGGACGATCTCCTGTTTCGTGAAGGGGATAACATGAGTCACTGCCTGTTAGTCGAAAACGGGATACTACAAGCTTTCCGCCACACTTTTGGGGGAGACGAGAAAATTTTTGGCCAGTTTCAGCGTGGTGAATTCGTCGCCATTGCCGCCGTTTTCATGGATCATGGACGCTTTCCTATGAATATTCGTGCATTAAGTGAAGGACAAGCGTTGATGATCCCCCGATATGAAATCCATCAATTCTGCCTGCAACGCCCGGCGCTAGCGCTGCGATTATTAAATTATCTGGGAAAAAAACTCTACTCGACCATCAATCAGATCGACTGGCTCACCTCCAGTTCCGCCGCCCAACGACTGGCTGATTATCTGCTGCGGCAACACCAGACGCAGAAAAGCCTTCATCTGGTTTTACCTGTCAATCGTGGGCAATTAGCGACCTCACTCGGTATTCGTGGTGAAACGCTGAGTCGATTAATGGCGGAATGGAAACGACAAGGCTATATCACTTATCGGGGGCATATGGTGGAATTGTGTGATATGGATTATTTGAAACAACTGGCAGCAGAAGCCAGACGCACGTTCTAAACCCCTGCGTCAATGCAAAGAGTAAAAAGGAGGAGGTATTGAGGAGGATGTGTTAGCACCAAAAAGACTTTCTCGATCATTTTGACATTTGTCATTCGGCAAACACACGTCTATCCGCTACGCTTAATAAATGAGAATACCTCTCATTATCTATAGGTGACGCGAGGGTAACGGCTATGCTGACAATTTTCCGACGATTCTTTGCGAAGACGCTCCCCCCTAACACGGAGCCGACAACAAAAGTAGACTCCCATGTTTATTGCAGCGAAAGTGAATTCTGCTTCTTTAATCACTCGGCAACCTTACCATTCGATCAGGTCAACGAGTGCCATAACAAGAATCCGCATTGGGGAAGCCAACGCGAATAACGGTACGCGTGACGTCATCAGAATTTGATACTTTTACGTCGCGTCAGCCAGGCACCAACAAATTCGGGTACAACCGTACTGGCTGGACCGTAAATTTTTTCATCAAACTGGCTTTCGACCTGACTCGGTTCCAGATTCAACTCAAGCGTATAAGCGCCATGCGCATGTGCTTCATGCACAAAGCCTGCCGCCGGATAAACATGTCCAGACGTACCAATCGCAATAAAATAATCCGCCTGTGACAGCGCCTGATAAATTTTGTCCATATACAGCGGCATTTCACCAAACCAGACAACATGCGGACGCAACGCGGCTGGAAACTGACAACAGTGGCAGCGTTCATCGGCAGAGAGATCGTCACTCCAGTCAAATACCTGACCGCTCTGGCAACAACGCACTTTCAACAACTCGCCATGCATATGAATGACTCGCTGACTGCCTGCTCGCTCGTGCAGGTTATCAATATTTTGAGTGATCAGTTGAAAGTTATCCCCCAGCATCGCCTCCAGATTAGCCAATGCCAGATGCGCCGCATTAGGCACAATCTCCGGCTGCTGAAGCTGTCGGCGCCGAGCATTGTAGAAAGCCTGCACCAACTGGGGATCGCGTTTAAAACCTTCAGGCGTGGCAACATCTTCGACGCGATGCTCTTCCCACAGGCCATCTGCGGCCCGAAAGGTACGAATTCCCGACTCAGCGGAAATACCTGCGCCGGTCAACACAACAACACGTGGTTTTTTCACTTCACTCGCCGCCAGATAATCTCGATGAAAGATACGAGCACGCAGGCGCTGCTGACGCATACGTTTCCCTTTATGAAAACGTCCTAACCGTTGGTGCGTATGCATATTTCTCCTGCTAGTTATCCATTAAGTGTAACAGAGCCGCACCACGAACGCCGCCAGCGTCGCCATAACGCGCTTTTTCTATCCGTGGCAATTTGGCAATCGGTAACAACCGCGAAGGTAGACGGGCAGGTAATATCTGATAAATTTCATCAAAATTTGATAATCCGCCCCCCAGTACCAGCAAATGCGGATCAAAAATAGTCAATAAATTTCCCAGACAGGCCGCCAGTAAATCCATGAAACGATCGACAAAAGCCAATGCCTTCTCTTCCCCGCCGCGATAGTGCCTGATGATGGTAACCGCAGGAAGGTTCTCTTGATAAAAATGTGAATACAGCCACTCGAATCCACGTCCGGAAATATAATTTTCGATACAACCAGACTGACCACAGCCGCACTTAACACGAGGAATATCCGTTCCAACAATATCCAGTGCGTCGATCGGCAATCGAAAATGGCCGAACTCACCCGTCATACCGTTATATCCGTCAATCGGACGCCCATTGGCAACGATGCCACCACCTACACCGGTACCCAATATCATCCCCAAAACAATGGGGTAAGCGCGGAACTCTGCATGCCAGGCTTCCGACAAGACAAAACAGTTGGCATCGTTATTAATACGAATTTCACGCTGCAACACGTGCCCCAAATCCGCACCCAGCGGGCGTCCCATCGTCGCTGGTAAATTAGCCGTAAACAGCTCGCCACGATCGCCTGAAGGCATCCCCGGCACGCCAATACCAACATGCCCCGCCGTCCCGCTCAATGCATCGGCTTCTTTAACCATCGAGACAAGCGTGTTGATTAACTCATCGTAATTATCACGTGGCGTGGGCACTCGCTTTTGCCACACTTTATTCAGTTCGGCATCAAACACGCCCAGTTCAATTTTTGTGCCACCCATGTCGAAACCGTAATACATAACTGCTCCTTAATGGATGATGAGACGCCGATGACGCCCTTCTACGCGGTGATAAAAGCTATTGCCCACTCAGCACTCTGGCCGGATCGATACGACTCGCCCGACGAGCCGGGTACCAGCTGGCGATCAGACTCAACACCAGTGCGGTTATCAACACACTGACAACATCCGTGATATGCAATTCCGATGGTAGAAAATCAATAAAATAAATATCGCCCGATAAAAAGCGATGTCCAATTAACGACTCAATACCACTGATAATGTTCGTCAATTGCAATGTCAGGATCACACCCGCAATCACACCGCTCACACTTCCCAGCAATCCTGCTAACAAGCCATACCAGACAAATATAGCGCGGATCAGACCATCCGGTGCACCCAGCGTCCGTAATACCGCAATATCACTGCTTTTATCTTTTACAGCCATCACCAGCGTAGAAACAATATTAAAACAGGCCACGCCGATCACCAGAACCATCGCCAGATACATGATGGTTCTGATCATCTGGATATCGCGATACATATAGCCATAACTACCGATCCAGCTACGAATCTTGACATAGGCATTGGTCACTTCTCCGGCATCGCGTACCAATTTATTAGCGGAAAACGCATCGTCCACTTTGATCGCGATACCCGTCACGCTGCTCCCCATATCCAGATATTGTTGCGCGTCGGCTAGCGGCACCAGAGCCAGACTGTGATCTAGCTGCCCGCTTAATTGTAAAACGCCGCTAACATGAAGGCGAATACGCTTAGGCTGCATCAGCCGCATTTCAGGATCGCTATTGGGGATCATCACGGTAACCCAATCCCCTTCTTTAACATTCAACGCGTTGGCGACACCCTGACCAATAATGACCTGCTGTTTGCCAGCCTGAAAATGCTGCCAGGCATTATTGGCGACAAACGACGGCAATGCACTCAGACGGCTCTCTTGCTGCGGATCGACACCATTAACCTGAATCGCTCGCAAGTTAGCCCCATTCTCCAACAACCCGGTAAAATGGATATACGGCGCGGCCGCGGCCACGCCCGGCACATCTTCTATTTTTGGCAACAGCGACTGCCATCCGTCAAAAGGCTGGTTAATCGGTTCGATTTCTCCATGAGGCACAACCGCCAGAATGCGGTTATTCAACTCCCGTTCGAAACCATTCATGGCACTCAGGCCGACGATCAATACCGCAACGCCCAGCGCGATACCGACGGTAGAAATGACTGAAATCAGCGAAACCATGCCACCACGACGACGGCCGCGGCTGAAACGCAGACCAATCCGCAAGGAAAGCGGAGGAAATGTCATTACCTCACTCCCATCAATGTCAGTTCCTGCTGTAACTGTCCATCCCGCATCTCTAGCTGGCGTCCCAACCGCCTTGCCAGTTGCAGATCATGCGTTACCACAAGAAACGCCGTTCCCTGCCTCACATTTAATTCGCCCAGCAATTCAAAAATCGTATCCGTGGTACGTTGATCAAGATTACCGGTAGGCTCATCCGCCAACACCAGTGACGGACTATTGACCAACGCTCTGGCTATGGCGACACGCTGACGTTCGCCACCAGACAGTTCCGATGATCGATGATGAACTCGCGCCTCCAACCCTACGGCAGCCAGCATTTCTCTGGCCTTATCCTGCGCCTGCGCGGTGGGAACATTGCCAATCAACAAGGGCATCGCCACATTTTCTAACGCGGTAAAATCTGGCAGTAAATGGTGAAACTGGTAAATAAACCCCAGTTCATGATTACGCAACTCAGATTTGGCTCCCGAAGATAGCTGATTCAGCGATTGTCCTTTAAAAATGACATCACCCGACGTTGGCGCATCCAACCCGCCTAGCAGATGCAGTAACGTACTTTTCCCCGATCCCGAACTTCCGACGATAGCCATCATCTCACCGCTGCGCATTTCAAAGGTCACATTTCGCAGCACATCCGTTGACAACTTTCCTTCCTGATAACGCTTACACAGGTTATTGCACTGCAATAACAGTAGATCATTCATAACGTAAAGCCTCTGCGGGGTGAACGGCGGCGGCGCGCCAGGATGGATAAAGTGTGGACAGCAATGCGATCAGCATGGCGCTTAAAACAATCACCACCACCTGAAACGGATCAATAGCAACCGGTAACGCCGCTCCACCCATCAGCAATCCTAACATTGGCATCAGCGTATTAAGTTGACTGGCGAATAGTACGCCCAATAACGCGCCCAGCAATGCCCCAACGACACCAGCACTTCCCCCCTGTACCATAAAAACGGCCATAATCTGGCGCTGTGTTAATCCTTGCGTTTGCAGAATCGCAACCTCGCCTTGTTTCTCCATCACCAGCAGCCCCAGTGAAGTAATAATATTGAACGCGGCAACGGCAATAATCAGGCTCAGCAGCAGACCCATCATATTTTTTTCCATCCGAACCGCTTGAAAAAGTTCACCTTTTCGTTCACGCCAGTCTTTCCATACTGTGCCGGTTGGCAATGTTTGGCGACTCAGCACATCCACCGTCAACGGTTTATCCAACCATAAACGCCAGCCGGTGATATTCCCTATGGGGTAACGCATCAAACGCGAGGCATCCTGCTGATTGACCAGCAGTTGATATCCATCGACTTCACTGTTCGACGCAAACGTCCCCGCGACCGTGAAAATACGCTGACTGGGAATGCGCCCCATCGGCGTCAGTTGACTTGCACTCGGTACCATCAAACGTAACTGATCGCCACGCCTCACCCCTAATTGAGAAGCCAGCAGTTCGCCTAAAATGGCCTGATATTCCCCCGGTTGCAGCGTTTGCTGTTTGACATTAACCAGATAGCGGGATAGCGGTTCATGTTCTTCCGGATCGATGCCCAGCATCACGCCGACAGAGACGCTACGGGCACTCTGTAGCACCACTTCTCCGGTCGTTAAGGGCAAAATTCGCTGTACGCCCGTGAGCGAACTCAGCGTGGAAGCCGGCATGGTTTGAGGATCGAGCGATCCCTGCGACGTGGTGACCAACGCCTGTGGCATCAGCCCCAGAATATTGTTCTCCAACTCGCGCTCAAACCCATTCATCACAGAAAGCACGGTGACCAGCGCCATTACGCCAAGCGTGATGCCAATCGCCGATAGCCAAGAGACAAACCGCCCGAAGCGGTCTGATGCGCGCCCACGCATATAGCGCAAGCCAATAAATAATGCGACAGGTTGATACATGAAATCCGTCTGGATAAGGTTGCTAAAGCAAAGTGAACAAGGATAATAAAGGGTAGTATCGCTTTATGGAACCCTAACACCCTCACTCTCCGGCTTTTTATTAGCGGGTACCGGGGTCGAGACCTGATAATCAGATTATGCCTGAACAATATCGTTATTCCTTGCCGCACAAAGCGGGTGAGCAACGCCTGCTAGGTCAGCTAACCGGCGCAGCCTGCGCCGTCGAGTGCGCCGAGATTGTTGAACGCCACCAGGGGCTGGTCGTTCTTATTACGCCTGATATGCAAAATGCACTGCGCTTACGCGATGAAATACAGCAATTTACCGAGCTCAGTGTCACGACCCTGCCCGATTGGGAAACGTTACCTTACGACAGTTTTTCTCCCCATCAGGAAATCATTTCAAACCGACTCGCGACGTTATACCAGCTTCCTCATATGACGCGAGGCGTTCTGGTGTTACCCGTCAACACGCTGATGCAGCGCGTATGCCCTCATGCATTCCTGCACGGCCATGCGCTCATGTTGAAAAAAGGGCAGCACTTATCACGCGATAAACTGCGTACCCAGCTAGAACAGGCCGGCTATCGCAGCGTGGATCAGGTCATGGAACATGGGGAATACGCAACCCGTGGAGCACTGCTGGACCTTTTCCCAATGGGAAGCGAAGAGCCCTATCGTATTGATTTTTTTGATGACGAAATCGATAGCCTGCGTTTGTTCGATGTCGATTCACAGCGAACGCTGAACGAAGTTCCCCTGATTGAATTGTTGCCTGCACACGAATTTCCCACCGATAAAAATGCCATCGAATGTTTTCGCAGCCAGTGGCGTGAACAATTTGAGGTACGGCGTGACGCTGAGCATATTTATCAACAGGTGAGTAAGAGTACCTGGCCGGCTGGGATCGAGTATTGGCAACCGCTATTTTTCAATCAGCCGCTACCCGCGCTGTTCAGCTATTTCCCTGAAAACACGTTGATTGTTAACAGCGGTGATCTACAGCAAGGTGCTGAACGTTTCTGGCAGGACATTGGACAGCGATTTGAGAGCCGTCGGGTTGATCCGATGCGACCGCTTTTGCCACCGGACTCACTGTGGTTGCGTGTCGATATGCTGTTTTCCGAGTTAAAAAACTGGCCGCGAGTACAGTTACGTACCGAGACCCTGCCGGAAAAAGCGTCACATGTGAATCTAGGCTATCTTCCCCTGCCAGATCTGGCGGTTCAGCCTCAGCAAAAAGCGCCACTGGACGCATTACGCCGTTTTATCGAACAATTTTTCAGCGAACAACATGAAGGGCAAATTATTTTTTCCGTTGAGAGTGAAGGCCGACGGGAAACGCTTCAGGAGTTGTTGGCGCGGATTAAGCTAAATCCCACCGCCATTGCAACCTTGGGGCAAGCTCAGCATCGCGGAACCAGTTTGGTTATCGGTGCCAGCGAGCATGGCTTTATTGATACGCTACGGCAGCGCGCATTCATCTGCGAAAGCGACCTCTTAGGCGAACGCATTAGCCGCCGTCGTCAAGATAATCGGCGTACCATCAACACCGATACCTTGATTCGCAATCTGGCAGAGCTTCGTCCGGGCCAGCCCGTTGTCCATCTTGAACACGGCGTGGGACGTTATGTTGGTTTGACGACGCTGGAAGCTGGTGGAATTCAGGCCGAATACCTGATCTTGACCTACGCCGGAGAAGATAAACTGTATGTCCCGGTATCATCGCTGCATCTCATTAGCCGTTATGCGGGTGGCGCGGATGAAAATGCGCCATTGCATAAACTGGGTGGTGACGCCTGGTCCCGCGCTCGTCAGAAAGCGGCGGAAAAAGTGCGCGATGTCGCCGCAGAGTTGCTGGATATTTATGCTCAGCGTGCGGTTAAAAGCGGTTTTGCCTTTAAGCATGACAAAGAACAATATCAGCTTTTCTGCGCGAGCTTCCCTTTTGAAACGACGCCCGATCAGGCGCAAGCCATTAATGCGGTGCTGAGCGACATGTGCCAACCGTTGGCCATGGATCGGCTGGTATGCGGCGACGTGGGATTTGGTAAAACCGAAGTGGCGATGCGCGCCGCGTTTCTGGCCATAGAGAATCATAAGCAGGTGGCGGTTCTGGTTCCTACCACGCTGCTGGCTCAGCAACATTATGATAATTTCCGCGACCGTTTTGCCAATTGGCCGGTAAAAATCGAAATGATCTCCCGTTTCCGTAGCGCTCGCGAACAAACACAGATTTTGTCAGAAACGCAGGAAGGCAAAGTCGATATTCTGATCGGAACACATAAGCTGCTGCAAAGTGACGTCAACTGGCACGATCTTGGGCTACTGATCGTCGATGAAGAACACCGTTTCGGTGTGCGTCATAAAGAACGTATCAAAGCAATGCGAGCAAATGTGGATATTCTGACGCTCACCGCCACACCGATTCCGCGCACGCTGAATATGGCCATGAGCGGCATGCGCGATCTCTCGATCATCGCAACGCCTCCCGCTCGCCGTCTGGCGGTAAAAACCTTTGTGCGTGAATACGATAATCTAGTGGTGCGCGAGGCTATTCTGCGTGAAGTGCTGCGCGGTGGTCAGGTTTATTATCTCTACAACGATGTGGAGAATATCGAAAAAGCCGCCCAGCGATTGGCAGAACTGGTGCCAGAAGCGCGTATCACCATTGGTCATGGGCAAATGCGTGAACGCGATCTGGAACGAGTGATGAATGATTTCCACCATCAACGTTTCAACGTGCTGGTTTGCACCACCATTATCGAAACTGGGATTGATATCCCCAGTGCCAATACCATCATTATCGAACGTGCCGATCATTTCGGACTCGCACAGCTACACCAACTTCGTGGCCGCGTTGGGCGTTCATACCATCAGGCCTATGCCTATCTGCTGACCCCCAATCCCAAGGCCATGAGTACCGATGCACACAAGCGTCTGGAAGCGATTGCATCGTTGGAAGATCTCGGCGCAGGTTTTGCACTGGCAACTCACGATTTAGAAATTCGTGGGGCAGGCGAATTACTGGGTGAAGATCAGAGTGGACAAATGACCAGCGTCGGTTTCTCTCTGTATATGGAACTGCTGGAAAGTGCCGTTGATGCGTTGAAAGCAGGACGTGAGCCTTCATTGGAAGACTTGGTCAATAGCCAGACTGACGTTGAACTACGTTTACCTGCCCTGCTACCTGACGATTTCATCCCCGACGTGAATACCCGTTTATCCTTTTACAAACGAATTGCCAGTGCAAAAAACACCGGTGAACTGGATGAACTGAAAGTCGAACTGATTGATCGTTTCGGCAAGCTACCCGATGCGACACGTCACCTGTTGCAGATCGCCGTATTACGACAGCAGGCACAATCGCTGGGCATCAAGCGTATTGAAGGTAACGAAAAAGGCGGGTTTATCGAGTTTAGCGATAAAAATCGCGTCGATCCTTCTCATTTGATTGGCTTGTTACAACGTGATCCCAAAACTTATCGGCTGGATGGCCCGGCACGTCTGAAATTTATTGCAGATCTCAGCGCCCGACCACAACGTATTGAGTTTATCGGATTGTTATTGACCAACATGGCCCAACACACGCTCGCCGCCTGATACCGGAGAGCATCGTTTCGCTATGACAAAGTAAGACGAGTCCAGTGAAATAGACGATGATCAGTGGCTACCTGACACGGTAGCCAAATCTAATACGACTTATCTTCTTTACATGTCCTGCGATAACACAGTAAAGTCGCCAGCCTTTTTCGTGGCATGGGATCATCAGGATGTTTATAGGCTTTGACTACGGCACTGCAAATTGTTCTGTCGCAGTAATGAATGCAGGCACACCACAACTCCTACCATTGGAAAACCAATCGCCTTATCTGTCTTCCCTACTTTGCGCCCCCACGCGAGAAGCAGTCAGCGAGTGGCTGTGGCGCCATCATCAGGTCAATGCTGAAGGTGAAACAGCGCAACTGCTAAAACGTGCTATTGGCTATAATCGCGATGAAGATATTCATGTACATCTCGATAGCGTAAAGTTTGGGCAGGCGGCGCTACACCAATATATCAATGACCCGGAAGATACCTGGTTTGTCAAATCCCCCAAATCCTTCCTTGGTGCCGTTGGCCTAAAGCCTCAGCAAATTGCGCTATTTGAAGATCTGGTCTGTGCCATGATGCAGCATATTCGCCAACAGGCAGAACAATGCGTTGGAAAATCCATTCGGCAAGCGGTGATTGGTCGTCCAATCAATTTCCAAAGTACCGGGGGAGAAGAAGCCAATCAACAGGCTCAAGGTATACTCGATCGCGCGGCCCATCGTGCCGGATTTGAACACATCGAGTTCCAATTTGAGCCCGTTGCCGCCGGACTAGACTTCGAATCCACATTGCATAAAGAAACGCGGGTGCTGGTGGTGGATATCGGCGGTGGGACGACCGATTGTTCAATGTTACTGATGGGACCATTATGGCACCAGAAGCATGACCGTAGCCAAAGTCTGTTAGGACATAGCGGCTGCCGGGTTGGCGGTAACGATCTTGATATTATGCTCGCATTTAAACAGTTAATGCCGCTGCTGGGAATGAATGGCGAAACCGAAAAAGGCATTGCACTGCCCATGATGACATGGTGGAACGCGGTAGCAATTAACGATATTCCAGCACAGACCGAATTCTACAGCACGGCATGTCGCACGTTGATTAATGAAATGATTCGGGATGCCCGACATCCAGAACAAATCAAACATTTGTTAACCGTCTGGCAACAACGATTAAGCTATCGGCTGGTACAACAGGCTGAAGAATGCAAGATCACGCTCTCTGACTCGCCGGAAACCATGGCTGATTTGCATTTCATTGCGCCAAATCTCACCACTGCAATAACCACTGATGAGTTGAATACGGCGATCAGTCCACCGTTACTGCGTATTCAGCAGCAAATCACACAGGCACTCGAGTCCAGCCAAACGCAACCCGATGTCATCTACCTAACAGGCGGTAGTGCCCGTTCCCCTATGTTAAAACAGGCGATATCTCAGTTGTTACCCACGATCCCCATTGCCAGTGGTGACGATTTCGGCTCCGTTACCGCCGGGTTAGCACGCTGGGCCGCGATCATGTTCAGAGCATGATCCCTCTTTCTTCTTCGCGCATAGAAAGCAGAAAGCCGCGAGAAACACATTCTGGTTTCTCGCGGCTCGATTAAACAGTGTCAGCGCAAAGGAAATCAGCCGAAGCGACTAACTTTGTTGATTGAGAATAAGTTGACCGTTTCTGTCTACCGGAATCTGTGTTCCGGGATCGCGATCCATACGGATTTTACCTTGTTGATCACCAATTTTATAAGTCACATCGTAGCCTAACAGCTTTTGTGACTTGTCATATACCGTCTGACACCGCTGCTGCGTTGTCGTGTAAGTATCATTGTCCTGCATACTGCCCTGAACCTGGTTGCCGGCATAGCCACCCGCTAACGCCCCTGCAACCGTCGCAACATCTTTCCCTCTGCCGCCACCGAATTGGTGACCCAGCACACCACCTGCCACCGCCCCCAACACCGAACCTGCAATTTTATGCTCATCCTGAACGGGACGACGGTGCGTGACGTTAACATTACGACATTCCTGGCGAGGCGTTTTCACCGTTTCTTTAATAGGTGTTGCCGTCAATACCTGAGCGTACTGTGGTTTAGGTGAGAACACATCCATACTTGCCACTGCCGCCACGCCCAATGCTGCCGCGACACCAATACCTACACCCGCTAACATTGACTTGTTCACAGGATACCTCCCGAATATATTTCCGCGCATTCCCCACCAGCGACCCCGTATAAAGCTGACTCAACTTTATTACCCCTCGCGTGACACGCGATGAATCCGGTGGTTCCTCCTGAATACCTTTTATTCAGGATTTGCGACGTGCGCGCGACGCCGTCTATAAACAGTGAGAAGTCTGCACAATGTTTATTAGCCCCGCAATAAGACTCATTAACCAAAAATGTCACTTTAGTAACATAAAACCATCATTTGGGAATTATCTTAACGGGAATCGATAATAAGACGATATTTTATTCTGAGAGGTAATGCTGACGTTTTGATTCAAAACCGCCTGCTGATGCAGGCGGTTGGTAAGCTTAGTGCAGTTTAAGGCGTGGACGGATAACCCGATTGATGCCGCCAACCAGCATCATCAAACCTGTTTTCACATAGCCATGCAAGGCAATCTGATGCATACGGTACAGAGAGATGTAAACAAAACGTGCAATTCGCCCTTCCACCATAACCGAACCGCGCATCAGGTTTCCCATCAAACTTCCGACCGTACTGAATTTGGACAGTGACACCAGTGAACCATGATCTTTATACACATAAGACTTCAACGGCTGTCCATTCAGCAGAGCCAATATATTGCCATGGCAACGGGAAGCCATCTGGTGCGCCGCCTGCGCTCTTGGAGGGACAAAACCGCCGCCTTCCTGAGGACAAGAAGCACAATCGCCAATGGCGAAAACATTAGGATCTCGCGTTGTCTGTAGTGTCGGTTCAACCACAAGCTGATTGATCCGATTCGTTTCCAGACCAGCAATCTCCTTCATGGCATCAGGCGCTTTAATTCCGGCGGCCCACACCATCAGGTCAGCCTCAATAAACTCACCGTCTTTCGTATTTAAACCACCGGGTTCCGCGCTGGTCACCATTGTCTTGGTCAGCACACGAACACCGATATTCGTTAGTTCCTGATGTGCCGCCGCTGAAATACGCGGAGGTAACGCAGGCAAGATACGTTCTCCAGCTTCAACCAGTGTGACATTCAACGTCTCCTGATCCAGACCGTCGAACCCATAGCTATGCAACTGCTTCACAGCATTGTGTAATTCGGCCGAGAGTTCCACACCCGTTGCGCCGCCACCAACGATAGCAATGTTCACACGTCCTTTTTCATCGGTATTCGCGGTGAACTTCAGGAACAGATTCAGCATTTCATTGTGGAAACGTCGGGCCTGCTTGGGGTTGTCCAGAAAAATACAGTGATCTTTTACGCCCGGCGTACCAAAATCGTTCGACGTGCTTCCTAAAGCGACCACTAAAATGTCATAAGGTATTTTGCGTGCAGCCACCAGCAATTCACCCTGTTCATCCAGGATTTCTGCCAGTTGAATGTGTTTTTGCTCACGATCGATATCAGTCAGCATACCCAATTGGAATTGAAAGAAGTGATTCCGGGCATGTGCCAAATAACTTAGCGCATCCATATCATCATCTAACGATCCGGTTGCCACCTCGTGTAACAACGGTTTCCACAGATGACTATGATTACGATCGACCAGCGTGATTTCCGCTTTTTTCTTACGGCCTAATTTGTGCCCCAAACTGGTTGCCAGTTCAAGTCCACCGGCTCCCCCGCCGACAATAACAATTTTCTTGGTTGGCGATGTCAAAATGACCCCCTAAAATGTGAACCAATAGTTAATAAAGGGTAAAAATAATATCCTTATATTACATAGGGTTCCTGTCAGTTAAACTCAATATCTGCTGAAAGAATAACACGATGGGTCATTTGGTCATACCAAAATTGATATATATCAATTTATTTTCAGGATGGAACTTACACCTGAAAAATTTCATTTTTATTTCAGTAAATTAGCAAGGTGGTATGGCGATTTGATAGGAAAGGGAGAAAAACCAGAACGGCAATTCCCCTCGTTAAAGCATAAAGGCGATATGCTGGTTCAAACATTCAGCCCAGCGTTTTAAACGCTTTCATCCGCTGTAGGTGCGGAGAAATACTCTTGAATTTATGGGTCTGAACATCATCCCACACGATCTCGTAGTAATTATCCAATTCCTGCGCACTACGTTGGCTATTCAGTAT
Source organism: Pectobacterium hainanensis (assembly GCF_046237015.1). NCBI lineage: Bacteria > Pseudomonadati > Pseudomonadota > Gammaproteobacteria > Enterobacterales > Pectobacteriaceae > Pectobacterium > Pectobacterium hainanensis. The sequence goes on from NZ_JBJYIN010000003.1 coordinate 81,816, forward strand.
TTCATCCTGACGGGATAGGATCACCAGACAACGATCGCGGTTTTTCTCACGAAAATTTGCCACACACTTAGTGGCAATATCCAGGTACTCCTCTGGACGATCAATTTTTCCGTCCATATTTTCTTGTGGAAACAGATTAGGATTGAATATCACCTGTCGTACATCACATAAGAATCCGACACGCTCAGCCCAAAAACCACCAAGACCGACACCGCAAATCAATGGCCGATCATCGTTGCCATGTTGGATCATTTTATCGACCTGCTTCAGCAAATGCTGCATGTCATGACGGGGATGCCGGGTGCTGTAGCTGATTAATCGCACATCCTCATCAATAAACTGTAGCTGCAACACTTTTTCATGGTTACCAGGGCTGGTCGAGTCAAAACCATGTAAATAGATAATCATCGCTAACCTCACCACTGTTCTATCAATCGGTTATCAGGCAGATTTATACGCCTGCCAGCGTTCACTGAGCAGGGTCAGCGCCTGATTAGCCTGTTTCCAACGCGGCGAATCCAGCAGTTGCCTGCGTGAAAATTTCCCTTGATGATATAAGCAGGACAATTGTTCCGCCTTGATCGGGGACAGCTTGTCTAATACGCTTACTGCCCCTTCCCGGTTATTGCACACCAGAATCATGTCACATCCCGCATTCAGGGAAGCCTGAGCACGATCGGGATAATTCCCCATCACCGCCGCCCCTTCCATCGAAAGATCATCAGAAAAAATGATACCGTTAAAATTCAGCGATTGCCGCAACACATGCTTTAGCCAGAACGGTGAACCACTGGCTGGAAGCGGATCAACTTCAGTATAAATCACATGCGCTGGCATGATGGCATCCAGTTGCTGTTGCTGGATCAACTGGCTGAAAACAGACATATCATGTTCGCGAATTGTTTCCAGCGGACGCGGATCGCGCGGTGTTTCTTTGTGCGAATCGGCACTGACCGCACCATGACCAGGAAAATGCTTACCCGTCACTTTCATTCCGGCTTCGTGCATACCGCGAATAAAGCGTTGTGCAACGATCAGGGCTTTTTGCGGCTCGGCATGAAAAGCACGTTCACCAATGGCAGCACTTTGATGACCAATATCCAATACGGGCGCAAAACTAATATCGATATCCATCGATATCATCTCTGCCGCCATCAACCACCCAGCCTCTTCTGCTAACCGCTGCGCCTCCGCATCGTCATTTAACGCAGCAAAAGCCTGAGCCGCAGGTAAACGCGTAAATCCTTCACGAAAACGCTGAACACGTCCCCCTTCCTGATCAACGGCCACAATTAGCCGAGTACGTGACGCCACTCGAATCTGACGGACTAACTCACGCAACTGTTCTGCATCATGGAAATTACGGGTAAATAAAATCACGCCACCAACCAACGGATGCGCTAATACTTCGCGATCTTCTGCATCCAGCTCATAGCTGGCGACATCTAACATTACCGGACCCACACAAACCTCATTCTTCACTGTTTGTTATGCCAATCTGACCACATAACGTTCATTAATCATATTAAGAGCCTATCCCAGTAGGCGTTATTGGTGCAGCCAGTTTGGACACGGACAGCGCGGAGAAACCGGAGCGTACACGTAGTACGTGAGGATTTCGAGCACTGCCCAGGTTCAAAATGGCAAATAAAATAGCCCTAATGGGATAGGCTCTAAGTCTGCTCTGGGAATTAATTCACCCCTAGCTGGCGACGTAACGATGGGATAACCTCTAAAAATCTGTCTTGCTTCGTTTGTTGCCAACGCACTTCAAACCACATCAACACCAGATAGTCCACCCAAGGTAGCCATTGCACCACATGCTGATACAACCGTTCCGATGATAAACCGGGGCGGTGTTGTTGATACGTGGCTAAAAAAGCCTTTTGCGCGGGTATATCCATCTGATTTGCTCGAAAAATAAATGCCATTTCAAACGCAATATCGCCATCCGATGCATATTCCCAGTCAATAAGCATCATTCCCTCATCGGTTATCAGCAGATTTTCTGCATGGACATCCAGATGTAGTGGTGCATAGGCTAATGACGCCGGTAATGACTCATGCTGAAAATGCTGATACAACCGCAACAATGCTGGTGAGCGTCGCTTAACATCCATTTGTTGCCAGTGGCGAGCAAACAACTTTCGCAGATCGAGCGGGTAACCGCTGCACGGTTGTTGATGGATAGTAGATAAACATCCTGCTAATGCACCATTGGTCACCAACGTAGAAAATTCATCGGCGTTAGTAATACGGCCAGGAACCCATTCGATAATCAACCAGTCGCGCTGCCACAACAGCGGACGGGGTGCCAATCCAGCAGCAGCCATCTGGCGTAGCAGGTGAAATTCTCGCTGACGATCGGTTCCAGCCTGATATCCTAATGGCGATTGCGGACGAGCCAGCCACGTTATTTCTGGTCCCGTGATACGCCAACTTTCACTACTCAGCCCACTAACAGGCTCGAAATGAAAACCGGCGGTATCAACCGCCGGAAAATATTGACGAACGAGGGCAGTCAGTTGTTGTTTAGTGTTTAACGTTGCCATTACCCGACCAGACAATTTCGCCAGTCTGCACCAGCATCAATTGCATATCGATTACAGGGGATTTCACATCGCCACTGATATCGCTATACAACACATATTGCGCACTCACATAACGAGCCAACCCAATCGCCTTGCTACGCGACCCCAAACTGTCATCAACCGATAACCCTAACGTTTGCTTAGCCATCGCCAATTGTTCGCGTGGCACCAGAGTAAACGTATTACTGGATGACAAGGCGCTATATAACGCATTATTGGCTTTCGCCGTTTGCAACGACCCGTTCGTGTTATTCTTTACACTATCCAGCAGCAGGATGCTCCCTTGCGTAACGCCATCAGCTTTCAGCATCTGCGCCACCAGAGGATCAATACTGGCTTCCCAATTCAGCGTTTGAATTTTCGGCGGTGGCGGAACTTGTTCCCCCGGTGGAGGGGTAACCGGAACCTGAGGTTCTACCGGTTCAATCGTTGCAGGCGGTTCAACGGGTTCAGGTGGACGGCTTGGACACCCTGTCAATACCAGCACGGCCAGCGCCACGCCTAGATACTTTTTCATATTTCCTCTCTCAACACACCATTACAAAAATAGATGAAGGCGAACCTGGCGCACATCAGGATTGCTGCGCGTTGAAAAAATCCTCATTTCTGTCTGGGGCTGGAGTTCAAGAACTTGCACGTCGTCATACGGTAAGATATCCAACCCATTATCGTCATACCAGTAGAAGCGGTACTGCACGGTGACGGAGTGGTTGCTATTGTTACTGACAACAGAAGACGCTCGACGTTTACCATTATCAGCATCAAGAGACGGATTTCCTGCCGTTACCCCAGCCGATAACAACGGCGCATCCAATACCAACGTTTGCCGTTCATTAATGGTAAGCACTTTTGGTGTGCTGCATGCCGCCAAGATACTGGCGATCACGAGAACGGATAAACATTGCATCCTGGGAATACGCATCAAAAGCTCCATCAATCCGCAAGCAACGGCCCCAAGGCATGTCCACCCAGCAGGTGCATATGAATATGATAAACCTCCTGCCCACCATGACGATTACAGTTAATGATCAAACGATAACCGTCCTCGGCAATCCCTTCCTGTCGCGCGATTTTTCCCGCGACCGTGATCATTCGCCCCAGCGCGGCTTCATGCTCTGCGGTGGTTTCATTGACCGTCGGGATCAATACATTGGGAACAATCAAAATATGAGTCGGTGTGCGAGGTGCAATATCACGAAAAGCAGTAACCAGTTCATCCTGATAGACGATATCAGCAGGAATTTCCCGGCGGATAATCTTACTAAAAATGGTTTCTTCAGCCATGTTGATTTCCTTTTTTAAACAGACATAACCCTGAGTCATATTGGCAGTATGAGTGACCTACTCTATTTCTTTCAACCCTCTTCATCTATTTATGATGCAGATGGTTAAAATACGACACACTGTTACCGTGGTTTGAACAACACGACGTTGCCAGGATCTGAAACCTGCCTCTTGGTCTATCCCACGCTATACCTCAAATTACTTATGCGTTGGCACTACCGGCACACTCCCTGAACCTCGCGCTGACGCAAGCATACGGCAGATCCACGTAAAAAAGGGGCTTTCGCCCCTTTCAATGCTCCCCATAAAACCGAATCAGTGATGACGAATATAGTCATCCATATCCGTTTTCAAGTTATCGGATTTCGTACCGAAAATAGCCTGAACACCAGAACCCGCCACCACGACCCCGGCCGCTCCAAGCTTCTTCAGACTCACCTGATCAACTTTCGACACGTCACCGACGCTAACACGCAAGCGAGTGATGCAGGCATCAAGATTAGTAATATTCTCTTTGCCACCGAAAGCCGTCACAAGGGCTGCCGCCATCTCTGAACTATTCTGCGCGGTATGCTCAGACGTTGACTCTTCACGACCCGGCGTTTTCAAATTAAGTTTGGCAATCAGAACACGGAAAAGCGTGTAGTAAACCAGCGCGTAGCACAGACCAATAATCGGGAACAACCACAGATTGCTGCCGTTACCGCTCAGTACCACAAAATCGATCAGACCGTGTGAGAAGCTTGTGCCATCGCGCATCCCCAACAAAATACAGATCGGAAAAGCTAAGCCTGCCAGAATCGCATGAATAACATACAAAATTGGTGCAACAAACAGGAAGGAGAACTCAATAGGCTCAGTGATCCCCGTCAGGAACGAAGTCAATGCGGCGGAGAGCATGATGCCGCCCACTTTTGCCCGATTTTCCGGTTTTGCTGAGTGCCAAATAGCAATCGCCGCAGCTGGCAGACCGTACATCTTGAATAAGAAGCCACCAGACAATTTACCCGCCGTCGGATCACCTGCCATGTAACGTGGGATATCACCGTGGAACACCTGACCCGCAGCATTCGTGAACTCGCCGATCTGCATCTGGAAAGGAACGTTCCAGATGTGGTGCAAACCAAACGGAACCAGAGAACGCTCTACCACACCGTATAAACCAAACGCCAGAACCGGATTCTGGTAAGCAGCCCAATGGGAGAAAGTCTGGATCGCGGTGCCAACTGGAGGCCATACAAACGAGAGAACTAACCCCGTCGCGATCGCCGTCAAGCCAGAAATGATCGGCACAAAGCGTTTACCGGCAAAGAAGCCTAAATACTCGGGCAGTTGAATACGGTAGAAACGGTTGAACATATAGGCGGCAATCGCACCAGCAATAATCCCACCCAATACGCCGGTATCCGCCAAATGCTTCTCGGCAATTTCTGCCGCGGGTAGATTCAAAACCAGCGGCGCAATCGCTGCCATCGTTTTTACCATGATGCCATACGCCACCACAGCCGCCAGTGCAGAGACACCGTCATTATTGGTAAATCCTAGCGCCACGCCGATAGCAAAAATCAACGGCATATTGGCAAACACAGAGTCACCAGCCTGCGCCATGACGCTAGAGACAATTTCAGGCAACCAGCTAAAATTGGCCGATCCAACCCCCAGTAAAATACCTGCGATGGGCAATACGGATACGGGCAGCATTAGCGACTTACCTACTTTTTGCAGGTTTGCGAATGCATTCTTGAACATAATTGAGAGTGCTCCTGAGTAATAGTGCTTATATTTCTGATACTTCGTATTAGCAAAGGTGGGGAGAATGTACCTTCACATTTCGGGGTGTCTTAGCCCCCTTTAATTTTTACGCAGAGTAAAATAAATACATCTGGTAATGTTTGATAGCTATCACGTTTCGATGAGACGGCAAGTAAAATTTGCGCATAATATAAATAAATTTGTGATATATGGCTAAAAACAGCCCTTCCTGACGAGGGAATACCAAGTCAGGAGGTCATTTAACAATCATTAATTACACGGCGAAAAAAAATAGCACAACCCACTACGAGGAAAGCGCTGACCATCGTACAGGATCGAGGTGAAACAAGCGGGTGAAATTATCCGTCGTGGCCGCTGCCAATTCATCCAGCGTCGTTCCTTTCAAGACAGATAAGTATTCCGCTATATCACGCACATAAGCTGGTTGGTTTTCCTGTCCACGGTAAGGGACAGGCGCCAACCAAGGAGAGTCCGTTTCGATTAACATTCGATCCAACGGAACATAGCGTGCAACATCGCGTAATTCTTCCGCAGTGCGAAACGTGACGATGCCGGAAAAAGAAATATAAAACCCCATATCCAACAGCGTTCTGGCCGTCGCCAGATCTTCGGTAAAACAATGTAGTACACCACCACATTTTTCCACCTGCTCTTCTTTCAGAATAGCAAGTGTGTCTTCTCGTGCCGCGCGTGTATGCACAATGACCGGTTTATTGAGCTCATTGCCAATACGGATGTGCTCGCGAAAAGAAGCCTGCTGCTGCACCTTCGTCTCTGCCTGATAATAATAATCCAGACCGGTTTCCCCCAAAGCGACCACCCGGGGCTCAGCGGCTAGCTGGCGCAGTTCAGCATAATCGTAGGGCTCACTTTGATTTAATGGATGAACGCCGCAGGAGAATGCCACATTATCCCGTTCGCCGATCTGTTCCGCCATTGCCAGATAACCCGGTAGCGTAGTCGCAACCGCCAGAACAAAGCTAACGCCACGACAAGATGCTTTGTCGAGAACATCAGAAACGTCTTTATGCAATGACTGATAATCCAGTCCGTCAAGATGGCAATGGGAATCAACTAACAACATGATATTTACTCAAAATTGATTAAACAGAGAAGGGATGAAAGTACCGCTGCACCGTCGCCGACAAGCTTTGTTCAGCATCAAGCAATCGTTCAGTCAATAACAGTTCACGGTTAACGCCGGTTACCATCAGGAGTTTTTGTCGACACTGAAGCCAGTGATGCAACTCATATTGCAATTGCACATGGGTAAACGCATGTACGAAACGCTCAACGAGCATGGGTTGATCTTGATTCACTCGATGTTCACCAACACCTTGCTGCCATTTTATCGCATCTAAAAGAAGTGAAGTCAGCCAGTGAATCCGCTCACTGACATCATCATGATTAAATAATGGGAGCAATGAAAACAAATCACGTGAATCTAGCGCGGTAGCCCATTCCTGACATAGGACGTTACGCTGTTTCCAGCGTTCTGGCTGCAATAGTGTCTCAGCCGCGAGCGGCGCGCCGGCCTGAAGCCGCAACGCCGTACGTATTGCCTGAGGATCATAATGATGGCGTGCATTCAGCCATTGTACACTCTGCGTTTCATCCGGCACATCCAGATAACGGTACAGACAACGACTGCGCATCGTTGCTAACAAACGAGAAGGTTCACGGCAGCCAAACAGAAAATAGGTTCGCTGAGGTGGTTCTTCCAATGTCTTTAACAACGCGTTCGCCGCCGCTTCTGTTAACCATTCAGCGGACGGTAGCCAAACGACCTTCGCTCCTCCTTGCCGCGAATGTTGGTAAAGCTTATCCAACACCTCACGCACAGCGTCGACCCCCAGACTCTGTTTCCCTTTTTCAGGACTGAGCATGTACCAGTCAGGGTGGGTACTCGCCATCATCAGATGACAGTCGTGACACTTTCCACAGCTTTTCATCCCTTCCGGCTGCTGACACATCAGCCAACGACTTAACGCATAAACCAGAGAGTCGTCTCCCATACCGGGTAAGGCATGTAACAAAAGGGCATGATGCCCTCTTCCGGCCTGATATTGCCCGATCAATTGACGATAAGGCGCGTTAAGCCAGGGATACCAATCCATTAGTCGTGACCTTGAGAAAAAGCAACGGATGACGCCGCGGTTTGATGCAATCCCTGCTGTTGCAGCCAATCCTGTAGCACCATTTGTATCGCCGCACTGACGCATTCCAGCGATTGAGAAGCATCGATCGTGACGATAGTGGCGTCTTCTGCCGCTAATGCCTGATAACGAGCACGAGTCCGCTCAAAAAATGCCAGTGACTCTTGCTCAATGCGATCCAATTCCCCACGCCCGCGGGCCCGTTGTAATCCGATTTCCGGCGGTAAATCAAGATAAAGGGTCAGATCGGGACGAAAATCGCCCAATACGGTATCACGCAAAGACATTAACAGTTTCTGGTCGATCTGCCGCCCACCACCTTGATAGGCCTGAGAAGAAAGATCGTGACGATCGCCGACGACCCATAGCCCCCTCGCAAGTGCAGGTTTAATGACGTTATCAACCAGTTGCACCCTGGCTGCATACAGCATTAAAACTTCAGCTTTATCCGTTACCTGTTCATCACTGATGCCCTGCTTGATCAATTCACGCAGTTTCTCGGCCAACGGTGTTCCACCAGGCTCTCGTGTAAAAACCACATCCTGGATGCCGTATGCCCGAAGCGTTTCGACGACACAATTACGCGCCGTTGTTTTGCCCGCGCCTTCCAGACCTTCAATTACGATAAATTTACTGTTCATCCCGTTCCTTTAAGGCTGAGCGATATACCCTTACCGCACGATTGTGATCTTCCAGGTTAGTCGTAAAACGATGCCCACCCTTGCCATCGGCGACAAAATAAAGGTATGGCGTCTTAGCCGGGTGAGCCGCCGCCTCTATGGAGGCTTTTCCCGGTATAGCGATCGGCGTTGGCGGCAGGCCAGAGATCGTGTATGTGTTGTAAGGCGTTGGCGTATCCAGCGCCTTGCGGGTTATCACACCGGAGTACGAATCTCCCATGCCATAAATAACCGTTGGATCGGTTTGTAAACGCATCCCCATACGTAGCCGATTAACGAAAACAGATGCAACCTGAGGGCGCTCTTCACTGACAGCCGTTTCTTTTTCAATAATGGATGCCATCGTCAGCAATTCATCCGCCGTTTTGTAAGGTAGTCCGTCTTCTCTCTCTTTCCATACATCATCGACCGTTTTCTTCATCCGCTGGTGAGCCCGTTTTAGCAGCGCCAAATCCGTCGTATCCGCCGTATATGAGTATGTATCCGGATAGAACCACCCTTCCGGGTTGGGTTTATCTTCTATCCCCAACGCAGTGGCAATCTCTGGAATACTTTTATCAACCAGTACATGCTTAATATAGGGCGATTGACGCAATATGGTGATCCAATCACTCAGACGAGAACCTTCAATAAAACGAATCGAAAACTGTGCCTCTTTTCCGCTGGCTAACAATGCCAACATCTCACGTACCGTCATGTCAGCGGCCAAACGGTACGTCCCGGCCTTGAATCTCGCCAAATCAGGTTCAACACGCAGCAACCAGGGGAAAAAGGTTCCCGTGGCGATCACGCCTTGATCCAGCAATAACGCTTCCAAACCTTCGCGTCCAGTACCTGCGGGAAGCGTAAAAATCATGTCTTGTTCAATTGCAAGCGGTGAACTGGCAAACTGCTGTAGTTTCTGCCACAAAAACAAACTTATGAGCAGTAAAGCAACGACAATCAGCACACCAATCTTCTTTTTCTTCATCACTTAACCATCGACTAACAGTTAGGGCTCAGAAATCGGTACAGATCTCTGGAGCGATAACACCAGACATGAGCCTGGTTTACAGGGATTATGGGCATTAATGCATTACAGACCAAAACCTCATCGGCATGCGCAAGCGCGGTAAGGGGTTCTGTCACAATCCTCACATCAAAATGGCTATCAGCCAATAGCGACAGTATATGCTGCCGGGCAACCCCGTCGACACCAGCATAGGTTAAATCTGGCGTATAAACCTGATTTCCCTTCCGCCAAAATAAATTAGCCGCACAGCATTCCACTAGCGCACCAGCGGTGTCAAGCACCAAGGCTTCATCAGCAGACGTCTGATTAAGACAGGTACGGATTAAAATTTGCTCCAGACGATTGAGATGTTTGATACCTGCCAGCAAAGGCTGTTTAGCCAACGCAATAGGACTCAAATTCAGGTTAATGCCGCGTTCACGCCAATGACAATAGTGCTCGGGGTAATCGCCTTGCATAACGATACGCGTCGCTTGGTTACAATCTTGACTGCTGTAACCCCGGCCTCCCTGACCTCGTGTTAATATCACTTTTACTACGCCTAGTCGCTGCCCTACTGCGGCCAGCATCATTTCCTCTGCCAGCAACGACCAGTCAATCGACGGTAACAGCAAACGTTCTACCGCTCGTTGCAAACGGCTAATATGGCGCTCAATCCATATTATTTGACCATCGATTACCCTGGCCGTGGTAAAACAGCCATCGCCGAACTGAATAGACCGGTCTGAAACCGATAAAATGTCCTGTTGCTGACCATTGATCCAACGCATGTCTTACATCCTTTCAGCCAAGAGCCATCAGCTTGCCAGTTAACGCAATCATCGGGCAAGCCATCATTCGCACGAGGAGCGTTTTTCGATGTTACTTGCGATGACCCACGGACAACCTCCCATGAGTAGTGCAAATCAGAAACGTTTTGTGTGAGTCAGCAAAAGGAGTCGCGGCGATGGTTTATCACAAAAAAAAACCCGGAAACCGGGTTTTTTAATAAGACAACGATGTTTAAACCCTGCGGAATATCAGTGAACCGTTGGTGCCACCGAAGCCAAAAGAGTTACACAGCGTATATTCCAGATTATTAACCTGACGTGCTTCGTGCGGCACGAAATCCAAGTCGCAGCCATCATCTGGATTATCTAGGTTGATCGTTGGCGGTACAGCCTGATCGCGTAATGCAAGGATACTGAAAATAGACTCAACGGCACCCGCGGCACCCAATAGGTGACCCGTCATCGATTTCGTCGAACTGACCAACACTCGGTAGGCATCATCGCCAAACACAGATTTGACAGCCTGAGTTTCGGCTTTGTCACCTGCTGAAGTCGAGGTTCCGTGAGCGTTGATGTAACCAATTTGCGATGTTGAAAGCGCCGCATCCCGCAATGCGTTTTCCATTGCTAATGCTGCACCTGCTCCATTTTCCGGTGGTGACGTCATATGGTAGGCATCACTGCTCATGCCAAAACCAACAACCTCGGCATAAATCTTGGCACCGCGTTTTTTAGCATGTTCGTACTCTTCCAGCACGAGCATACCCGCACCATCTCCCAGCACAAAACCATCGCGATCTTTATCCCATGGGCGACTTGCCGCCTGTGGGTTGTCATTACGCGTGGATAATGCACGGGCTGCGCCAAAACCACCGACGCCCAATGGAGTACTGGCTTTTTCTGCCCCACCCGCCACCATGATATCTGCGTCGTTATACGCGATGATTCGGGCAGCATGACCAATATTATGCACACCGGAAGTGCAAGCCGTCGCAATAGAGATGCTCGGGCCACGCAATCCGTACATAATGGTCAGATGTCCGGCAACCATATTGACAATGGTTGATGGCACAAAAAACGGACTAATCTTGCGCGGTCCGCCGTTTACCAGGGCACTATGGTTCTCTTCAATGAGACCTAGGCCACCGATACCGGAACCGATCGCAGCACCAAAGCGTGGTGCATTTTCTTCCGTTATTTCAATGCCGGAATCTTTAATGGCTTGAATACCCGCCATGATTCCATACTGAATGAAGGCATCCATTTTTCGCGCTTCTTTACGCGAAATGAATTCCTCACAATTAAAATCCTTTACTAAGCCAGCAAAACGCGTTGCGTAGGCACTAGTATCGAAATGGTCGATCAGGCTGATACCACTCTGACCGGCAAGAAGAGCACTCCACGTAGACTCAACTGTGTTGCCGACAGGAGATAACATGCCCAGTCCGGTCACAACTACTCGACGCTTAGACACGCTTGTCCTCCAGGGAGGGAAAAATATGACACTGCGGGACAAAAAACTTAGGCGGTCGAATGACCGCCTAGATATGTTCGCTTACTGCTGGTTAGCCTGAATGAAATCAATGGCTGCCTGAACAGTCGTGATTTTTTCAGCTTCTTCGTCTGGAATTTCTGTATCAAATTCTTCTTCCAGCGCCATTACCAGCTCAACAGTGTCAAGAGAATCAGCGCCGAGGTCATCAACGAAAGAAGCATTGTTTACGACTTCTTCCTGCTTAACACCAAGCTGTTCAACGATGATTTTCTTAACGCGTTCTTCGATAGTGCTCATACTCTTAAATTTCCTATCAAAACTCGCTTTCGCGATGGTTTTCGTAGTGTATAAAATGTTGAAAAAGATGCAACAAAATCCCGGCTGGTCGAACCACGATTTTGTGCTATTTTGCGGTCATGACCGCAAATAACGCAAATATTTTTCGTGCTTTTTAGATCATATACATGCCGCCATTGACATGCAATGTCTCGCCGGTAATGTAACCTGCCTCGTCAGAGGCTAAAAATGAAACAGCACTGGCGATTTCTTTAGCATCACCAAGCCGGTTAGCGGGAACCTGACTCAAAATGCCTGCTCGCTGTTCTTCTGTCAACGCCTGAGTCATATCCGTTTCAATAAAACCCGGTGCAACCACGTTAACAGTAATGCCACGGGAAGCGACTTCACGAGCGAGAGACTTACTAAAACCAATCAGCCCAGCTTTCGCGGCTGCATAGTTTGCCTGCCCTGCGTTTCCCATTGTACCAACAACGGAGCCAATAGTGATGATTCGTCCAAAACGTTTCTTCATCATTGCACGCATCACTGCTTTAGACAGTCGGAACACGGATGTCAAATTCGTATCCAGAATATCCTGCCATTCGTCTTCTTTCATCCGCATTAGCAGATTATCACGCGTAATCCCGGCATTATTAACCAAAATGTCAACGTCGCCAAATTCAGCGCGAATATCAGATAGAACCTTATCAACTGACGCCACATCCGCAACGTTCAGTACATAACCTTTACCATTCTCACCCAGCCAGGCGCTGATAGTTTCAGCGCCCTTTTCGCTGGTTGCGGTCCCAATGACTTTTGCACCACGGGCAACCAACGTCTCTGCTATCGCCCGGCCGATACCTCGGCTTGCACCGGTAACCAGTGCAATTTTTCCCTCAAAACTCATTGTGTTCTCCGTTTTTATTTTTCAAGTGCCGCTGACAGAGAAGCTGGATCGTTTACTGCGGCAGCTGTCAACGTATCAACGATTCGTTTCGTTAAGCCAGTCAGAACTTTTCCCGGCCCCACTTCTAATAACGATTCAACGCCTTGTGATGCGATAAACTCGACACACTCCGTCCAACGCACAGGACGATAAAGCTGACGAACCAGCGCACTACGGATTGCGTCTGGTGTCGTTTCAATACGGGCATCAACATTATTGACCACAGGAATTAACGGCGTATGAATGTCCACAGACTCAAGCGCGGCAGCCAGTTTCTTTGCTGCCGGCTCCATCAATGCACAATGCGACGGAACGCTGACAGGCAACGGTAATGCGCGCTTCGCTCCCGCCGCCTTACATGCCGCACCCGCACGTTCTACCGCTTCTTTGTTACCCGCAATAACCACTTGACCAGGAGAATTGAAGTTTACCGGCGAAACCACCTGCCCTTGTGCCGATATCTCACACGCTTTAGCTATCGCTTCATTATCAAGGCCAATGATCGCATACATTGCTCCAGTACCTTCCGGCACGGCTTCCTGCATAAGTTTGCCACGCAATTCAACCAGACGAACCGCCTGCTGGAAATCCAATACACCCGCACAAACCAGCGCAGAATATTCGCCTAAACTATGACCCGACATCAGCGAGGGTTGTTTGCCCCCTTGTTGCTGCCAGACACGCCAGATTGCGACAGACGCGGTCAATAACGCAGGCTGGGTTTGCCAGGTTTTATTCAACTCTTCAACAGGACCTTGTTGAGTCAGTTGCCATAGGTCATAGCCTAAAACATCAGAAGCCTGAGCAAAAGTTTCAGTAACGATCGGGTATTCTGTAGCCAGTTCAGCCAACATACCGACAGTCTGCGATCCCTGTCCGGGAAAAACCATTGCAAATTGCGTCATATTAAATCCTGTTTAATTAAAAACGAACCAGTGCAGAACCCCAGGTAAAACCGCCGCCAAAAGCCTCAAGCAATACCAGGTGTCCTGGCTTGATACGCCCGTCACGCACGGCTTCATCCAAAGCGGAGGGAACAGAAGCAGCGGACGTATTGCCATGGCGATCTAACGTCACCACCACCTTATCCATTCCCATCCCTAACTTTTTCGCCGTTGCACTGATAATACGAAGATTAGCCTGATGAGGAACCAACCAATCCAATTCATTTTTTTCCAGTTGTGAGGCTTGCAACGTTTCTTCAACGATGTGCGCCAATTCAGTGACCGCGACTTTAAAGACTTCATTACCTGCCATCGTCAGATATGCAGGTGTCTCCTGATGCAAGCGATCCTGATGGGGTAACGTCAACAATTCGCCGTAACGTCCATCCGCATGCAAATGCGTAGATAAAATGCCCGGTTGTTCTGATGCGGCCAATACAACGGCTCCCGCACCATCACCAAATAAAATAAGCGTACCACGATCTTCAGGATCTAACGTGCGGGACAACGTGTCAGAACCAATAACTAACGCATAGTCGACTGCGCCATTTTTAATATATTGATCGGCAACGCTCAATGCGTAAGTGAAACCGGCACAAGCAGCGGCTAAGTCAAACGCCATCGTATCTTTTATATCGAGTAACTGTTGAATTTGGCAAGCCGAACTGGGGAATGCATGGCTCGACGATGTCGTAGCTACAAGCAGCAACCCCACCTTCGATTTGTCAATACCGGCCATTTCCAACGCCTTTTGCGCGGCCTGGTAGCCCATGGTCGCGACATTTTCATCAGGCGCGGCAATACGACGTTCACGTATCCCTGTACGCGTAACGATCCATTCGTCAGACGTCTCCACCATTTTCTCTAAATCAGCATTCGTTCTGACTTGCTTTGGCAAATAACTGCCCGTTCCGATTATTTTTGTATACATGTACGCTCAGTCACTCTTGGGTAATACAGCTTCTAGACGGGCAGCGATCCGCTCGGGAAGTTGCCGCCGTACCGTCTGCATGGCTTGCTCAATGGCAACGGCAAACGCTTTCTGATTCGCAGCGCCATGGCTTTTGATTACGGTTCCCCGTAATCCTAATAGACATGCGCCATTATATTGGTCAGGGTTCAAATGACCGAAACGCTTTGATAACCGTTTTTGTAACAAACGCCCCAGCCATTTCAACCACCAGGACTGCTTTTTCTTATGATCAGGATCTGAAGAAGAAGATTTCAGCAACGACAGGAACATCCTGACTACGCCTTCCATCGTCTTCAACGTGACATTACCGACAAAACCATCACAGACCATGACGTCTGTCTTGCCTGTCAACAACTCATTACCTTCGAGGTAACCAATATAATTGATCGACGGTGTATTTTTTAATCGACTGGCAGCATCGCGAATACTGCTCAGACCCTTTGTCTCTTCTTCACCAATATTCAGCAACGCTACCCGAGGATTTTCCAGCTCAAGCACGACTTCTGCCATCACCGATCCCATCACGGCAAACTGAACCAACATCGTACCATCGCAGTCAACATTGGCTCCTAAATCCAACACCACGGTTTTACCCTGCTGCTGATGAGGCAAAATAGAGACCAGTGCTGGACGTTCAATACCGTCAAGGGGTTTGAGCAAAAGCTTTGCTAATCCCATTAAAGCACCAGTATTACCTGCACTTACACAGGCCTGTGCTCTTCCTTCTTTAATCAGCTCAAGTGCGATGCGCATTGATGTTCCGCGACTCGCGCGGATCGCCTGCGACGGTTTTGCATCACTGGCAATAACCGATTCGGCTGGAACAATCTCTAACCGGGATAATCGTTCAGAATCGATTTTGGCAAGTAATGGCTCAATCGCAACAGGATCGCCAACTAATAACAGACAGAGATCCGGATTAGAAGCCAGTGCCTGCAATGCAGCAGGCACCGTTACGCAGGGACCGAAATCCCCGCCCATCGCATCTAACGCCAGAGTTAGGCGTGTCAAGGTATCGCCTTGCTAATAATTCGCAAAAATTACTTGGCAATGACCTTGCGACCACGGTAATAACCATCCGCGGTGATGTGGTGACGCAGATGCGTTTCGCCAGAAACTTTATCTACGGATACAGAAGAAGTGGTTAACGCATCGTGAGAGCGACGCATACCACGTTTGGAACGGCTAGGTTTGTTCTGTTGTACGGCCATGGACCTTACTCCTTAATTACTTACGCTTTAAACTGGCTAATACGGCAAACGGATTTGGCTTTTCTGCCTCTTCAGGCAATTTACCAAACACCATGTCCGCTTCGGACACTTCACAGTGTTCAGAATCATGTACCGGGGCGATAGGCAATGTAAGGATGATTTCATCTTCAACCATTGCCAACAGATCAACTTCGCCAAACTCATCAACGTCGATCGGTTCATACACTTCCGGCAAAGCTTCAGCCTGCTCATCATTGACGACCGGGCTAAAACAAAACGTCGCATGAACCTGATGCTCAAATGGCTTTCCGCAGCGTTGGCACATTAATGTCACCGTCACATCTGCACTACCGTCAATCACCGCTAAACGTTGATTATCAATATTGAAAGACAAAGAAGCCTGAACATCACTGTCCACACTCACCACTGACTCGGCAATACGCATTACCTGTTCAGACGTATAGACACCAACATAGTCCAAACGCTTCTGGGCAGTACGAACCGCATCAAGGGTTAAGGGTAATTTTACCTTTTGCATAGGGCGCGCATATTAACGTCGTAACGACATAGAGTCAAAGAAAAAGGCTGTGAAGCACGACCTTTCACCAATATTCGCTTCCAGAGCGGCGCATAGTTTAAAATGCCTTTAGTCATTACGCTACGGTTTATAAAAAAATTATGTATCCAATCGTTCTCGCTTCAACATCACCCTACCGCCGCGCGTTACTGGAGAAGCTCGCGATTCCTTTTGTTTGTGCGGCACCAGACATTGATGAAAGCCCTCATCCTGGAGAGGATGCCTTTACACTGGTGACACGGCTAGCAGAAAGTAAAGCACAAGCGCTAGCCATACATTATCCCAATCACCTGATTATTGGTTCCGATCAGGTTTGTGTATTGGAAAATACCATCACAGGGAAACCGCACAATAAAGCTAACGCGACACGTCAATTACAGCAGGCCAGCGGCAAGTGCGTCTCTTTTTTCACTGGTTTGGCACTTTTTAATAGCGCAGCACAAAAAATGCAGAGCAGCGTGGAGCCCTTTGACGTGCATTTTCGGGTACTGACAGAAACGGAAATTAGCGGCTATCTGGATAAAGAACAGCCCTGGAACTGTGCTGGTAGTTTCAAAAGCGAAGGATTAGGAATTGCACTCTTTGACCGACTAGATGGTCGAGATCCCAATGCGTTAATCGGCTTACCGCTCATTGCCCTGCTCGCAATGTTGAAAGCTGAAGGAATAAATCCGCTGACAGAAAACTAACGACGGAATACCCTCATCTGGCTATTCCGTCTTCATCACCCAGAGAAAAACTAGGCTTTGGCTTTACGCAACGCCAACAAACACCGACGCAACTGTTCGTCTAACGGCGCTTCAATCCGGAGCGTCTCTCCCGTATTGGGGTGCTCAAAACGTAACGCTTGCGCATGCAAAAAGAGACGTTTTAGACCTGTTCCTGCTAATTGCTGATCGAACGCCCGTTCCCCATAGCGATCGTCAAAAGCGATCGGATGCCCAGCATACTGCGTGTGAACACGGATCTGATGGGTTCGCCCTGTTACCGGGCTAGCACGCACCAGCGTTGCCACATCATCAAAACGCTCTTCAACTTTAAACCGGGTTTCTGAGGGTTTACCTTCACTGTTCACTCGAACAATACGCTCGCCGCTCTGAAGGATATTTTTCAACAAAGGTGCCTGTACCACTTTGCAATGAGACTGCCATTGGCCGCGAACCAGAGCCAGATAATCCTTTTGCATCCCTTTTAAGCGTAATTGCTCGTGTAATGAGCGCAACGCCGATCGTTTCTTGGCAACTAACAGAACACCTGATGTATCCCGATCCAATCGATGGACCAGTTCCAAAAATCGTGCTTCAGGACGTAGTGCGCGTAATCCTTCGATCACACCGAAACTCAACCCACTACCACCGTGTACCGCCGTACCGGACGGCTTGTTTAATACCAACAGGTAGTCGTCTTCATAGAGAATACAATCCGCCAGCGCGGCGACCTTGCCCAAACTAGCCGAAACGGGTGTTTCATCACGCTCGGCCTGTCTGACGGGCGGGATACGTATCTCATCACCCGCCAACAATTTATATTCGGGTTTTATCCGCTTCTTATTTACCCTTACCTCACCTTTTCTCAAGATGCGATAAACCATACTTTTAGGCACACCTTTCAAGCGGGTATGCAAAAAGTTATCAATGCGCTGTCCAGCCTCATCGGCGGAGATCGTCACAAATTGTACTGAAGGATTGTCTATTTTCATGATGCGCGATTCTAAATAGAGCAGCCGGATAGCGCCACTCCTTTTTCTGTGCTTAACTGTGTGTCTGACTTATGAAGATATTGTTACACCAACAGGTTTGGTTGATTTAGTGTCAACGACTACCAGTTTGAGTGATAACAGCACAACTATCTTGATATTGGCAGGCAAAGTCACCTTGCTATAACGGTATCAGCAATGGAATAATGCTTCGTGTTTTCCGTGCTGGTTTCCATTAAAACAAGGGAAATTGCGGAATTATTAAGTTTGCCTGATGACACACACACGCAGCAATGGCGTAAGACGTAATGTGTAATCAAGCAGTTAGCGGGCTGCGGATTGCAGCTTGGCCGGTAAATGGAATCAGATCTGGCGACATTCTTCAGAAGCTGTTCCCTCAGTAAACGCACTGTTTTCCAAAAGGAAATACAGGCTACCGAAATATGCGCCTCTATGCAGGCGACAACCGGGAGGTTGACGTCCCTGCGATAAGCCACGAGGCCATCGGTTCACGCCGGTCATGCGGTTCTTTTTGTCCGCAGCTCTATCAATAATGCAAGTAAAAATAACGAGTAAGTTAAAGATGAAGAGAATGTTGATTAACGCGACTCAGCAAGAAGAGTTGCGTGTTGCCTTGGTTGATGGTCAACGGCTGTATGATCTGGATATCGAAAGTCCCGGTCATGAGCAGAAGAAAGCAAATATCTACAAAGGTAAAATCACTCGTATTGAACCCAGTCTTGAAGCCGCTTTTGTCGATTATGGCGCGGAAAGACATGGTTTTCTCCCTCTCAAAGAAATCGCGCGTGAATATTTTCCCAGCAACTATGCCTCTCATGGTCGCCCAAACATTAAAGATGTGTTGCGTGAAGGCCAGGAAGTCATTGTTCAGGTGGATAAAGAAGAGCGTGGTAACAAAGGCGCAGCGCTGACAACGTTTATCAGTCTGGCCGGTAGCTATCTGGTATTAATGCCAAACAACCCTCGTGCCGGTGGGATTTCCCGTCGTATTGAAGGTGATGACCGAACGGAGCTAAAAGAAGCGTTAGGTTCGTTGCAATTGCCCGATGGCATGGGGTTGATTGTACGAACCGCAGGTGTTGGTAAGTCAGCCGAAGCACTGCAATGGGATTTAGCATTCCGTTTAAAACATTGGGAAGCGATCAAGAAGGCAGCCGAAGGCCGTTCTGCGCCGTTTCTGATCCATCAGGAAAGTAACGTGATCGTGCGGGCTTTCCGTGACTATCTGCGTCCTGATATCGGCGAAATACTGATCGACAACCCTAAAATTCTCGACCTGGCTAAAGAGCACATCTCTGCGCTTGGACGACCTGATTTCAGTAGCAAAATCAAGCTGTACAGTGGAGAGATCCCTCTATTCAGCCATTATCAAATCGAATCTCAGATTGAATCGGCATTTCAACGCGAAGTTCGTCTGCCATCGGGTGGTTCCATCGTCATTGATACCACTGAGGCGCTAACCGCGATCGATATTAACTCCGCCCGCGCAACCCGTGGCGGCGATATTGAAGAAACGGCTTTCAATACTAATCTGGAAGCGGCTGATGAAATTGCCCGCCAGTTACGTTTACGCGATTTAGGCGGTCTGATCGTTATCGACTTTATTGATATGACGCCTGTTCGTCATCAACGTGAAGTCGAAAATAGACTGCGAGACTCGGTACGTCAGGATCGTGCTCGCATCCAGATTGGTCGAATCTCACGTTTTGGCTTATTGGAAATGTCGCGTCAGCGTCTTAGCCCTTCATTAGGCGAGTCCAGTCATCATGTATGCCCACGTTGCGGCGGAACCGGTACTGTTCGTGATAATGAATCGCTCTCTCTGTCCATTCTGCGTTTGATTGAAGAAGAGGCGCTGAAAGAGAACACCAAAGAAGTCCATGCCATTGTCCCTGTTCCTATCGCGTCTTATTTGCTGAACGAAAAACGTGATGCCGTTAATGCTATTGAGCAGCGTCAGGGGGGTGTCCGCGCCGTTATCGTTCCTCATGATGGAATGCAGACACCGCATTACTCTGTGGTACGCGTTCGGAAAGGTGAAGAGAAACCAACGCTTAGTTACTTATTGCCACAACAGTTAGAAACAGAAACGCAACAGCTACAGGAAGAACAAACGGTCGAGCGTAAGCAACCTGAATTGCCCGCACTGGCGACGTTCACCATGCCGGATATGCCTACGGTGACTGAAGAACGTACGTCTTCTGAAGCAAAAGCAGTGCCTGCGAAAAATACCGTTTCAGGGGAGCAGCAACCAGGGCTTGTCTGTCGTTTAATTGGTGCGCTGAAAAAACTGTTTGCATCTGATACCGAATCTAAAACCGGCGTTGAGACAGCCGAGAAAAAATTAGATACGGCAACTGAGAATAACGAAGGACAACGTCAGGATCGTCGTAACTCTCGTCGTCAGAGTAATAACCGTCGCGATCGAGGTCCACGTGACAACCGGGATGTGCGTGAAGAGCAACGTCGTAATAAGCGCCAAAATCCAGAGGCGGCAGTTGATACTCGCGTAACAGATGATGTGGAAAAAGGTTCAGTTGATGAGCAACCTCGTCGCGAACCGCGAGCGGAGCGCCAACGTCGTCGCCAAGACGATAAACGTCAGTCACAGCAAGAAACTAAAGCACAGAATACGCTCATTGATGAGATTGAAGACAACAGCAGCGAACAGGAAAAAACCGCGCCGGTTATGCCTCGTCGCCAACGTCGCCAATTGACACAAAAAGTCCGTGTACAATCTGGGCAGGAATTGGAATCTACTGTCAATGCAACAGCAGTGGCTGAGGTCGAGGCCATCCCTGTTGTTACAACACCGACTGTTGCAACGCCGATCGTTGAACCTGTCAATGTGGTTGATAGCCCTGAGACTGATGGCGAGCAACCAACTGAGGCAAATCGCGCGAATGCTGAAAATGGTGGCATGCCACGCCGCTCACGCCGCTCGCCTCGCCATTTGCGCGTTAGCGGACAGCGTCGCCGTCGCTATCGTGACGAACGTTATCCTTCACATTCACCGATGCCGTTAGAAAGTGCGGCGGCATCACCGGAGATGGCGTCTGGTAAGGTGTGGATCAACTATCCGGTAGCACAACACCAGCAGACGGAGTCGTTTGATAAAGCGTTATCGGAAGATAATGCAGCCATCGCAGCAACGCCGTTACTTCCAGTAATTGCGGAAAATGTTGTCCCCTTAGCTGAACAACCCGCCGCACAACCTGAATCGGCTGTCCCCGTCGTTGTGGACACATCAGAAACAACAACGTCGGAAATGACCGAACCAGAGCAGGCAGTCGCGGCTGATCAAACGTCCGAACCCGCACCTCAGGCACACGCAGAGGTCTTTAATCAAGAGTCGGATGTTCAGCAAGACAACACAACAACGGCTGAAACCATCGAGCCATTTGTATCGGAAGAAATAGCGGCGAACATTGCTGCCCCCGTATCCGAGGTAGTCGAGACTGCCCCAGAAACGGCAACAGAGATTTCCCGTGAAACCGATGCTACCTCTACGGCCATCGCTGCGGAAACGGCAGTGGTCGAGACAGAACAACGGGCGCAAGTTTCTACCAACCAGCCCGAGTCTGTTGCAGAAGAGGTGAATAACACGGTAGCGGTACAAGATGTTAACCCCATCGTTGCCCCGGTTCAGCCAGTGACAGAGTTGACACCAGCTATCACCACAACGTCGCGTTACAAACATTTAGCAACTGCGCCAATGACTAAAGCACCAGCACCTGATTATCAGCCAGAGCACCCTCGTCAGAGTGATTGGGTTCGCCCAGAATATCATTTTGCCGGGAAAGGCTCCGCAGGTGGTCATGCTGCTGTTAATCAAGCCACTGCGCCAGCGGCTAAACCGATAGCCATCAGCGAGTAAACCTCGTTTATCGTATCGTTACATCAAACACCCGCCATTGGCGGGTGTTTCTTTAATACTCAGCTAACGGATCTAATTTCAAGCCCCCATAAACAAACACATGCATTCCTGACACTTTGCACTTATTCTTGTTCCCCGACGCATCAGTCTCATCATCCCACTGACAAGTGATATTTTTACTGAACGCCGGAGCACAATTTCATGACCGCACTGCCTGCTATTCTAAAAATTCGCCGCCCTGACGATTGGCATATCCATTTACGCGACGATCGCATGCTGGAAACCGTTCTTCCCTACACCAGTCGATTTTTTGGTCGTGCGATTGTCATGCCAAACCTGACGCCCCCGGTTACCAGCGTTGCAGACGCGATCGCTTATCGAAACCGAATCCTGGCGGCTATTCCTGAAGGCGACAATTTTAAACCGCTGATGACCTGTTATTTGACAGACTCGCTGGACGCCGTTGAGGTAACAAACGGTTTCGAACAAGGTGTGTTCACCGCAGCTAAGCTCTATCCCGCCAACGCAACCACTAATTCCAGCCATGGCGTAACCAATATTGCCAATATCGCGTCAATCCTGGAGAAAATGCAAAAAATCGGTATGCCATTGCTGGTCCATGGTGAAGTTACCGATCCAGCCATTGACATTTTTGATCGCGAAGCCAGATTCATCGAATCAATTCTGGAGCCACTACGTAAACAGTTCCCTGAACTGAAAATTGTTTTAGAACACATTACGACCAAAGAAGCGGCGCAATATGTCCTTTCAGGCAATCAATATATTGCTGCAACGATTACGCCTCAGCACCTCATGTTTAATCGAAATCACATGTTGGTTGGCGGCATTCGCCCACATCTTTTTTGCTTACCTATTCTGAAAAGGAATATCCATCAACAGGCTTTGCGAGAAGCGGTGGCAAGTGGTTGTGAGCGTTTATTCCTTGGTACTGATTCTGCCCCCCACACCAAGCACAGGAAAGAATCCAGCTGTGGTTGCGCAGGCGTTTTTAACGCTCAGGCCGCGATAAGCGCTTACGCAACTGTTTTTGAGGAAATGGAGGCATTAAATAAATTTGAAGCGTTCTGTTCGTTGAACGGCCCCCGTTTCTATAATTTACCCGTCAATGAAGGCTGGATTGAACTTCACCGAGAACCGATCACCTTTCCAGAAGAGATTCAGATGGGAAGCGAGTCATTGATTCCTTTTATGGCCGGGCAAAGCCTGAACTGGTCCGTGAAATAATGGTCGTCCCTATCATTTAACGATGATAGGGAAGTTTGACATCATAGCTTGTTCTCCTTCTCAAATAACTGTATAAATAAACAGTTAAAAATTGGAGGCAATTATGCGTGTAGAAATTACTTTGTCAAAGCTGTCACCTTTACCTGCTGGCGCCATAGAAGCGCTTCAGCACGAACTTGAGCATAGGATCCATAAACATTATCCCGACGCCCCCATTTCGGTCCGCTATGCTGGTAGCAATAGCCTGTCAGTGATGGGAGCGAACAAAGATGATAAAGATCGGATTTCCGAAATTTTACAAGAAACTTGGGAAAGTGCAGATGACTGGTTCACTCCAGACTAAAAGTCTTATCCCAGTAGGGATTATTGGCGATACGATTGGCTCTAAGTCAGAAAAAACCGAATGTATGCACTTATTCGCCATTCCACTCTATGCTCTATTTGCTACACCCTATTTCCCCCGTTAAAAACCCTGGTTGAATAATAAATTATACTTGGTAAGGTGCAGTAAGCTGATATGGCATTTCGCCACTTTGTCACGATGGAGGATACTGGACATGACCGTTGAAAAACCAGAAGAAGCAATGACATTCGGTGAACTGCTGGAGCTAATTGCAGAGCAGCAGCGAAAAATTGATGTTCTGGAACTTGCGTTCTCATCTCTGGTGTTCTGTCTTGATGAAAAGTCAAACCAACTGATGATCCATAATCTGAAATTAGAATCACAAAACGAAAATCGTGATCCTCAGATGAAAAAACATCTTGCTCGATTCGCCGCTGCGCTAGAAAGAAATGCGGAGTTAAATACCGAATAGCCGGTCACAGTTTCTTTCCATCCTCCGTTACCGCTTGGGGCAGATATATCCTCTAACTAATTAAAGTTTCGGGACAAAACATCATCACGTTAAGCAATGCGTGAGTGAGTTCTTAGAGCGAGGCACATTCATGTGCCTCATCACGCAACAAGTAAAAGAAAAAATCAAATTCATCCCCAACGAATTTAACCAACCAAAGTCTGATCTGCGGTGAAAGCATTTTACCCCGCCCTGCTCTGGTAAGTATTCGGGGAACAAATATGCCAGGTGCTGATTTTTCTCCGCTTACAATGACGCGGTTGCCCCTAGACGCATGCCATCGTCAATAACCAGAAAACGTGAGGATGATGGTATATCCGTCTTTGACATTTTTATTTCTCTCCCTTCATTTTTTTGCAAAAAACTTGAAAATATTTTCCATAAATTAAATAAGCAACGATATACTCATATTGCTCTTCTAAATAAGGAGCCGCCTTAAACCTCGTTAGTCACTCATGTTAGTAACTAGTCAATAAGGGGTATTTATGGATAGAAAAAATGAAGTTATTCAGACACATCCTCTTGTAGGTTGGGACATCAGCACCGTTGACAGTTATGATGCCATGATGATCCGTTTACACTACTTATCCACCTCGGATCAAGCTCCAGATGAAGCACAAGTTGACCGGACGCTATGGTTAACAACCGATGTCGCCAGGCAGTTGATAAACATACTGGAAGCAGGAATCGCTAAAATTGAATCAACGGATTGTCAATCCAGTGACTATCGGAAACATTAGTGATTGATATCGTTTACCAAAAATTTTTATACCAGATTTATTTTATTAAATGATTAACGATAACACCGCCTTCCCGGCGGTGTTGTCGTTTTAAATAATCCCTTTGTTTCCCTTTTTACGGTGTCGTATTTTTCACCACAATCTCATAACAAATAATCACTCGCTACATCATTATTCCGCTAATAAACAATCAAAGTTGCGCAAAATTTAATCTATCAAACAGTGATAACTTCTTGAGCTGAAATGATCCAGGAAGCGTTATTTATTTCTTTGTCATTCCCGTTGATTAGATTGAATAAAAAATAAATTTAAATTCAAAAAAATTGCTCAACGTTGCGTAATTGTAATGTTTTGAAATTTCATTTTTCATTTGTTTTTTTTCATGATTAATTTTTGCCAAGTTGATCACGTTATCAGCATAACAAGGAACCACCACGCTGAACGTGATAAACACCTCCGCAGTGCAGAATTTCTCAATGTATCCAAACATCCGCAGGCCACATTTACGTCAACCGAAGTGAAAAAAGAGGGTGATGAACTGGACATCACGGGCAATCTGACTCTGAACGGCGTCACCAAACCCGTAAAACTGGAAGCGAAACTGGTTGGACAGGGAAATGACCCATGGGGTAACTACCGCGCCGGTTTTGAAGCCGAGGGCACTATTAAGCTAAAAGATTTCAACATCACAACAGATCTAGGCCCGGCCTCTCAGGAAGTTGAACTGATCCTTTCAGTTGAAGGCGTACGGCAGAAGTAAAATATAGATGTTGTCGATGATACAAGCCCTTTCAGAAATGAAGGGGCTTGTATTTTAGCGTTATACCATATCCTCATCGGATGACGAGGACGACGACGGTATAGATAAGGTACTCTTCAATAATCCCTTGGATTTGTTAAAAACTTTCATCCCATTTTCACGACCACTGCGCTTCGCCCGCTGCTCTTCCAGAGGAAGTGCCATCTCCTCCTGGCAATGGGGGCTGCAACAACCGTCGTATTTCATCGCACAAGATGGACACTGGATAAACAGCAAGTGACACCCTTCATTACGACAGTTGGTATGGCTATCACAAGGGGCGCCGCACTGATGACAATGCGCAATAACATCATCGGAAATACGCTCGCCCATCCGTTCATCAAAAACGAAATTTTTACCAATAAATTTCAGTGGTAGTCCTTTTGCCTTCGCCTGACGAGCATACTCAATGATCCCACCTTCAACGTGATAAATATTTTTAAAACCATGATGCAGCATGTAAGCACTTGCCTTTTCACAGCGAATACCCCCCGTGCAATACATGACGATATTCTTATCACGCTCATGATTGAGCATATCTACTACCATAGGAAGTTGCTCCCGAAACGTATCAGAGGGAACTTCCAACGCATTTTCAAAATGCCCAACTTCGTATTCGTAGTGGTTACGCATATCAACAAACAGCGTATTCGGATCTTCCGCCATGGCGTTGACCTGCTCTGCTTTCAGGTATTGCCCTACGTTGGCCGGATTAAACGTAGGATCGTCAATACCATCTGCCACAATACGATCGCGAACTTTCATTCTCAGCACCCAAAATGATTTACCATCATCATCCAACGCGATATTGAGTCGAATCTGGTCAAGTGCAGGATGCATAGTAAACAGCGTCGATTTAAATGCATCGAACTGATTATTCGGTACACTGATTTGCGCGTTAATGCCTTCAGATGCAATGTAAATGCGCCCAAATACATTCAGCTGTTTGAATTGGATATACAAACGATCGCGAAATAGATTAGGTTCATCAATCGTAAAATATTTATAAAAGGAAACTGTGGTACGCGGCTCGGTTTCCGCGAGCATACGCGCCTTCAGTTCCTCATTGGAAACTCGGTTATGTAACACTGGCATGGTGTACTTTCCTGTCTTCGTTGAGGTGAACAATACCGGCGGCATCATACTTGGTTGCTGTCAGGAAGTGAAATTGCCGATGGAATGTGAAATAGTGATCTCATCATATCAGTAACGTTGCAGGTCTTTGCCTGGATCGTTACCTTCCCGATTTCCTGAGAAAAGCATAATCAGAGGTCGTTACAATGAGCCAATTATTCACCCCCGTTTCTTTTGGCAAGCTCACACTACCAAACCGTGTGATCATCGCACCGATGTGTCAGTACTCCGCAGACGAAGGAAAAGCAACGGCATGGCATACCATGCACCTGGGCCATCTCTCCCACTCTGGCGCTGGCTTGCTGATTATCGAAGCAACATCCGTTACACCCGAAGGCCGGATCTCCCCCAACGATCTGGGATTATGGGATGACGCTACCGAGCAAGCTCTTGAACCAGTTATTCAGGCCGTAAAACGTTATTCAACGATCCCATTAGGTATTCAGCTCGCGCATGCGGGGCGTAAGGCCTCAACAGCGGTCCCCTGGGAAGGGCGTGCCTTTTTGCGCAAAGAACAAGGAGGCTGGCAAACCGTCGCACCCTCAGCGCTCCCTTATAATGAAACGGACGACATACCACTCGCCATGTCACGGCAACAAATCCAGGATCTTATTGCCGCGTTTGTTGAATCAGCCAAACGAGCAGACCGTCTCGGTTTTGACTTGATCGAACTGCATGCCGCACACGGTTACTTAATGCATCAATTTCTATCACCATTATCCAACCAGCGTACTGATGATTATGGCGGTTCATTACAGAACCGCCAGCGTTTAGTGTTAGAGGTTTACCAAGCAGTGCGACGAGTTTTTCCCGCACACAAAGCGGTGGGCGTCAGAATTTCAGCGACAGATGGCGTTGATGGCGGCTGGGATGTGGCGCAATCAATTCAACTCAGCAAAGCACTTCATGAATTAGGCTGTGATTTTATCCATGTTTCCAGCGGTGGATTGTCAGCCAAACAGCACATCCAGCCCGGCCCTAACTATCAGGTTCCCTATGCTCAACGTATTAAGCAGGAAGTCGGTATCCCCACAATTGCCGTCGGACTGATTACTGAACCAGAGCAAGCTGAAGCCATCATCGCGACAGGCGAAGCCGATGCGGTCGGGCTAGCTCGAGCGATTCTTTTCAATCCTCGCTGGCCTTGGCATGCCGCAGCCAAGCTCGGTGCTCAGGTTAGCGCGCCACCGCAGTATTGGCGCAGTGAACCTCGTTACGTAAAAGATCTCTTTCAGCAATAGCGCAGGCGTTCGTGATGGATTATCGACATTCCGAGGCGATGCCATCAAAGGTTAAAAACCATCATCAGGAGATGGTATCATGACTGCCATCTCCATTTTTTGTATAAAAATCAGGCTGAAACACGTCGCCAATTTGTTTTTTCATGAAACTGCCGCAATAATCTATTCAACAGAGTAAATAATTTATTCACTTCATTTAACGGTATACGTGCAAATTCGCACCAGAATATTGATATTAAGGCCATGACACAGATCCCTTCTTTTAATCGTTCACTTTTACATCCACGATACTGGGCCACCTGGTTAGGCATCGGTATCCTTTACCTTATCGTTTTATTGCCTTACCCCGCCCTATATTGGATCGGAACCCGACTAGGTCATCTCTCTATGCGTTTGTTACCTCGCCGAGTCGAGATTACCACTCGAAATCTGGAACTCTGCTTTCCAGACATGACGCTAGCAGAGCGAAATGAATGGGTTAGGAAAAATTTCGAAGCCGTTGGCATGGGTGTACTAGAAACCGGCATGGCATGGTTCTGGCCAGATTGGCGCATTGATCGTTGGTTTACGGTAAAAGGCCTTGAACATATACAGTCAGTGCGTGAACGCAAAAAAGGAATCCTGCTTATCGGTATTCATTTTTTGACACTGGAACTTGGCGCTCGTATTTTCGGTATGAAAAACCCTGGGATCGGTGTCTATCGCCCCAATGACAATAAGTTGATTGATTGGCTACAGACATGGGGAAGACTGCGTTCCAACAAGTCCATGCTAGACCGTAAAGATCTGAAAGGTATGATTCGGGCATTAAAACAAGGTGAGATTATCTGGTACGCACCAGACCATGACTACGGCCCGCGCAGCAGTGTATTTGTTCCCTTGTTTGCGGTTGATAAAGCCGCGACAACGATCGGAAGCTATATTCTGACTCGCTCGGCTCGACCAGCCATTGTGCCGTTTGTCCCGCGCCGTTTGCCAAATGGGAAAGGATATGAGCTCTTAATTCAACCCGTCGAATGGGATGTTCCGATAGAGAGCGAAGTAGCTACCGCAACCTGGATGAACAAAGTGGTTGAAGAGAACATTCTGTTAGCTCCGGAACAATACATGTGGCTGCATCGACGTTTTAAAACACGACCAGAGGGCGAACCTTCTCTGTATTAACGACACCGCATTCAATTCTTATCCCTTCACGAACGTATCGTGAAGGGACTTCCTTCTCTCGTCGAATCGTCAATACTTACTGAATCCGCTTGCGGATCAATAGCAAAGCAAGTTTGGGGTAAAAAAAAAGCAACAGTGAAAAACTATTGCTTTTTTGGATGCTGATATTAAGAAAAAATCAACGTTTGATCAGTGGTGCGGAGAGCTTCCGATAATAATCAGACCATGCTACATGCTTATCCGGTTGCTGCCACACATGGTAATGTAAGCGAGAAATGGTGACCGGATCGCTGAGCAAAGCCAAACGCTGGTTATTATCCACTTCTTCCGGTTTACGATTCAGTGCGTCATGAACATGCTGTTCGCGAACGGCTTCGATCGCCTGACTGAAACGATGTCGGGCTGTGGCCATCGCACTAGCGAGCGCATTAATTGAAGGATCGAATACCGCCTGAATAAATCCATGCTCCAATTTACGCTGACGGTTCAACTGGCAATATTTATCCGTCGCGACAAGCTCACGAGGCGGCTCATATTCTTCTGGTATTAACAACAGTTTGGCTCGTTTACAACCGAGGCCTAATGAGGCACGGCTAGAATAAACAGACACAAAGGGCGACAGAATCAATGAGAACACAATGGGAGACAACCACCACAAGAAGCGTAAATCCAACCAGGCCATCCCAATAGCCCAAACCAGACCTAACGCCAGTTGGGAACCATGACGAACGAAGGCTTCTCCCCATGGCGTTGCATCATCATCCCGCTGAGGTGACTTCCACTGTACAGACCACCCAAGAAACGCACTGACAACAAACACCGTGTGGAACAACATCCTCACCGGAGCCAGAAGGACCGAAAACAACATTTCTACTAGCAAAGAAATGAATACTCGGAACGCGCCACCATAGGGTTTTGCGCCTTTCGCCCAAACCAAAATGACACTCAGCAGTTTAGGCAGAAACAGTAATACCAGCGTGGTGGAAAATAGCGCAATCGCCAGTTCTGGCCGCCACTGTGGCCAGACGGGGAATAACTGCCTGGGCTGTAGAAAATACTGCGGCTCCATCAGCGTATGCACCACCTGCAAAGCCGTTGATAGCATCAAAAACATGAACCATAGCGGTGCAGAAAGGTAAGACATCACCCCTGTCAGGAATACGGCGCGATGGACCGGATGCATCCCTTTAACCAGAAACAACCTGAAATTCATCAAGTTACCATGACACCAACGACGGTCACGTTTTAATTCATCCAACAGATTTGGCGGTAATTCCTCATAACTTCCCGGCAAATCATACGCAATCCAGACCCCCCATCCGGCACGACGCATCAATGCTGCTTCAACGAAGTCGTGAGAAAGGATGGCGCCAGCAAATGATCCTTCACCAGGCAACGGTGCCAAGGCACAGTGCTCAATGAACGGTTTCACTCGAATAATCGCGTTGTGTCCCCAATAATGGGACTCACCTAATTGCCAGAAATGAAGGCCTGCGGTAAAAAGCGGACCATACACCCGGGTGGCAAACTGTTGGCAACGTGCATAGAGCGTGTCCATACCAGATGCCTTCGGTGAGGACTGAATAATCCCGGCATTGGGATTCGCTTCCATGAGTCTGACAAGCGATGTCAAACATTCGCCACTCATCACGCTATCGGCATCCAAAATCACCATATAGCTATATTGACTACCCCAACGGCGGCAGAAATCATCAATATTGCCACTCTTGCGTTTGACACGGCGGCGGCGGCGGCGATAAAAAATGCGTCCGGCTCCCCCGACATCGCGGCAAAGCTCCATCCAGGCTTTTTGTTCCGAAACACACGTATCAGGATCGTTACTGTCGCTCAATACATAAATGTCGAAGTGGTCAAGCGCTCCCGTTGCTTCCACCGACTCATAGGTGGCACGCAACCCCGCAAACACTCGTTCAACATCCTCATTACAGATCGGCATGATCAGCGCAGTACGATGTTCTGGATTAAGCGGCTCATCCCCTACTGTCGTGGATGAAATGCTATATTTATCACGCCCGATCAGTAATTGCAGAAACCCCATCAACGCAGTCCAGAACCCAGCGGAAACCCAGCAAAACAACACCGCAAATAGAACCAGAATACCGCTTTGCAATACATAAGGGAGCATTTGCATTAATGACCGAGTCAAAGGCTGATCGGACATAGCAAACGGGTCAATCAACGCCCAACCTTGATAAGGCAAAATCGTCTTCATGTACCATGTTGCAACCGCCGTCTGAAAAAGCGTCAGGATTAGCAGAATATAACGGCGGATAGTACCGACCAAACGCCAGCGATTTTCAGCAATTCGCTCTTCAGGGCTGGTATGGTGGCGAGGTGGCGTTGAGCGCCCCAACAGACTTTCCCACCAGCGGACTAGTGGGTTAGTCCGCCAAACATCGGGGAACATGGATGCTCGGGTGATTGTCGGCATCGCCTTTAATGCTGTCCGACCTTCTCTGTCTTTGCCTAATTGATTACCGTCATTTAATGCATCTGGCCAAGCCATCTCCAAACGCGCTTTAACCGAATTCAGTGTGGCATCGTCTTCTGTACGAATATTGACCTGCTCATCGTTAGCCAATGCCTGATGCAAGGCAACCTGTTCCATATTGTCAGATTTCGGTAGCTTCTCACGTAAAACCCCTGCCTGCTCAGCAGACAGGGGTAGCTTCTCAATATAATTGAGAGGGGTAGTTGACTTATTCATTAGCAGGTAGCTGATAGCTCCAGGTTTCAGTCAAAGTGGTTTCGCCATTAACCAACGCGGCCCTCATTTCTGTTGGCTGCTTGTTATCTTTCACTTTCAAACGCAATGTCAAGCGCCAGCCATGAGTCACCGGGTTATAACGGACATTGTTTTCAACAATTTCACCGTTGTCACCAATACTAACCTGCGAGGCGATAGGCGTCGCTTCATCCATTTCTTTCAGCGTCGGACCAACAAAGTCGACCAGAAAAGCGATCGTGCCATCAGGCTGACGGATCAAGTTGGATTGCTTCACATCGCCAGTGGAACGACGCGTTTGCTGTACATAAGCAATTTCTGGTGAATGCAACTGATCTTCATCACGGGTGAAATGAATTCGATATTTTAAATCCAGCGGTTTGCCAGTTTCAGGCAAAACATCCGGCGTCCAGAATGCAACGATATTATCGTTCGTTTCATCAGCCGTTGGAATTTCAACCAGTTCAACCTTACCTTTACCCCACTCGCCTTTGGGTTCGATCCAACCGCTTGGGCGCAGGTCATAGCGATCATCCAAATCTTCATAGGCTGAGAAATCGCGGCCACGCTGTAATAAACCAAACCCTTTGGGATTTTCTATGGCGTAAGTGCTGACAGAAAGATGTTTCGGGTTATTCAGCGGTCGCCAGATCCATTCACCATTACCGGCATGAATTGACAAGCCATTGGAGTCATGCAGCGCAGGGCGATAGTTCAACGTTGAGGAGGGCTGATTCGGCCCGAAAAGATACATACTGGTCAGCGGTGCAATCCCCAGTTTACCCACGTTATCACGCAGATAAACTTTGGCCTGAACATCCATCACACTGTCGCGACCAGGATAGACAATGAAGCGATAGGCACCCGTTGCACGTGGCGAATCCAACAATGCATAAATGACCAGATGTTTATCATTTTGCTTGGGTCGTTCGATCCAAAACTCACGAAAACGCGGAAACTCTTCGCCGGACGGTAAAGCGGTATCAATAGCCAATCCGCGAGCTGACAGACCATAAATCTGCCCTTTCCCCACAACGCGGAAATAACTTGCCCCCAGCATGCTGACGATCTCATCGTCTTTATCCTGTTTATTAATGGGATAAAGCACTTTGAAACCCGCAAAGCCAAGATTTTTTACCGTTTCCGGATCGTGGTTAACTGAGCCAAAATTAAAGTAATCAGCCGAATACTTAATTTCATCAACCGTTGTTGCGGTGACTTCATTAATTTTCACCGGCGTATCGAAATACATCCCTTGATGGTAGAACTGTAGTTTGAATGATGTCTGTAACGCGTTCCAGTATGATTTTTCGTGATTAAAATGAATCTGCTGATAATCGGCAAATTTCATATCACGGAATTGCGCTGGAAGATTACTTTTCGGCGCTTCAAAACCTTTAGCGGCCAGTTTCTCTGCTTCTTTAGCGACATCATCAATAGAAAACGCCCACGCTGGCGCTGCGCTTAATGACAACATTACCATCGCTGAAAGCCAGCGAAGGCTGGCGACTCGCTGTTTAGTACCAAATTTATTAACCAGCACAACTCCCCCTGTACGTGTGCTTCAATCAACTAAAATCCATATTAATGGATAAGTTAGCTTTCCGACAACTTGATAAAGAGATGGTTCATCATAATAGGTCAGCGTTTAAGCAACACGCCCCTGAAAAGTAGATAAACCGAGTAAGAAAAATCTCAATTCGGCCCCTATGCGACATTCACACAAGTAACGTTGGATAAACATTTATGTAACCGAATCAGTAACAAATGAGGTACAGTATCACGACGACATCCAGTACAACGGATAATTCCTTAATGATGCATCTGTTTGCATTGCGACAACAACGTTTTCCAGCCTGGCTGGGCATTTTCGCGATCTTAACCATCGCCATTGCCCCGATAATTTCACAAGCGCTGGTACAACTCGATCGTGATACAAACACACAGTACATCGGCGAACAAATCAATACAGCAGGACACCATCACCCTACGACATCGTCTCCCGCTGATAAGACTAAGTCAGACAGACAGTCTCATGATTCTCATACAACAGTCATGATGGATCACGCAGCTTGTGGGTACTGTGTGCTTTTCTCCTACTCACCTGCATTATCCGCGATCAATAGTCTGGTTGTTGTCGCCACAAACTCGTTAAATCACAAGCTCATCCCTCTCCCTATTTCGTCCATTATTCCTATTGAACGGTTTGTCCCTCCACTTCCCCGCGCCCCACCTCTCTGAATACAGTCAGCTAAACCGCCGGTTATATATAACAAACTCAGCGACATATCACTTCAGATATGCCGTTCGTTTGCGTTACATCACTGTCAACTGCTTTCAGAAGGTTTTATGCCACGTTCTTATTCCCACACGTCAGCGGCCAAGCGTTCGGAAACGCCCCTCGTAGATACCGTATCACCACGTGCTGCAATTATCGCGCTGCTCATTCGACTTCATTTTTATATCGGCCTGTTTGTTGGACCGTTCATCTTCGTCGCTGCCCTCACAGGGACGTTATACGTGCTCACTCCGCAAATTGAAGAGCGACTATACGCCCACCAACTCTTTAGCCAAAGTAGCGGAACACCACACTCGCTGGCAGAACAGATCGTGGCTGCCCAGGCCGTATTGGGTCATCATGCTGATATGCCCAGCGCGATTCGTCCGGCAGCCACAATCGGCGAAACAACCCGTATCATGTTTTCCTCCCCGGCACTCGGCCCTTCGGAAAGTCGAGCAATCTTCATCGACCCGATTTCTTTGGAGATCCGTGGCGATGAAACAGTTTATGGCACCAGCGGGGGTCTGCCATTCCGTACCTGGCTTGATTATCTGCACAGAGGGTTATTACTGGGTGATGTCGGGCGAAATTACAGTGAGCTGGCAGCATCATGGTTATGGGTTGCGGCGCTTGGAGGCTTAACCCTCTGGTGGACGACCCGGCATTCAACATCCCCGGTCAAACGGCGTCACACCGTTACTCGCCAGACACCCGCGATGAAAAAACGCCGCTTACGCCATTGGCATACCACCATGGGACTGAGTCTCATGATCGGTTTACTCTTCTTTTCTGCAACCGGATTAACCTGGTCGCAGTGGGCAGGCAACAATATCGCGATAGCCCGTAGTGCGCTGGGATGGCAAACGCCCTCAGTCAAAACGCAACTGACAGAAAGCATGGACCACCACGATCACTCCCATTCATCTGATGCTCATGCAGAACATCAGATGTCAATGCCGATGCACAGCACCATGGAAGCGATCTCGCCAGAAATGTTTGATCAGGTGTTAGCCGTAGCTCAGAAAGCCGGTATTGATGCCAGTAAGATAGAAATAAAACCCGCCAGAAAAGAGAATCAGGCCTGGACGGTTAGCGAAATTGATCGTTCATGGCCCACACAGGTTGATGCAGTCTCCATCGATCCCCACTCATTGAACGTGATCGATAGAACAGATTTTACCACTTTCCCATTGGCTGCAAAATTGACACGCTGGGGAGTAGACGCTCATATGGGGGTACTGTTTGGTTTACCAAACCAGCTCATATTAGCCGCATTTGGATTAGGTCTGTGCACCATGGTTGTATGGGGATATCGGATGTGGTGGTTGCGTCGCCCGCTCTATCAAGGGAAAAACAGCCCGGTAAAAACCCTGACAGACGCGTTGATGAGCCTCCGCCCTTTCACCAGATCGATAGTCATCGCCATTGCGATATTCTTAGCCCTGTGCCTGCCAGTGATGGGGATCAGTTTACTGATATTTGTACTCATCGATGGGGTCCGCTGGCAGCGAAGCAACAACCGCAGGGAATTGATTAAGACATAATCGATATCAATACCGGGTTATGTTTTACCCGGTATAGCTGAAGGCCGCAAAAAAGATCGGCCTTCAGCTCATGATGCTGTCTCCATTGTCCGTATAAACTTCACTGACGAGGAGACTAGCCTGTGCAAAAACGACATGACGTTGAGAGAAAAAGTTACACTCTCAAACTCAGAACGATGTCCAATCTGAAGCGTTGGCTGGCGTTTTATCTCGTGCGAGCGTCGTACTTTTGACCGCAGGCAAAGCCGGGGTAGCCAATATTTCTGATTTTCTCACATGAGCTTGACCCACATCATTCACCCCAAGCTTGAACAGGCTGACCGTTTGCGTCAGGCTATGTGCCTGATCCTGCAAAGCGAGAGCCGCGGCTGCCGATTCTTCAACCAATGCCGCATTCTGCTGAGTCGTCGTATCAATTTGTCCAACGGCCAGATTCATCTGGTTGATTCCATCGCTTTGTTCTCGGCTTGCCTGAGAAATTTCACTGATTATACCGTTCACTCCTTGCACATTTTCAACCAGAGAGCTCATCGTAATGCCGGTCTCCTCCACTAGCTTCATACCGGCCTGAACCTTTTGAAAAGAGTCATCAATAAGCTCTTTAATCTCTTTTGCCGCGGTTGCACTACGTTGCGCCAGCGCTCGAACCTCACTGGCAACAACAGCGAACCCTCTCCCCTGTTCCCCTGCCCGCGCAGCTTCCACCGCGGCATTCAGAGCCAGTATATTCGTTTGGAAGGCAATACCATCAATTACGCCGATAATCTCCGACATACGCTGTGAGGAATCCCGAATCCCACGCATTTCTTGCGTCACGATATTCATCATATCGCCACCTTTTCGAACGGTCTCCGACGTACTAACAGCCAATTCAGTTGCCTGAATTGTGTTATCGGCCGTATTTTTAATGGTCGATGTTAATTGTTCCATCGACGAGGCGGTTTCTTCCAATGAACTCGCCTGTTCTTCCGTTCTGGCCGACAGATCCTGATTACCTGCTGCTATTTGAGATGCTGCACTCGAAATTGATTCCGCGCCTTCCCTCACCTGACTGACAATCTGCCGCAGACTGGTGTTCATATCATGTAACGCCGTCAACAACATGCCGGTTTCATCTTTACGGTTGGTTTGTATTTCTGACGTTAAATCCCCTTGCGCAACATGTTCTGCGACGACTAACGCTTCTTTTATCGGATGCGTGACACTTCGGGTAATCAAAGCGGCGATAACCAAACCGAAAATAATGCTGGCAATGATAATAATGGCAAGCAAAATCAAGGTGTCTCGATAACTGACAGCAGCTTCGTGAGCCGATGCCGTCATCTTGTCATCCTGAACATCAATAAACTCGGTCACGCTATCAATATACTTTTGCTGAGCAACCCGAGTAACATTGAAATATTCATCAGATGCGCCATCAGGATCACCCGCTACGATTAAGGCGGTAAGCTTATTTGTTGATCCCAAGAAATCACGCCGTATCTCAGCAATATTTTGTAAAATCAAACGTGATTTCTCATCACTAACGGACTTCTGTAGTTCATCCATTAAACCGGAAACTCGGGATGAACGTTCTTTGGCTAGCGTTAATTGTTTGTTAATTTCC
Organism: Pectobacterium hainanensis; assembly: GCF_046237015.1. Taxonomy (NCBI): domain Bacteria; kingdom Pseudomonadati; phylum Pseudomonadota; class Gammaproteobacteria; order Enterobacterales; family Pectobacteriaceae; genus Pectobacterium; species Pectobacterium hainanensis. The sequence continues at coordinate 119,455 of NZ_JBJYIN010000003.1, forward strand.
GTTTGGGATTTAAGTAATAACAGTAATTGCTGATTGTTAAGAAATCTATTTAACTCATCAATTAATTGGTTACTTTTCAGTGTCAACGGATAATTTTGAGAGACAATATCTTCCATTTTCTGATGAAAGTCTGTCAACCTGGAGAGAGTAATACTGCCTACTATCAACAACATCAGTAACAAAAAAGAAAAACCAGCGCCGAGCCGATATCCTATACGCCAATTAGATAAATTCATTTCACTCTCCTTTATTCATCCTTTCTATCTGTACGCTCTAACGCATGTCATCATGCCCAAAAAATACAATGCGATAATTGATAGTACCTATAGCTCCAATGTGTACTCATATAAAAATGGGGTATGGCATGTATTAAGCCTGGTGATAGACCGAAACAAGCACTAAAGTGCAATATCGCACACAACAACACCATCTACAGTGGAAATGAAAGACATTTCCAAAATCTAACTCACTGATAAATCAATAACCTTTACGATCAATTAATCATGTCATTTAGAAAATGGAAGCATGACTGACTCTCTTTCACCCAAGGTGGGTATCGGCGTGACCTCTGTGATCTTTATATTTTATTTATTTAAAAAACAGCGACCATATCTATTTAATCGATCATTTATTAATAATTTACCTATTTGTGAGATAAATAATCTCATGATTTATTAGTAATAAATAAGATTAATATTGATAAATAGTTAAACCGAATAGATGTTTATTTCTATCATGTTGATAATGGCTTTCTAATTATTAATAGAAAGCATCATCATTATAAAGGCGTAAATAAGAGAAAATACTGTTTTAAAATTTCTTTTTCTACAAAACAGTCAGAGTGCGATAATTCTCTTTCCAATGGATATCACACTCCATTCTGGCATTAGGAATATAATGTGATTTAAGTTGATAACATGGATTTTCGACTATCCAGGAAATAAAACGAGAATCATGAGAGGTAATGTATTTTTGCGCATAAATGATGGCAAAAAATCCACCTTTGCTATCATTTTTATAGATCTCATACCGATGGGAAGCGACATCATTGTCCTGTATAAAAACCAATGTTTCTTTCAGTGTTCCCATTAACATAATTGCCTCCACTCATCATATGAGTAGCGTTTATCGGCAAAAAATGGGGAAACCTTACTGATCTCTATCGCAAAATATGATTTTTCCTGGAATAAATAGCACGCTATGACGTGACGCCAAGTGCAGAATCAGAGCGTGCCTGATAGCGGGTTATTTTTTCTTCGATGTATTCTTTGACTTTCCTTTCAGTAACTCTCTGATTTTTTTTATTTCTTTTTGTGTCAGTGGTGATTCTGCAACTTCTTCAGTGCTCTGATTATCAACCAACTCAGCAGGCGCCACTGATGAAGCATCGTGACTATCAAAACTTGCAAGTAGCCGAGCAGTGACTTCAGCACTAATGGAAACGTTATTATCAAGGGCAGCGACTTTAATCTTTTCTTTCAAATCCATAGGGATTTTCAACGACAAGCTAGATATCTCGCTCATTTTATTGCCTTTCTCATGGAATAAAATACAAACCTATGACAGTATTTAAATAAAGTCCATACTGAAACAAAAATTTAATATTTTTGTCATAAACGATATGTGATGAATCTCTCATCAAATAGACGTTATTCATTTTATCTGAAATCATTCTTAATCATTTGCTTGCTTATTATCTACATCATAATGGCGTCTTTTTCCGTTTCCTCCATTCTTCAACCATTTTTTCTGTCACCTCATACTTATAGCAAATGGGACTATACCCGCCTTGCCGACTCCAGGCACTGCGTTTACCACATTGACGACCATTACGGGCAGAATGATAAGGGCACGGACAGTTTCCCGGATATCGACGTAACACTAATGTGCGGTGTTATCATACAAATAACGTGGCTGAGTTAAAGAATTGATCATAGATTATTAACAGCATAGAATGCCGGTGCGTTAAAAACAAAAGGAAACAAACGTGCCACATCACTCTGTGTGGGAACTCATCAAACTTATTTACTTCATCGGTTTTGTCATTTCGATGCTGGTTACCTTACTCCTCAGTAAAGATAAGTCATGGTTTATCCGGATACTTGCCTCACTACTGATTGGGCTAACATGGCCGCTTAGCTTCCCGGTGGTATTGCTCTTCTCTATGTTTTAATCTCTCAGGACGATCGAGGGTATTGCCTGAATCCACTTGGCTACTTCAATACTGAAAAGATAGCGGTTTTTACTTCTTCTGTCGGAGGCCCATTATGGCAAATGGTTGGTCGAATGATAGTTCTGTTCAGGATCAAATTGACGCCACGGTTGACGATGCTATTGCGCGAGCCCGTAGTCAGTTGAACCACGGTGACAGCGCTCTGCGCTGCGAAGAGTGCGATATGCCAATTCCAGAGGCCCGGCGCACTGCATTGCCGGGCGTTCGCTATTGTATTCAATGTCAGGAACAAGCCGATAAAAAACAAACACAAAATAGCGGTTATAACCGACGAGGCAGCAAAGACAGCCAACTGAGATAAAAAGACGTGCAGGCTTGCTTCGTTGGTCCAAGCAAGCCCAACGACACTTTAGCGGACGACTAACACAGATGTTTTAGCATGCCGAACAACCGCTGCTGCGTTTGACCCAAGAAGATATGTTTTCACATCAGGTCGGCGCGATCCAACCACAATCAGATCGGCATTTATCTCTTCGGCCAATAACAACACCTCGTCTCGAGGCGTACCAAAGCTCACGCTGAATGACAGTCGAGACGGCGGAAGGTCGATCTGTGCAACCAGCGCTTTCAGCTTGTCATTAGCCTTCACGACCGCTTCATTTTCAAATTCTTTTATCCCAAAAGAATAGGCCGACAAAAATGCAGATGCATCAGGAAGTGCATGAAAAAGATGTATGGTAGCACCTGACATTTTTGCCAACCTTATGGCATGGACAAGCGCATTTTGGGTTAACAATTCTTCATCAAGATCGACGGGTACTAAAATAGTTGTATACATACCAGCACCTCTTTCTATGGCCTTTGTCTATAAACAGAGTAGCCTGCTTTGTGCCAGAAATGTATGATCTTGTTCACCTTTATGAACAGAATGCTTTTTAAGCACCATGTCTCAGATAACATCCAAAACCGATACCGGCCATCCTGTTACCTAAAACTTAATTGGTTCTTGCTATAAACGATGCGATCAAAAATTAACGCCCCAGTTTTCTGGTTATGCTATGACAAGTAGTTGACTTCATTTATATCCGCGATAACCTCTGTTGCTGTGCGTTGCACGGCCGCTTTCAGGTATTCCAACCTGCACCTTGATGATTTATTGGGTATATATGTATCAGTGTATAAAAATATTATGCGTAACGTTGCTTTTTCCTTATGCCTCTCATGCGACTGGGATATCCACGCCTTTATCGGTCGGCGTTGTATCTTTTGATAAATCGGCAATACAGATATCGACGACAAAAAACAACGTGCTCGGAGATAATATTTTAATTTGCTCCTCGATAAAAAAATCATGTGACCATTATCAAGGAAGCGATTTTTCAAGTGTAACCCCTAATGATGCGGTAGAAGATGTCGCGACAGGAAAAAACATATACACATATTCTTACAGCAATACTCATCGTCAAGAGTTGCAAACAGGGATCAGTCTTGCCCTTATCTTTGATAAACGAGAAATCCAGGCTAAAGACGTTGAATTTGATGGCATAAATATTCTAAAAATCCAAAATAAACAAATCAGCGATGTTATCTCATATTGCACAAGCTCTGAAGGAATTCATGTTCTGTCACAACCCCGCGATATCCATCTTTACTATGCTTTAGGGTATGAGGTCGAGGCTAATTGTCCTGATGAGGTATATCAATAAGAGTTAAAATTAAGGGGGCTTCCGATATTCCTTCTATCTGTGCAACCTGTCTGTGCAACCATGGTGACGATCACGTTGTATACCCGTCATACTTCAAGTTGCCTGTCCGTTGGCTACGCCCGTTACTCGGCTCATTGAACCTCGCCCCGCTGCAAGCATCGTTCAAACCTGCACCTTGAAGTTTATTGGGTATACCTATTACAACATCTTTTTTATACCATCCGGATAAACATTCCTCTGACCGGATTGCAAATATGTCAGATCAAACCAACGAAGCGTAATCTCGTCACCATTACTTTCTATACCGTGGATAACATCACGCTGATAAAGTGAATCATCATCAAAATGGCCTTCATAAACAAAGACTATTTCATGTCCCTGCTTGCCATTAAAAGAAAAGATATTTTCCGACACACCAAGCAGGTTCAGTTCAACAGCAACAGCATTAATCTCTTCCTTCACTTCCCGTTTCGCTGCGGCCTCCGATGTCTCACCAAAATCGACGCCGCCCCCAATCGGCATCAGAAAATGTTCATCTTTTACCGGGTCATATCCTTCAGCTAAAAGAACTTTTCCGTTATACCGAAAGAGACATACTGCTTTTGCCCTTATTTTTTTCATATTTTACTCAGCCATCTTTTTGATAGAGAAACACTTAAAAAATATATCAATTTTTCAATGAATTAAAAGTGACACTCATCATCTTTTATACTCCAACCGATTAGAATTAAAGGATAAAATACAAAGTATAATTGAACAGCCTTTGTGTTGTTTCTGAAAGAGCGAAGCTCATGGCTGGGCCGAACAACGAACGTCACGCACAAGCAACCTAAAGTAGGTGGGATATCAATAATTGTATACGTCTTTTACAGTCACATTTAATAGAGAGATAACCGTCTCTAAAAATACGAGAGATTACCTGATAGCGTTGATCGTTGTGGGTCATGTTACCATTCAGCAATATTATTTAAGCTTTTCGCTAAGTCTCCACCATCAGATAACTATCTTATGCTATCTATTCAACAGTATTAAAATCATTGGCCTTTCATAACCATCCTAAATCTAATTAGAAAGATTGTATAATCAATAGCGAAACCGTATTATTAAATACGACAAATGATTATTCCCCAGTCTGATATTTCATCCTCTATTTTTTCATCAATCATTCACATGCTCTTTGGGATTAAACTTTACTTTAAAATATGTGGTGGTTATCGCTACTATGCGCTAGAGTTAATTAACTATCTTAGTTGGCCGTTTACTTTATGGTTGTCCTTTACTGACATTTTCCCTATGGCATTAAAGTTTAATTAGAAAAAGAGTCATTCTGGAGGATGGTCGATGCACGAAAACACACGGCAAACAGATAAAGAAACAGCAGACTATTTTGAAACAGCAAAAAATATGAATGACATTACTATTCTTGGTCATATTGTCGATGAAATAATCCAATGTGGCGATGCTGTCACCAATAAAGCGATTATTTCAAAATTACTGCATCGAATTGATATCGAAACAGACGCCTTTACATTGGACAGATACCGCTCTTTATTGGAGCAGATCGTCCATAAGACACAAGATGATGTTATTTAGTCGCTTCTATACCCGTCATACGTCAAGTTGACAGATGTTAGCCTCGTTCGTTACTTGGCTCATCCATAAACATCGCCACGTTGGGCCGCTGCAAGCCGTATTCAAATCACTTATCAGCTTTCATGCAAGGCGAGCCAAAAACATTCGAGCCTTCTCTAAAAAAGCGGGGCGTTAACTGCCACCATGACTGGCACTCAAACCCACGCTCCAAGATATCACCACCGTTACACTCGCGCCAATTTCTGCCAACAACGCTGCACTGTCGGTCGATTATCTTCACGATGACACCATACTGTGATTGGAATTTCACAAGTTAACGACCTGTCATCAGGGCAATATTGTACCAGTTCACCATCGGCGAGTGGTTCCGCCACCATGGACTCAGGCAACCATGCTAACCCCAAATGTCGTAGCACCATTTCCTGTATGCTTTCGCTAAGCCCACTTTCAAACACTTTCGCCAACCGAGGCTTAAGTTTCTCTTCTGCCGGAGCAACGATACGGTGCACAAAAGTATAATCACTATAACTCAGCCAAGGGATGACAGCATTGTCTTGCATAACCTGATCAATCAAACGAGAGGAAATAACGGGAATAAAACGCTCATAACGCCAGATCGTACGCTGTAATTGCGCGGCCACATCCGAAGCTGGCCGGGCCAGCATTGAATCATAGGTAATTAAAAAATCAATCTGGCGATTAAGCAACGCATCAAAATGATTATCGACACCCTGTACCGACGAATTAACCGTAAAACACAGTTGTGGTTCATCTAACCGGAGATAACCGATCATATCCGGCAAAACATTGATGGAGAGCGAATGTAAACTTACCATCACAATCGTGTTATCAGAGGCTGGAGACAACTCCATTAATTCCCGCTGAGCTTCCGCAAGCGTTGCTAATATACGTCTGGCGTAAGGTTCAAATAATTGTCCGTGACGAGTCAACGTCACTGGCGTCGTTGTACGATCAAAAAGGGGAACGCCTAGCGTCTCCTCCAACGTTTTAATCCGTCGACTGAGCGCAGGCTGAGTAATATGTCTCTCATGCGCGGCAAGGGAAAACGTTCCAGAATGACTTAAACACAAAAAATCCCCCAGCCATTTACTATCCATTCATTCATCCTAACTATGTCATATCGGTATAGCCCTATAAGGAATTGGCAATAGCGCTATTTCACCCACCGCTTTATGTTAACCGACATAAAACATAAAAAGTGTTTCACCTGCACCAACATTCCATCGACCTCTCTCTATTTTGTGATTAAGGCAGGGTTTTTATGTTTACATTACTCACCAACGCTAGGGTTTTTGCGCCTCACGATCTCGGTATTCAGTCTGTATTGATTGGTAACGGCACGATTATTGCCATTGATAAAGAGGTTCCCGCACTTCCTTTCCCAACCCAACACTACGACTGCCAGGGAAAATGGCTTATACCTGGCCTCATCGATCAACACATTCACCTTATCGGTGGCGGCGGTGAAGCAGGGTTCGCCAGTAGAACGCCGGCCACCAGCCTCAGCCAGTTAATTCGTGCGGGCATCACAACGGCGGTGGGCGTACTGGGCACCGATGGGATCTCCCGTTCACCGAAAGATTTGTACGCCAAAGTGCAATCGCTAAATGTGGAAGGCATTCGAGCCTATATGCACACGGGCTCCTATGAAGTACCAACCCGAACCATTACGAGTAACATCCGTGATGATGTTGCCTTTATTCCTTCTGTACTGGGTGTAAAGATCGCCTTATCAGACCATCGGGGATCATTTCCAACACACCAGGAATTATTGCGTCTGGTAAGCGATATTCGCGTCGCCGCGCTGTTGGCCGGTAAAAAAGGACTGCTACACATTCATCTGGGCGGATTGCCAGAAGGACTTGATGCGCTCAACGCTCTATGCGATGCGGGGTTCCCAATACATCACCTCTCCCCCACCCACGTTGCCCGCACCGCACCTTTATTCGAACAAGCCATCGCCTTTGCCAAGCGCGGCGGCATGATTGATATCACCTCTGGCGGCAGCCGCTATGCCCCTCAGGAAGAAGCCGTGGTTCATGCACTGGAATCTGGTGTCTCAGCGGAACGTATTACCATCAGCTCAGATGGAAACGGCAGCGTGCCTCGCTTTAACGCTAGCGGAAAAGTCGAAGGGCTATCCGCCGCGCCGGTCGATGGTAATATTCGTCTGTTACCTCGCCTGATTTCAGCAGGCGTCCCCGCCACGCAAGCCATCTCCATGCTGACTGCAAACGTTGCCGATTCTCTGGGGATCGCGGGCGGACGACTGCAACCTGGTGAACGCGCAGACATCTGTGTACTGAATGAAGACTGTTCTCTGCATCAAACCTTCGCGGCCGGACGATTAATGTTCAGCGATGGCGAATGTCTGGTGCACGGCAATTTTGAGTAACAGTACTCGCTCGGCATAGAGTTATTGAGCTTTGACATAGTGATATGGCTTTGCACTTGGCGGGTTTGGCGAGAAATAAACCATGATCAGGCCAGAAATCCCGGTGATAAATAACGGAATTGGCTGTAATGGTAATAAAAACCATTAGTGTCGCCGTTTATTTATCAAAGATAACGATTATTCAACATTGAATAATTTTAGATTTATCGTGCCTGTCAGCATCAATAATGCCTTGACGTTTTTGTCCTGTCATTCGAGTGAGTTAGGCCTATCTCCCGAATGAATCGAGTAATAGGACAGGTATATCAACGAATAAAACAGTGGCCGGATAAACCGGCCCATAAAACTTTTTGTCAATGACCGTTTATTTGGCAAAACCATTCTTCAAGGGGCAATAATGTTAGAAATCATCCTTACGCTTACTGTCATTGTGATAGTAGCTTACTGTGTTCTTAAAAATTACTATCCACCCATTGTTCTTTTACTTGCAGGTTTCATCATGCTCGGTTTAGCGTCCATGATGGGTACCCTGCCTGTTGCCGCAGATAAAAGTACACATTTTCTAGGTTTCGATTTTGCAGAAGCGTTCACGGCACTGATGCGTAGCCGACTACCGGAACTCGGTCTCAATATCATGCTGATCGCAGGTTTTTCGTTTTACATGGACCGTATTGGCGCTTCAAAAGCGCTGGTAAAACTGTGCGTACGTCCGCTTTCAGCTATTCGTTCCCAATATGCGCTTCTCGCCGTTACTTATATTGTCGGTCAGTTTATGGCTCTCTTTATTAGCAGCGCCGTCGGTTTGGGGCTGCTTTTAATGGCAAGTATTTACCCACTGCTTGTCGCGCTCGGCGTGTCTCGCGCCTCAGCCGCTGCCGTCATTGGTTCAACCTGCGCCCTGGATCTTGGTCCTTCATCATCCAACTCTATGCGCGCCGCTGATCTGATGGGCATTGACGTCGTAACCTACTTTATCCATAGCCAGATGCCCGTTGCGCTTTGTGTCATGGCGACCATTGCCGTTGGTCACTTCTTTGTGCAACGCTGGTTTGATCGGCGAGAAGCCAGCAGTCTGGCAGAACAGGCAACGGATGTGGAAAAACAGGATGTATCAAAGGTATTTGCCGAGGCTGGTCCCGTCCACTATGCCCTGCTTCCGATGCTTCCACTTGTGCTGCTGATCGTCTTCTCGCCCATGGTCTATGCCGAGGTACGTCTTTCACTTCAGAGCTGTATCATCGTCTCGCTGCTGATCGCTTTTGTCGTCGATTTACTGACTCGTCATCATTTCAAAGATTGCTGTCAGGCTACATCGACCATTTTCGAAGGCATGGGCAAAGTCTTTGCATCAACGGTCAGCCTCATTTGCTGTGCCGAACTCTTTGCATTAGGTATGAATAAACTCGGTGGCGTCACAACGCTAATTTCTGCGGCATCATCGATGGAATCGGCTGGTATCTGGGTCATGCTATTTGTCATGCTCGCGATCATGGTTATCGCTACCGTAGTTACGGGTTCCGGCAATGCTGCGTTTTTCGCCTTCTCCCCGCTACTTCCTGAAGCCGCCTCCAGCGTTGGTATCAGTACGGCCATGCTTGTGGTGCCGGTTCAGCTTTCAGCCAGTATTGCCCGCACAATGTGCCCGATAGCTGGCGTCATCATCGCCGTAGCCGGTATCGCGGGGTTGACACCTTTTGAGATTGTTCGCCGCACTATGCCTGTCATGATTCTGGCCATGATTGCCAACGTACTTGCTTCCTCTGTATTCCTTTAATTTCTAGCAATGTTACTTCGATAAAAGTCATTCTACCTTCCTGGAAACAGGAGGGTGGATTGCCACATTATTTTAGCTGAGTTTCCCGAATCATTTAGGCATAAAACCATACGTAAAAGTACAGTATTGAAGAAATGAATACTCGAGAAAGAGGAAAGGTATAAACGAACGGTAATCAAGAAAGAGGTGTAATAACAATCTGCAAAGTTGGAAATAAAAATCTTTCTATCTGGACAGTTATACAGAACGTATATTCGAAAAAAACGACGAGGTATTGCAAAAAATGAATTTCACTGATTGAAGTGGCGGAGGAGTAGAGATTCGAACTCTAGAACGCTTTCGCGTCGCCGGTTTTCAAGACCGGTGCCTTCAACCACTCGGCCACTCCTCCGCAATGACGCGCACTATAAACAGAGAGTTGCACCTTGTAAAGCGCCATCACGCTCAATCGACTGAAAAATAATCGCCTCGAATTTAAATGTACGGAAAATCACCATATCAAGGAAATCATATCCAGGATATGAGACCTCCTGCACCGATACTTTCAAGATGTTGCACCATTGAGAAATATGACATCACCACATTTCGCCATGACCAAAAAGCCCGCGTCTTGCGCGGGCTCAGCGTCATTAATCAGCACTCATCGGTATCAGAACTTATAACTCACACCGCCATAAACAGTACGTCCAGACAGGAAGTAGTCGTTATCGGTAGCAACATAATCCCGCTTTTCGTTGGTCAGGTTAGTCACGCCTAGTTTCAGATCCACATTTTTAATCGGTGTGTAAGTAGCACCGATATCCACGGTGTTAAAGCCCCTGGTTCTAAATGTTTCTTTATCACGCAGATATTGATTACCCGTGTACTGGTAGGACACATAAGTAGAGAGATTATCCAGCGCCTGCCAGTTCAACTGCGTATTAACCGTGTTCTTCGGCGTTTGCTTTAAACGTTTTTTCGTCGTGCGATCTTCTGCATCCACAATAGTCCAGTTAGTGGTCCAGTTCAGATTCTCCGTCACATCAATCCAGAATGAGGTTTCAATCCCCTGGACTCGAGCTTTATTCACGTTTTCGTAGGTTCTTGTTAGCGCATTGGTTTGGATCATATCCTTGATATCATTATCAAATAATGTGACTCCCGCACCAAATCGCTCCGCCTCATAGGCGGTACCTAACTCGTAACTGATGGCTGTCTCTGGTTTCAGGTCGGGGTTCCCAAGAATAAAGCATGCTCCCTGACAGGAGGCTAAAGCATAACCTTTAACCGACTGAGAAAGTGTTGGGGCTTTATAGGCTTTGCTGACGCCGCCTTTTATCACCCAGTTATCGGTCAAGCTATATGTCGCATAGGCTCTGGGGCTAAATTCTGTACCGTAAACTTCATGCTGGTCAACGCGACCAGCGAAGGTTAATGCCAGAGCGCCAAGTTTAAATTCGTCCTGTAAGAAAAGTGCGCCCTGACTAACATCAATTCCACCATTTTGCAGGTACATACTGTGTTTTAACTCTGTCAGAAGGTACTCACCGCCGCCCGTCAGTAGGTGATCGCCCAGATAGCCGGAAATCTGTCCGTCGATGGTGTGGTTATCCTGGCTGATATCAGCCCTACCACCTTTCAGCTCAGAGTTATCCATCAGATTAACGTTTTCATAGTAGTAACGCAGTCGCGTATCGACATTTTCCCAACTGCCGTTGTGCGTCAAGCCAAGCCCTAAACGATTCAGCTTTTGTATATTCCGTCTTGCTACGTTACGCGCATTCCAATATACGTCACGATCGTCTTTGACATAGGTAACATCAAAATCCAGACTCTGTTGTTCATCGATCAGCCAGGTCAAGTTCCCTAACAGATTGGTGTTTTTACGCTCTTCTCGCGCATCTGTGTTGGGGTTTTTCGAGAGCTCAGTACGCCAGGCATCACGTTTGCCACCATCAATAATCAAACTGCCCAGCAGCGTATTCTCTATCAATGGGCCGCTGACGTAGCCGCTTAGTCGGTTGTAGTCGCCGCCGGAACCTTCGGTCGGTGCTTCAAAGTTATAGCTGAGCTCACCAATCGCCTTTTCGTTTGGCTGACGCAGGATCACGTTAATAACTCCACCCAGTGCATCGGCACCGTACAGGGAGGACATAGGACCGCGGATCACCTCAACGCGATCGATTGCGGAAACGGGGAGCGAAGAAAGATCGAAATCGTTGGCGTAGTCGCTGGTTAATGCTTCACGCGAGTTAACTCGGCGACCATTCACCAACAGCAATGTATAGTCAGCCCGCATACCACGGATCTTAATTTCGTTACGACCATAGGTGGATGACGGATTAATGTTGATTCCCGGCAGCTTTTTTACCGCGTCAGAAATATTATTCACCGACATCTTTTCCAACTCAGCACGAGTGATGACAGAGACACTGGCAGGGGCGCTTAACGTGGTGTGTTTCGTCTGTGTCGCTGTCACGACGATTTTTTCATCTGCCGCGTTTTCTGCCTGAACGAGCGCAGGCAACGCCAGTAATCCAGTCACCAGCAGAGCATGATATACCTTGCTAAATGGAAAGTGTGGAGGTGAGCAACGACTTTCTGATCCTAACTGCATATTAAAAACTCCATATAAAATAGTAGAAAAATCATCCCCGTAAATAACGCAAACATGCCTTATCTCGATCCGCTGTTATCACGCGGCGGGATTTATTGGTTTAGTGCTTTGTAATCAATTCAAATTGACGTGATGCCGTGTCGTCTGCACATACCGAAGCACGACAGAGCGATACGCTCAGGTCATATTTATGGCTAAATTTGTCCAGACAGGAGAAAGTGAGAAAACTGACCATGGCAGAGGAAAATACTTCATTACCACGAATATGGCCGATGACCTTGGTATCCATGGTCAAGACGATAATAAAATCAATAGGTAACGATATTATCGACATCAATATATTGAAGGGAAGCATGTTGGTGAGCCGCGCCAGTGGTACAACAAACAGAGAGTGCTGGCAATACGCGCTTGCATTCATGACTGGCTCACATTTAGACACAGTTAGTAAAATATTCGCGCAGTCTAACGTAGCTTAATTACCCCAGCAATAAATGATAAGCATTTTCATTATCATCTGTGACGCATGTTTTATGATTGGCATCCGCTCATTACTAACCGTTAACGATTGAGAAATATGATCAATAAAATCAATTAACGCTATGGAATAAACTGTTCTTCTATACGTACTGAAATACGGCAAAAGATTTACCGTCGACTCGAAGAGCCCGACGGATGACAAATGAAAAGGCTGGACGCAGTAATGAGATAGAGATGGCCTAAGAGAGCCATATGGTGAGGCAAGTGGAAAGATATCCATAAATATAGCGATTTATAGCGTAAAGAAGGGTAAACCGTCTTTAATAACGCTCTGTAACTATTTAATCTCTGACACTGGATAATGGCACCCTGAAGAGAGAGTCGTTGATATGGATCGTATTGTTGTTTCTTCTACACGTGAAAGTTCGCTACTCAGCACGCATAAAGTGTTGCGTAACACCTATTTTTTGTTGTCTCTGACACTGGGGTTCTCCGCTGTCACCGCAACGGCAAGCATGGTATTTAACCTGCCAGCACCTGGGCTACTCTTAATGCTCGTCGGCTTTTATGGCCTGATGTTCCTGACCCATAAATTAGCAAATAGCCCAGCCGGTATTCTGGCGACATTTGCACTAACGGGTTTTATGGGTTACACCCTTGGCCCCATTTTAAGCTCGCTGATTTCATCCGGCGCTGGCGACATTGTGATGCTGGCATTAGGTGGAACAGCTTTGGTTTTCTTCTGCTGTTCAGCATACGTTCTGACAACTCGCAAAGACATGTCTTTCCTGTCAGGGATGATGATGGCGGGCTTTGTCGTACTGGTCGTAGCGGTTATCGCTAATCTGTTCTTGCAGATCCCAGCCTTACACTTGGCTATCAGCGCCTTGTTCATTTTGTTTTCTGCTGGCGCGATCCTCTGGGAAACCAGCAATATCATCCATGGTGGTGAAACCAACTATATTCGCGCCACGGTGAGTCTGTACGTCGCAATCTACAATATCTTCGTCAGCCTGTTGAGCATTCTGGGGATTATGCGTAACGACTAATCACTCCGGGCATGATGTAACATAAGCTCCACACCGTGGAGCTTTTTTTCGCCTATCGTAAAGGTTCTTTGCCTAAAAAATTTTGCTAAACTTCAGCACAGTCGTCTGCATTAGGGGAAATATTTTGGAGTTTGAAGGCCGTATTATCGCAACTGATGCCCAGGGATACCTGATGGAAAGTCGTGATTGGAGCGAAACACTCGCGTTACAACTGGCAGAACAGGAAAACATTCAACTGACTGATGCACACTGGGAAGTCGTGCGTTTTGTTCGGGCATTTTATCTGGAATTCAATACCTCCCCCGCCATTCGTATGCTGGTAAAAGCAATGGCGCAGAAATACGGCGAAGAGAAAGGTAATAGCCGCTATCTGTATCGTCTGTTTCCTAAAGGACCAGCAAAGCAGGCAACAAAAATAGCCGGATTGCCAAAACCCGTTAAATGTATCTAATGATTCAATAGAGAACGCGAAAACCGACGTAATCAGTGGCGCTATGTGGTTCGACTAATACCTTTTCGACGTTAGCGCTACGTGGCCCCCCTTTCCTTAGCCAGTCAACCAATTGTTCAACGTCTAGCTGACCACCACAGGCAATAATTTCTACACTGCCATCATCATGATTACGGACATATCCACGCAGGCCAAGCTCAATAGCACGACGCTGTGTGCTATAACGAAAACCAACGCCTTGAACGAGGCCGTAAACATAGGCCGCAATGGCTATTTTTGCCATCTTTACCCCCTCTTTTCGCCACGGCACGTTTCATCTTTAATAGCGATATTTTATTCATCAACCCGCATCTCTTCCAGATTTACACCATACTGTAAATATCCTATGCCATGATCCACGCTTTAATAGAAATCGTCGTCATCGCCTGCCCTCCACTTGAAAAAAACGCCAGGCGCCCCATTTAGAGAGTGTTCATGTTTTCTCAGGAGGTTATATGATTATCTGCAAATTTGGCATTGGGCAACAGATTCGTCATAAACTCCTCGGCTATCCCGGTGTTGTGATTGATATCGATCCTGAGTACTCATTAGAGTCACCAACATGGGAAGAAATTGATGCGCACGATACGCTACGTAACTCACCGTGGTATCACGTGGTGATGGAAGACGATGAAGGACAGCCCATCCATACTTATTTGGCTGAGGCTCAATTAACGCAGGAAGCTGCCAATCCGAATGAGCACCCTTCGCTAGACGAATTGGCAAAAGTGATTCAACGCAGAGCCCCGCAACTTCTCCACTGAGTCTAGCACAACAGCACCGCTGCCGGATTGACCTATCTGATGATTAAGTCATCAAGGCGTTTACGATTACTTTTCTAACCCCAAACGAGGAATTTCAATTTTAGGACATCGATCCATGATCACATCTAACCCCGCATCTCTCGCCAGAATGGCGGCCTGCTCATTCACAACGCCAATTTGCAGCCACAAAACCTTTGCCCCAATAGCAATCGCCTCTTGTGCAATATCATAGGCTGCATCCGACTGGCGGAAGACATCAACCATATCAATAGGTTGTTGTATCTCATCCAGACTGGCGTAAACCTGCTGTCCCAGCAACGTCTGCCCGCCTAATTTGGGATTGACCGGTATGACGATATAACCCTGGCTAAGTAAGTACGCCATCACACCATAGCTTGGCCGTGTCGTTTTTTCACTGGCACCAACCAGCGCTATCGTTTTTACCTTCTTTAGTACTGCGGCAATGTCATGGTCTTGCATCATTATTTACCTCTTTCTGCATCACGTCTTACGGGATCGTACCTTCACCAATTAAAAATAAATTATGAGCCGATTACGAGCCACTAACTTGAGTCGTGTTATATCAAATAAGCGGTGTTTCAAATTGAAAATTTTGACACATTCCGACAATTGTTCAACAATGCCCGGATTACTTGTGAATTGGGGATTTCAATGAAAATCGGCCTTGTCATTACATGCCTTTTCATTGTGGGTATCAGCACGTCGGCAATAGCCACAACATTAAATCTGTCGCCAGAGATTGATCTGATCGTGGTAGACGGACAAAAGGTATCCAGTTCACTGCTAAAAGGTGCCGATAAACTTGAGCTCGATAACGGCCAACATCAGATTCTCTTTAAGGTTATCAAAACGACTAAAAAGTCGGCAGGCACCGCAATCAACTACCGTTCACAGGCTCTGATTGCCGTATTTGATACCCGAAATCTGGCCTCTGTCTCTTTTAAGCTGCCACCATTAGAAACGGAGCAAGATCAGAAACGTTTTGACCATCAGACTAATTATCAGTTGGTCGACGAGCGAAATCAGCTGATCCCTACCCGCTCCGACATCATGCTCCTCACAGAGGATGAATTGGAAAACGAAATAGAAAAAAAGATGTCTGTCTATAACTCCACCGGACAGCCCGCCGCGGTGCCTGATTTTGCCATTCCAGCACCATCGGTTATTCCGCTTGAAAACGGCCCATCAGCACAGATCATGCTTCCTTATCCTGATAGTGAAACGTCGTTTTCAGCTATGCAGTATTGGTTCCAACAAGCGGACCAAGAGACTCGGCAACGTTTTCTCCGGTGGATAAAAGAAAAAGATCTCCATTGATTGGTACAAATGGTGATTTTCCGCGCACCTATATCAGATTTTTGACGGCTGTTCGCATTTTTCCTTTTTTATTGCTTTGAAGTAAAACAGGGTTTTCGTAATCTGTTTGCATCACCTTGATAAGCTTTAGCATACCGATTGAAGGACACAACCATGGAGTTCACCACTCGTACCATTGCGGTACACAAGCATATTGCTTTGGTCGCACACGATCACTGTAAACAATCCCTTCTCGACTGGGTTTCTACCAATAAATCACAGCTTGCCGACCATGCGCTTTATGCAACAGGCACCACCGGTAATCTGATCCAATTGAACACCGGCCTTACGGTGAAAAGTATGCTCAGTGGTCCAATGGGCGGCGATCAGCAGGTTGGTGCACTGATCTCGGAAGGAAAAATCGATATGATGATTTTCTTTTGGGATCCGCTGAATGCCGTGCCCCACGACCCGGACGTTAAAGCTCTGCTACGCTTAGCCACCGTCTGGAATATCCCGGTTGCAACCAATCGTTCAACGGCCGATTTTCTGATTAACTCAGCATTGTTTAAGCAACCTGTACCCATCACTATCCCCGATTATCAACGCTATCTACAGGATCGTTTGAAATAATATAGCGGTACACCCGAGAAGGCCGACAAGACAACCGGCCTTTTCATGCGTTGCTTTAACTCGGTTTCCGCTGTATTGGCACACCCAGTTGATGAAGTTGCGAAACAAACACGGAGGGGTTCTTCGTATCCTGTAATAACCATACCCGACGTTTTGCTCTGGTCAACGCAACATAAAGTAACCTCCGCTCCTCAGCGTCGGGGAAATCCTCTGGCGCAGGTAACAGTACCTCCTCAAGAACAGACTCCCGCACTGGAGCAGGAAAACCGTCTTTACCATCGTGCATACCGACAATAATGACGTATTCTGCCTGCTGACCTTTACTGGCATGCACAGTCATGAAATCGATCGCTAAATTCGGCCATTTCGTCGCCGCTTTCTGCAATATTTCAGGCCGCAAATGGTGATAACGCGCCAGGATCAAAATGCGCTCATCAGGTTTTGCAAAGCCACTTAATTTATCCAGTAATGGCTCCAGTTGTTCAAAAGGCAGGATGGTGACCGCTTTTTTATCGCCTTTGGTGAGGCTATTCAGCGTTTTCTTAAGTTGATGCGGATTCTGCTGAATAAATGTATTCGCAATTTCTCCAATCCGTTCATTAAAACGGTAGGTGATATCCAATATACATTGTTCACCGACGCCAAAGTTTTGCTCAAATGCGGTGGTCAATGAAAGCTCTGCCCCGCTAAAACGATAAATGGCCTGCCAGTCATCTCCCACGGCAAACAAACTGGTTCTGCTATTTTGTCGACGCAGGGCCATTAGTAAACGCGCGCGCTGAGGAGAAATATCCTGAAACTCATCCACTAAAATATGCTTCCATGGACTGATAAATCGACCTTTATCCAACAGATTAACGGCTTGATGAATTAAGCCAGAAAAATCAACGGCATTCTCATCTTTCAACGCTTTCTTCCAGGCTTTCAAGAGAGGGGCCATCAATCGGATCCGCTGCTGAAATACCGCTCGAGTATCTTCATGAGCCTGTGCGACCATTTCGGCTTGGCTTCCGCCGTGCATCCGCATCAGTCCCAACCAACGTTCCAATCGACCAGCAAGGCGTTCAGCTAACGCCCGATCCTTCCAGAAATCACCATCCGGTAGCGACCATTCCAGTTCTTCCGTTAGCCATTGCCGCCACCCCTTAGCCTGTGCTTTTTTCTCGGAACACTGTTGCTGCCAGTGGGTAATTAATAGCTCCCGTCGTTTTTTACCGTCGATCTCCAACTCGCTAATCGTAGGAGCTTTGCGGCTGGCTTGCTGAATAATATACAGCGCCAAAGCATGGAACGTTTTGGCCTGAATATCTTCCGTATGCAAACGGGATTGGATACGATCATTCATCTCTTCAGCCGCCTTTCGACCAAATGCCAACAGCAGAATCTGATCGGGCGTTGCTTCGCCACGATGCATCAACCAGGCAGCACGGGCGACCAACACGGACGTTTTGCCACTCCCCGCACCGGCAAGCACTAATACAGAATCTTCTCCATTAATGACAGACATGCACTGAGCGTCATTGAGCGGCGTCGTTTCGACAGACTGGAAAAACGCCTGTTGTTCCACCAACGTACGAGCCATCCATTCTTTATTACATCGCATCCGTTCTTTACTGCCACGATCGAGCCATTGCTGACAGAGGCGATAGTTATCGCGACAATGATCAAATTCCTCAAGGCGAATAGCAGGAAGGGGAAGCGAGGCAAACGTATTACAAATGTCTTCTTGCAATTGTATCAGTGCCTTACGGCTGAACCAGGCATCTTGCTGCGTCAAAGTATCAATACTGTTGATCTGCTGCTGCAACACATCCGCACTCACCTGGCTCATCTCTTCACTCCAATCTTGCCAGGACTTCAATAAATAACGATAAAACGTCTGAGTTTCCTGCCACTCGGTACCGTGCAGTCGCACAACCTTGTCTGCGGGTAACTCAAACTCAAGCTCCCCCCATACCAACCCTCGTTTGCAGTGAATATTAATCAACTGATTAAAAGGGATAATGTACTCATGTTTATCGCCACTCACCTCGACGCCAGCATTTAACAATCGCACTCGGTTATACGGGTGTTGCGCCAAATGTTTGCCCAACGATGTTGATTTAAGTTCCATGATATATGCGCCATGAAATTGTGAGGGGGTTTATCATTACCGTAGTCTACCTGTTATCGGTATTTACGCTCTAGCCTTAAAAACAGGTTAGGATATCCTGATACTTGATGTGATAATTCTTTTACCATCATGGGGTTTGGTTACCCTGAGAATACAGGAGAGCTTATGCGCGCAGTATTGAATATTCTGAATTTCGTGCTGGGAGGTTTTTTCACTACACTATCCTGGCTACTGGCTACCGTAGTAAGTGTCCTATTGATCTTTACCTTGCCATTGACCCGTTCGTGCTGGGAAATTACCAAACTCTCCTTATTACCCTATGGCAATGAGGCCATCCATGTTGATGAACTACGCCCCGATGAAAAAAGCCATCTGCTGAACGCTGGCGGTTCGTTGTTAAACCTATTCTGGCTCATCTTCTTTGGCTGGTGGCTCTGTTTATCCCACATCGTTACCGGTATTGCTCAGTGCATCACCATCATTGGCATTCCTGTGGGGATCGCCAATTTTAAAATTGCGGCTATTGCATTATGGCCCGTGGGAAGACGTGTCGTGTCTGTCGAGTTGGCACAGGCGGCACGTGAAGAAAATGCCCGCCGTCACTATCGTTAAATCGGTCAGAGGATAGATCGTTGCTCACATTTGCGCCTGGCATCCGCCGTTATGTCTATAACAGCAACTGGCTATATAACATCCGTATTTTTATCGCGCTAACGGGCACAACCGTCGTTCCCTGGTGGTTAGGACAACCGACTGCGACTATTCCGCTAACGTTAGGTGTCGTCGCCGCTGCATTAACAGACTTGGACGATCGACTGACAGGACGCCTGCGTAATCTGTTTATTACACTGTCCTGCTTTTTTGTTGCTTCCGTTTCCATTGAGCTACTCTTCCCTTATCCTTGGCTATTCGGTTTAGGGCTTGCGCTGTCAACATGCAGTTTTATCTTGCTCGGTGCCCTAGGGCAACGTTATGCCACTATCGCTTTTGGCGCATTACTGATCGCCGTTTATACCATGCTGGGAATCTCACTATACGATACCTGGTATCAGCAACCCGCAATGCTTCTGGTTGGCGCATCCTGGTATAACTTGCTCACCCTTTTTGGGCATTTGATTTTCCCTATCCGCCCTCTGCAAGATCATCTGGCACAGTGCTATCAGCAACTGGCCCGTTATCTTGATGCAAAAGCAAACTTATTCGACCCGGACATTGAGGACGAAACCGACCGACCGCTCATTGACGTTGCAATGGCAAACAGTCAGGTAGTTGCCACGCTAAATCAAACGAAATCGTCATTGCTCACTCGTCTACGGGGAGATCGTGGGCAAAGAGGCACCCGGCGAACGTTACATTATTATTTCGTTGCACAGGACATTCATGAGCGGGCCAGTTCGTCTCACGTGCACTATCCACAGTTACGTGAGAAATTTCGCTACAGCGACATCTTATTTCGTTTTCAGCGCTTGCTTTCAATGCAGGCTCGCGCCTGTCAACAGCTTGCGCAATCCATTTTGCTACAACAAAAATACCAGCATAATAACCGTATCGAACGAGCCTTCGTCCATCTTGAATCCGCCATTAAGCAATCGGCCATGAAGTACTCTGCGGAAAGCCAGCATACTGATATCTCGCAAATCAAAGCGTTGCAGTATCTACTCAACAATTTACGCGCGATTGATGCGCAACTTTCGACCATTGAGTCGGAACAGGCGATTGAACGGGAAAATAATCCGGAAAACACATTGGCGGATGACAAAATCACCGGATGGAGCGATATCCGCCTGAGGATCAGTCGCCACCTCACGCCACAATCGGCGCTGTTTCGCCATGCAATCCGCATGTCTGCCTTACTCTGTAGCGGTTATGCATTCATACAGGTAACGGGTATGCAGCATGGTTATTGGATTCTGTTGACGAGTCTATTCGTCTGCCAGCCAAACTATAATGCAACACGGCGTAGACTGGCTCTGAGAATTATCGGTACATTGACAGGTATTCTATTGGGCTTACCCATATTATATTTTGTGCCTTCACTGGAAGGACAACTCACGTTAATCGTCATCAGCGGTGTGCTGTTCTTCGCCTTTCGCAATGTACAATATGCGCATGCCACCATGTTTATTACCCTGCTGGTGCTACTCTGCTTTAATCTCTTAGGCGAAGGGTTTGAAGTTGCCGTACCACGGGTCATTGACACCTTACTGGGTTGTGCCATCGCCTGGGCGGCGGTTAGTTTTATCTGGCCCGACTGGCGCTTTCGTGGACTACCCGCAGTTATCAAGAAAACCTTAAATGCGAACTGTCGCTATCTTGATGCCATCATGGTGCAATACCATCAGGGTAAAGATAACAGTCTGACCTATCGTATCGCTCGCCGAGACGCACATAATTGTGATGCCGAGTTTGCTTCCGTTGTTTCCAATATGTCATCAGAACCCCATGCGATAAGAAGTAAGATGGATAGCGCTTTTCGCTTTATGTGCCTGAATCACACACTGCTGAGCTATATCTCTACGCTGGGTGCCCATCGGGAAAAGATTACCGACCCAGAAATTTTGCATTTATTAGACGATGCCGTTTGCTATGTTGATGACGCGTTACATCATGATGAAACGGAAAATGCGAGGATAAATCAGGGGTTGAATGCTATGGTAAACCACATCCAATCCCTGTCGGCAGAACCTGACAGCAAAGAATTATTGGTTCTTCAACAGATCGGTTTGCTTATTGAATTGCTACCTGAACTTACTCAATTAAAAAACGACATGATTAAGTTATAGCGTTACCCGCTCAGTGCTTATTCCCTTTAAATGAGGATGCTGCATTACGCTCATACCATTCAAGTAGTTCATTACGCAACCCAATAGGAAGCGCTGCCTGGTGTGTTCCACATATCGCGCCAGCTAGCGCCAACAGCGTATTCACACTGAGATTAGCCCGAACAGAACGTAGTTTGAGATAACTTTTTTTAGCCCCACACTGCTGCAATTCATCGATATTCTTAATGCCCACCTTCCATAGCAGACGCTCAAGATCGTGATTCAAATTAGGTAAATCCTTTAAACGCCCTTTTCTGCTTTTAGCTGCCTTATCATATTGAGCACCAGCCAATGCCATTCTGGCGAAATGCAATAGTTGTAAATGATTTTCCCAGAGAGAATCATCAACCAGGTAATAGTCCAACTGAATAGGTATACCGCGTTTGGTATAGACAAGCGCAGGCATACTGCGATCGTGAAACTGATCTTTATCCTTTTTACTGGCCCGCAGATAAAGCTCCCCGCCCGACACTACCCCGAAGATAATTTTATTTGCTGCAATGCTGTAGCCGCCAAATTGAGAACGGGTAGTAATATCCCCTAAAGAAGCCAAATAACGCTTAGACTGCAAAATCCTTTTTTCGCACAGATGTTTCATTACCGTAATCCTTAGTATTGAAATAATCACTTCCTGTTTGATTGGAATACCAATAACAGGAATAAGTAATTAATCACAGGGTACACGCGGCTTCAAACACAAAATGAGGTTGTTAGCTGTTGCATGTGGAATATGCGAAGCGCTTTGAAAAAAATCAGGTTGATTTTCACTCGCACAGAAGATACTGTATGTTCATACAGTAACACTATGGGTGGAACTCATTATGCGTACTCAATCATTCAACGTTTACGACACACCAAAAACAGCGTATTCGAATACTCCATCTTCGACAGCGGCGTCTGTATCCAATGGCGGTATTATCAGTGAAATTGTTTATAGCGCCGAGCAACCTATTGTCACACATCTGTTACTGCCTCTTTTGCAACAGCTAGGTACTCAATCACGCTGGCTGCTCTGGTTGTCCCCTCAGCAGAAACTGAGTCGTCCATGGTTGCAACAATCAGGGCTACCGCTCAATAAAACCGTTCAATTGCACCACATTAGTCCGATGCTCACAGTAGAAGCGATGGAGAAAGCATTACTGACGGGAAATTATAGCGCCGTACTCTGCTGGTTGGAGAATGACCTGACAGACGAGGAACGGGTCAGACTGCGTCAAGCAGCACAAGCCGGTAATACATATGGTTTCATTATGCGGACAGAGCATGATTCAGGCAGCCCCTATAGACTGTTTCCGAGTCTTAAAATTCACTCAACATTGTATCATTAAGTAAATTAAGAATTTTCTCAGCACTTTACTTTGAAAAATAGAACGATGCGCTTCAGGGCAGTATTTTTAAGGCTTCTACACAGATTGGTGGTCATAATGAACCTATATTATCTGTCAAAATCATCTACTATTTGTTAGTAAGTATGAATAAATCGCGAGTTTTTTCATGATGCGAATCACATCATACTTGTAACTTTCCTATCACGTTGTAGACTTTAGCTCGCTAGAGTTGCCTTTTTATAACGCCAGTTGACTGGCACTGAGTCATAAATAAGGGCAAAGTCTCCGATTAAAGGATTTTAACCAAAGGTTAATTAGCTTACCGGTTAATAACCGATTTGGATGATAAATGAGGCGTACAAAATGAAAAAAACAGCTATCGCAATTGCAGTGGCACTGGCTGGCTTCGCTACCGTAGCACAAGCCGCACCAAAAGATGATACCTGGTATGTTGGTGGTAAACTGGGTGTATCTCAATTCCATGATACTGGTTTCTATGGAAACGGTTATAACGGTATCAACAACAACCCGATCAAAAGCAAATTAGGCGCAGGTGCATTCGGTGGCTATCAAGCTAACGAATATCTGGGTTTTGAACTGGGCTACGATTGGTTAGGTCGCCTGAAATATGCTGGCTCCTCAACTAGCAATACTGATAGCGCTAGTTTCAAAGCACAGGGCGTTCAATTAGCCGCTAAGCTGAGCTACCCGGTACTGCCTGACCTGGATGTTTATACTCGTCTGGGTGGTATGGTATGGCGTACTGACAGCCACGCCGCGCAAGGCAACACTCACCGTAACAACGATGACACCGGTGTTTCTCCGCTGGCTGCCATTGGCGTTGAGTACGCTATCGATAAAAACTGGGCAACTCGTGTTGACTACCAATGGGTTAGCAACATCGGTGACGCCGGTACAGTAGGTGCCCGTCCTGATAACCTGTTAATGAGCATTGGTCTTTCTTACCGTTTCGGTCAGGATGATGCTTATGTCGCACCGGCTCCAGCACCGACTCCAGCTCCAGCACCTGTTGTTGAAACTAAACGTTTCACATTGAAGTCTGACGTTCTGTTCAACTTCAACAAAGCAACGCTGAAAGCAGAAGGACAACAGTCTCTGGATCAGTTGTATTCTCAACTGAGCTCTTTGGATCCGAAAGACGGTTCCGTTGTTGTACTGGGCTTCACCGACCGTTTAGGTTCAGAACAGTATAATCAGGCTCTGTCTGAAAAACGTGCACAAAGCGTTGTTGATTACCTGGTTGCCAAAGGCATCCCTGCGAACAAAATCTCTGCTCGCGGTCAGGGTAAATCCAACCCAGTTACGGGTTCTACCTGTGACAGCGTGAAAGCTCGTGCTGCGTTGATCGATTGCTTGGCACCAGATCGTCGTGTAGAGATCGAAGTTAAAGGCATCAAAGACGTTGTAACTCAGCCACAAGCTTAAGTTATTGACGAAAAAAACCTCGCTTTTGCGAGGTTTTTTTATGCCTGTAAATCCACTTTATTTTTAATCGTCTTTATTCAGGATCGCTTCAAGACCTTGTTTTAGCGACGACATTTGGCTGGCATATTTTTCTTTGTGTTCCGCATCTTCAATCAACTGAACAATGGTTTCAGACAATGTGCTACCACGCCGCTGCGCCAATCCCGCCAGTCGCTGCCAGACAAGATACTCTAGATCGATCGATTTCTTACGCGTATGCTGATGCTCTGCATTGAAATGACGTTTCCGTCTCGCCCGAATCGTTTGCTTCATGCGATTGTCTAATGCAGGGTTCATACACTGCTCAATCCATTCGAGAATCTGTGCTGGCCGATTTTCTATCTTCAGCAGTTGGCCTACCGCCTCTTCTGCGGCACTTTGCTCCAGAAAACGAGTGATATCCTCACCTTCACGGTGTTTTTTCACCAGATATTTCCATTTCCACCCGCACTCAAGATTTTCTAATTGTTGATATTTCATAATAAATTCTTCAGTGACCGTGTAACGTTCCAGGTAGCATAACAGTTTTTAGCCGAGTTTAACCTTCTTCAATACAATTTCAACGCCTATTTTTCGTACAGTTCTGCATTATTAGGGAGATTCATCATTGATCGGGAGACTCTCCTTCTGTGCAGTCCGTATTATTCTTGTATAATCACGCTTTTCCTTTAGACGATTACATTTGATACTTTGACCAGTAACCGACTTGCGTGGCAGCATTTACTGCCCAATCATACCCCTTATCAAACATTATTCACTCAGGCCGCACAGCTTGCACCTGTAGAATTTTCAGCCATTCAACCGCGTCTGGCTGATAGTTTGACTCTTTTTTGCCATCCTCGCGCACCTTCACGCTTTATGTTGCTGAAAGCTCAGGAAAATAGCGAGTATATGGCTCTGATAGCTAAAACGGTAAATGCTATCACGCCTGAAATTGTCACCCCATATGGCTGTCGATATGTCGTAGAGGGTAACCGCGTTCGTGTAGAGCCAGCGACACAAAGAGATGATAACTTTGCTGCGCAATGCACTTGTCGCTATCAGGAATGGGTTGAGCCAGAACAGTTATTTGGCTGTGTCCGATATTTCCAGGACGAAATTACGCTTCACCCTGGGTTAATTCACCAGGTTAATGGCGGCACGCTGATATTGTCGGCCAGAGCACTGTTGGCTCAACCGCTAATGTGGTTGCGTCTGAAACAAGTCATCACTGATGGTGTTTATCAGTGGCAATCGCCCGATGAACGCAAGCCATTGCCCGTCAGTATTCCCCCAATGCCATTGAACCTCCGTTTGATTATTTTAGGCGATAGGGAAAGTCTAGGGGATATTCACGACATAGAACCTGAATTAGGTCGTCTATCAGTTTACGGTGAGTTTGAAACGCAGTTGCAGCTTATCGATACCGATGACATGGCGCGCTGGTGTGCTTACATCAACGCCTTATGCCTGGAAAATCAATTACCCTTATTATCTGGCGATGCCTGGCCTGAATTTATCAATTTGTCAGTCCGTAACAGTGGCGATCAAGGCTGTTTGCCATTGTGTCCTCTCTGGTTAACACATCAGCTAAAATATATTGCCCTCTATGCTCAGGATAAAGCAATTGATGCACAGACATTGATTGACGCAATAGCCACTCGACGCTGGCGCGAAGGCTATTTGCATGAACGTATGCAAGATGAAATTGAATTGGGTCAAATACTGATTGAAACTGAAGGGTATGTTGTTGGACAGGTTAATGGCCTTTCCGTCCTGGAATACCCCGGTTACCCGATTATGTTTGGTGAACCTACACGCATTAGTTGCGTGGTTCATCCCGGTGACGGCGAATTTACCGATGTTGAGCGCAAAGCCGAGCTTGGTGGCAATTTACATGCTAAAGGCATGATGATTATGCAAGCGTTCCTCATTTCTGAACTTGAACTTGATCAACCGCTTCCGTTCTCAGCATCCATGGTCTTTGAACAATCCTATGGCGAAGTTGATGGGGACAGCGCATCACTCGCCGAACTCAGCGCTTTTATCAGCGCCCTCTCATTACAACCAATCAATCAACAATTGGCCGTAACAGGTTCAGTTGATCAATTTGGTCATGTTCAGCCTATCGGCGGTGTGAATGAGAAGATTGAAGGCTTTTTTGAGGTTTGTCAGCGCCGAGGGCTAACCGGACAACAAGGGGTGATATTACCTGCTGCGAATCTACGCCATTTATGTTTACAGGAAGATGTCGTTGCCGCTGTTCGTGACGGCCAATTTCATCTCTTCGCCGTAGAAACCGCACCGGAAGCGCTATCCTTATTAACCAATGTTGCTTACTACGATGAGCAGCAACCGAGCTTACTGGGCACTATCAGAGAACGAATTAGCCAATTAAATCCACAAGAACGGCGACGTTTCCCTTGGTTTTTCCGTTAAGCGAACTGGTTTAACCAGACTGAACAGACTTGCCCAGCGTACAGCTGTACGCTAATCTGCGTGCTTCACTAAAATAAGGCTTACAGAGAACATGGTAGATAAACGCGAATCCTATACAAAAGAAGATCTTCTTGCTTCCAGCCGTGGTGAGTTGTTTGGCCCACAAGGACCACAACTACCGGCACCTAACATGTTGATGATGGATCGGGTCGTAAAAATGACCGAAGACGGTGGTCATCATGGTAAAGGGTATGTGGAAGCTGAACTGGATATCACCCCTGATCTGTGGTTCTTTGGTTGTCATTTCATTGGCGATCCCGTTATGCCAGGTTGTCTGGGGCTGGATGCGATGTGGCAACTCGTCGGCTTCTATTTAGGTTGGCTCGGCGGCGAAGGTAAAGGACGTGCGCTAGGTGTAGGCGAAGTGAAGTTCACCGGGCAAGTCTTACCAACAGCAAAGAAAGTGACCTATCGCATCCATTTCAAACGCGTGATCAACCGTCGTTTAGTGATGGGAATTGCTGATGGTGAAGTTTTGGTAGACGGTCAGTTAATCTACACTGCACATGAGCTCAAAGTAGGATTATTTAAGGATACCAGCGCGTTCTAGTCGCAATAGCGGGCAAAACAGTCGGTGTTTCGCCCGTTTCTTTCTCCGCTTAGCCTCTAACGACAAAACCTATACTTTCTGACTTGTTACTTCGTTTGCAATAGACTGACGAACATCCTGAGGGATTTTCAGCGATGTCGCCAAAGCATCCAAATAGCTTTTTTCCATAAAATGATCGATATCGATCACCGCACAACTGAGGAAATACACTTCCAGCGCCTCTTCCTCATTTTTAACACCCTTGGCTAATAATTCAGGATCCAAAGGCTGTGCAATCGCTTCTTGTACCCACTGCTGAGCTTCGCTGCCAAGTTGCAACTGTTGAATATTCTCATCAATACGCTGTTTTTCTGCATCATCAATATGACCATCACTCTTCGCAGCGAAAACCAACGCCTGGATCAAACGACGCGCACGCGTGTTATCAGAGGATGACTGAAGCCCAAACTGCGGATCGTCCTGATGGGTATCCCGAACGCGTTTCTTATACTGATTCCATAAAACAACCCCAGCCGCAGCACTACCGCCGATAATCAACGCATTCTTTCCCAACGAACCTATCATTTTTCTGGCTGATTTATTCGACAGCAACACCCCAGCAAGGCCACCTAACGCTGCGGGCTTCAACATATCCCCCAGATTGCCATGACTGCCACCTTGATGTTGATTACCTTGTCGACTACCAGGACTCAATAAATTTTGAATCTGCTGCATCCAGTTGTTCATGTTTTACCTCAGAAAATGGGAACGCTGACCTTTTATAACCCACTCATAATAATCATCCTGAAGACATTTTTTGTCAGGTTGTGTATATCAATGAAAATACCGGTTCCACATGTGCAATCGCTGACTACACAGTTCCATCACGTTGCTTACCCCCACACCATGCCATTATGAAATAAAATTAAATTTATCAATATGTTAATTACAATAAATCGCTATCACATCACTATCCTCTGACAAGATTTTCTTCGCATTCTATGTTTCATGCCTCATTCTTCAATGCGACGATTTGCGCTTTATTTTTGAAACGGTATACTGCATGCATTAAATTGAAATACGGTTTTAAAAAATGTATTTGTCCGTCACAAAAAAGGAACGAACATGAAAATTGCATTGATTAACGAGAATAGCCAAGCCGCCAAAAACGCGATTATTGCTGATGCATTGACTAAAGCGGTTAAACCGTTCGGTCATACTGTGTACAACTACGGCCAATATGCCGTTGAAGATGATGCACAGTTAACTTATATCCAAAACGGTATTCTGGCCTCTATCCTGCTGAACTCTGGCGCTGCTGATTTTGTCGTTACCGGTTGTGGTACTGGTCAAGGCGCAATGCTGGCTTGTAACTCTTTCCCTGGCGTACTTTGCGGCCTGGTTGTCGATCCGTCCGATGCTTACCTTTTCTCTCAGATAAATAACGGCAATGCGGTATCTTTGCCTTATGCCAAAGGCTTCGGCTGGGGCGCTGAACTAAATCTGGAAAACCTGTTCACACAATTGTTCAAAGAAGAAGGCGGCAGAGGCTATCCAAGCGATCGCGTTGCTCCACAACAGCGCAACAAAAAAATCCTGGATACGGTAAAAACGGTTACCTATAACGACCTGATTACGATCCTGAAAAATCTGGATCAGGATCTGGTGAAAGGTGCGATTGCTGGCCCTAAATTCCAGGAATATTTCTTCGAAAACAGTAAAGATGAAGAGCTGACCCGCTTTATTAAAGGCCTGCTGGCTTAATTACCGCCCTTCGATATACGCAAAGCCACAGGTTATAAAATCTGTGGCTTTTTCATTATCACCGCCCACTGTACTTTCACCCTCTACCGTTTCCTTTCGCCTGTACGTCATAAAAATCCATCAACGTTCAATGTGTAACCAGACGCGTCGAAACAGGCAAATACTACTTGACCGGCGTAGAGCGACTCCCTATAGTAGCGCCCCGTTGCCATCCATTGGTGACATTCGGTGAGGTGTCCGAGAGGCTGAAGGAGCACGCCTGGAAAGTGTGTATACGTGAAAACGTATCGAGGGTTCGAATCCCTCCCTCACCGCCACATTCAATAGCGAACCGGGAGAGTTAGTTTTACTGATTCTCCCGGTTTGTTTTTTACCTGAAAAAATCTTCAGACCTGCACTTCCTCCCAGACATAACCGTTGATAGCACGTAAGGTACTCTCATCGTCTGTTTCAGGCATCTGCCCCCCTATTGCTATCCCCGATTTCTACGTCATAATCGCTTGCCTGACACGAACTACCGCGTTCATAATGGAAACGGAAAAGTTGCCATGCTCGTCACCAAATGCCAAATATTTCATAGCGCGAAAGCCATATCAAATTAGTGAACAGTTTCAGAATAGTTTTTGAACAAAAAACGAATATTGAGCATAGTATTAATATTTAATGCGGGAATTCGCCTGCTCTCATTACGAGAGTGTGGGAAGGAGAGACACGATGTTTCTTTTATTACTGCTACAATTAATCGCTTTTTCAATCTTTCCGCTCTACTTTATAACGCTCTCTGGTCCATTACGACAAGTCCATTTCTACATTTACATGTCGCTTATATTGCTCATTGGCGGTTTTATGGGAAATGTCTATTCCATGCCAATTGCAGAAGGTGTTGTTATTTCTGGCGGAAACCTATGTTACAGCGCATTCATGATGACGTCGGTCATGTTTGTTTGGATAGAAAAAGACGTATTTATCATACGACATTTAGTCAGACTCGTGATAATAGTCGATCTTTTTAATATTGTACTGTCATATTTAACACAGTCCATTCTACAAACAGATGGAATAATTAATCTGCATACTGTTCCATCCGAAATTTTCATGATATCAGTGCCGCTTATTATGCTTGGCGGCGTGCTTATCATTGCAGAACTTATCCTGTTGTTATTTATATTCGAAATGACAAAGAAAACACAGGCCTCGCTATTCACAACAGCGCCTATTTATATTTTGTCTTTTATACTCGTGCTGTTACTGGATGGAATCGCTTTTTCTTTTATCGCATTTGGTATCAGCGATGAAACTATCGCTATCGCGTTGGGCGGACTTGCCGGGAAAGCATTAATGGCCATCGCGTTCAGTATACCTCTGGCTTTGTTCATTCTTTGGAAACGGCAGGCATTTACCGATTATCTCCGAAGCGACACCGTTCGCTGGCATTTTCTTGCCTCTAGTAGCGCTGATTTAATCAAAGAAATGGCGAGAAAAGATTTGGATGTACGAAGAGGAGATATTGTATTCAAAAACGCGACAGACGGTTTGGCGATAGTGGATCAAAGCGGTGCAATATTGAAGGCAAACACCGCCTTCAAAAAAATGCTGGGTGAGGAAAATTCAGAGGTGGAAAGTTTGAATATCGACAACACCTTCTGGATTAACAATATTCCCCTAAAGCTATCTTCAAATCCAACTGAGAAATGGCGTCGGGAAGTTCAATTTGGCAATGGAATAAAGCGGTTTGGTATTCTTTCTGTCACCTCAGCAGGAGAGGATTTATACGGCAGTCAAAGTTTTGTATATTCATTGACCGATATCACTGAACAAAAAGACGCTCAAAATCAATTAGAATACCTCGCATCACATGACCAACTCACTGAGCTGCCTAACCGTCGCGTTTTGGACCGCGCACTCAACTTGGCTCGCAATCGTCCTCATGTATTGGTCATGCTGGATATAGACCATTTCAAGGACATTAACGATAGCTATGGACATACTGTCGGCGATCGTGTCCTTCAAGTTGTCGCGGAGCGGCTAGACGGTGTCCGCAAACAACATCTTGGTGAAGAGGACGTATTATGCCGGATTGGAGGAGATGAATTTGCTTTCCTCATTCAAACAAGTGACAAAAACGTTATCACTCAGGCCGTAAATCGCATTCAACGCACTTTCAAAGAGACGGTGAAAATTAATAACGGCATAGAAGTATTTTCAACGGCAACACTGGGAATTAGCTATCAGGCAAATATGGAGGCTGGTGATGCCTTACTTCAGGCTGATGCAGCCTTGTATGAAGCGAAACGAAATAAACGGGGATCGGTAGGCATCTATGAAGACAGATTAACCACCGAAAGCCAAAAACAAATGAAACTTGGCTTCAAACTAAAAAATGCGCTTATCAATAAAGATATCGTTGTACATTACCAGCCCCAGTTTGATGCCATTAGCCATGAAGTACGAGGTATTGAGGCACTTGCACGCTGGACAGACTCTGAAATGGGCATTGTCGCACCAAGCGACTTTATTCCCGTCGCAGAGAGAACAGGCTTAGTTGATATTCTCGGTGAATATGTATTGGAAACCGTTTGCCGTGATGGACAGCGTTGGTTACAAAATGGATTGAAACCTATCATAATCTCGGTAAATGTCTCTGCGAGTCAACTGAGGTTTGGTAGCTTCAAATCCGTGTTAACGAAAACGCTGCAACGAACCGGTTTTCCCGCAAGCAAGCTTGAAATAGAGGTAACAGAATCCTCCTATATTGAACGTGAAAGTGAAGTTACACCGCTTTTGCAAGCCATCAAGGAGATGGGCGTCAGTATCGCCGTTGATGATTTTGGTACAGGTTACTCATCTCTTTCTTACCTGCGGGAAATGCCGTGGAGTGTAATCAAGATTGATCGCAGCTTTATCATTGATATTCCAACAGATGTAAAACAGTGCAACCTTACGTCTGCCATTATAAAACTGGCAAAAGTGATGTCCTTTAAAGTCGTGGCTGAAGGCGTGGAGAATCAAGAACAATTGGATTTCTTAACGAAAGAAGGATGTGATCTTATTCAAGGTTATTATTTTTCTCCCCCTCTTTCACCAAAAGAGACAGAAATACTGCTTTCTGATTCTGTCTGACATCGTCATGCTGATGCCAAAACCGTGCTCTCTCGAAAAAATAGTTGAGTCATAACACGTCGTAAGAAAAAAATATCAGAACTGTTACTACTGTAGTAAGAAAACGCCCTCAACTCAGATCAAGGGCGTTTGCTATACTCTCTTTCTCCAACGATGGAGGAAATAAGTGATTATACCCGTCATACTTCAAGTTGCTTGTGCGTTGGCTACGCTCACTCACCCGAATCACTTACCTGAGTAAGCTCATCGGGATTCCTTCGCTTGCCGCCTTCATACAACTCGAATTATTTAGTGTATAGAATGTGTTGTTAATACAGTTAATCATACGCATTGAGCGTCCGTTGACAGAGTTCAGATCGGACACAATCTTGTTTACCAAAAGCGACTACACCAATGAGATCATCTTCAGCAAATCGCTCCAACGCGTCGCGTAAACCGGATTTAACACCGGCTGGTAAATCGCACTGAGTGACATCACCATTAACGATTACCGTGACATTTTCACCCAAACGCGTCAGGAACATTTTCATCTGGTTCACTGTCACGTTTTGTGCCTCATCCAGTATAACCACTGCATTTTCAAACGTTCGCCCACGCATATAGGCGAACGGTGCAATTTCTACTTTTGCGATTTCTGGTCGTAAACAATACTGCATAAACGATGCCCCAAGCCTTCGCAACAATACGTCATACACAGGTCGGAAATAAGGGGCAAATTTCTCAGCAATATCTCCCGGTAAAAAACCGAGATCCTCATCAGCCTGTAATACCGGCCTCGTCACAATAATACGCTCAACCTCTTTATGAATAAGTGCCTCGGCCGCCTTGGCCGCGCTCAGAAACGTTTTGCCACATCCAGCTTCTCCTGAGGCAAAAATTAACTGTTTATTTTCTATTGCAGACAAGTAATGCTCTTGGGCTACCGTTCGGGCTTCAATAACAGATGTATCGCGATTCTCTCGCGCCATACCTATTGATTCAATCCCACCCATATGAACCAGAGAAGTGACCGATTCTTCCTCACGTTGACGATGACTACGCGATTCACGACGTATAACGCGTTTCGCTTCACGACGTGCTTTGATCACTGCTTTTTGTCTTCCCATAGTGGCACCTTACAGTTTGTTTCACTTACCGCGTTGCCTAACAACGCGTGACGTTTCACTCACAGACGAGGTTGGCTTCCTTATTAAGCCGATAAAGAGCCATACAGTTACAACCAAAAAATTCAGCCCCTCGATTCTTCTCACGAAAAGAAAGTGACCAGAAGCTCTGCATCAACAAAAAGCATTTGGATAGAAAAGAGAGGGTAATAAGAAGAGAAAATAACCAGAGATACCGTACAGAAAATAAATGGGAAAGAGGCTCCTCGCATTGGCGAGTCAAAAGACCAGAATGTGGGTTTCGACTATTCAGTCCAAAAGTGGACATTACCATTCGCGTTCCTCACTGTGACAACAACTATTCCGATGAATAATAATTGACCGTATTAAGAACTCCTGTTCATCATCTATTCCAAAATTAGAGCCAAATGATTTCAGTAGTATGACAGTGCAATAATTCGCCCCTATTTTGCAAGCTTTTTTTACACTGTCATAACATTTCCATATCGTCAAAACATGGCTATGTCGCCATCAGTCTTTATCAACAAAGCTATCCGACCTCGAAAAATGTTGAGATTCCGTCAGTAATGCTTTTGCCAAATCAAATACTGATCGTATTTTCTCAACGCACTTCGATAGATATTTTGTTCAAGATCGGGGAAATGATCACAAATTCGCTGCTGTATATTTTCTTTGGCAAAGGTTTCCATTGGGTAATTTTTCGCCACCAGCAATTCGTCCAACCGACGTAGACGAATGACGTATTCACGCATGGTGCTGTGTTTGACTTCCGTTTGATCAATCAAATACTGGGTAAAAGACTGAATATCGAAATAATTAGCATGGGTATTGCATAATATCTCGCTACAAAAACGGCACAGAGGAACCAATTCCTGTTGCAAGTCTGACCATGCTTCATCATCAATTAACCGATCGATGGTACCAATCGATTTTTTATTCACAAGTTGAGCACGGAATACCAATGAGACGCGGTCAAGTTCTTTATTGCAATGTGAGCAGTGTGTCTGTTTGTGTTTGAAATCTTTCAGATAACGGCTGAAGAGCTGTTTCTTCCGAATTGATTGCGGCATGAATCCATTCCATAACAATATATACCCGTCATCTTTCAAGTTGTAGGTGCATTAACGGTCCTTCGGTCGGACAAACACATTCCCAACGAATTTGTCCCTTGATTGCTCGACCACGAGGCACATAAATGTGCTTCGTTGTTCAAAGCGATAACGTTTTGCTCTGTAACTCGAAATCTATTGGGTATACGGTGATAACAATATTCCTACGCAGCTAAATTAAACATCATTCATTAATTTTACGCGCAGACGCTTTATCGCCTGGCTATGCAACTGGCTTACCCGTGACTCGCCTACTTCCAGAACAGCACCAATTTCTTTTAGGTTCAACTCTTCCTGATAGTAAAGCGTCAACACCAACTTCTCACGCTCGGGCAGGTTTTCTATCGCTTCCATCACCCGATGACGCAAGTTACCTTCCATTAACTGATGTAACGGATTGGCATCTTCGTTCCCTTCCAACAAGGCTTCTGCGCTATCGCCATGTTCTTCACGCCATTCATCGTAAGAAAAAAGTTGACTGTTATTTGTGTCCAACAAAATCTGACGATAGTCTTCCAGCGTGATATTCAAGACCTGCGCAACTTCCTGCTCGGTCGGTGCTCTGCCAAGTTGTTGTTCAGCCTGCTGCATTGCTTGTGCCACTTCCCGCGCATTACGCCGCACACTCCGGGGTGCCCAATCACGGCTGCGTAATTCATCCAACATTGAGCCACGAATTCGCTGTACTGCATAAGTTGTAAATGCCGTACCTTGTAACGAATCATAGCGCTCAACGGCGCTGAGCAAACCGATACCTCCAGCCTGAAGTAAATCATCTAGCTCAACGCTTGCAGGGAGACGAACCTGTAAACGTAACGCTTCATGGCGCACTAACGGAACATAGCGCTTCCACAGGGAATTCTTATCCATGGTGCCTTCGGCGGTATACAGTTCGCTCACAGTGACAAATACCTACGATGATAATGTTATCGACACTATTATGCTTTTGCGTAGAGTTACCAATTGCATGAATAGGGACGTAAAAGAGGGGCTATTTGGGATACGGGTGTTGTACCGGTTCAAAGAGCGCCCTCCTTCCTACACGGGTTATAACAACGATCCCAGTGGAATAACGCCGTACAAAAAATACGATGTATTCACCCAAAATTATGTGTTATCCGTTATGGTTTGCATCTCTTCATCAGATAACCCTGTCATTTTCTGTACCTGTTGCGGTGCCATCCCGGCTTGCAACATTTGGCAAGCAATGCGTAGTGCGCTGGTTTTCTCACCTTGTTCTAGCCCTGCCGCCAGCCATTTATCTTTTCCCTGTTGGAAACCTTTTTCAAACCCTGCACGCTCTAACTGTTTAGCGATTGTCTCCATCTCATCCTCCCTTTCGTCAGATAACGCTTCAGCGACGGCATCAAAAAACAGTTGGTAGTTCGATGTTCGCCCCACCTTTGCAATATAAAATATCAATGCACGTTGCTGCGTCAAGGGTAGTTTTCCGCGCTCGATCAAGATCCCGATATCCCGTGCCAATTCCAGCATATCGCGTGTACGAATATGTTTTTGCACCAACTCTAACAACGCCGCCCGCCCGTGCATTTTGATCTCCTCATCGGGGATCATTGTCAGATCAACCAAGGGAAATGCAGTGGTATAGATCTGCTGTGCCAGTTGCGGGGCAGCCAGTTCAGACTGTACGGATATGGAGAGCGTTTACCATGATAAAATAATAGCGGCACCACCAAAGGCAGCGTTTTATGCCCCTGAGATAAGTGCTGTTGCATCGCGGCCAAACTGTAACGCAAAAGCCGAAAGGCCATCAGCTTATCGGGTTTACTCTGGTGCTCAATCACACAATAAATATAGCCTTTTCCCTGGGTGGTACGTAGCGAATAGAGCATATCTGAAATCCGTGAACGCAGTTTCTCGTCAACGAACGAGGTGGGTTCTAACGCTAACGTGCTGAAATCACAATGTTGCCGAATACCGACTGGCAGATGGATAGACAGAAAACCATGCGCTGTGGCGATATCGCCAAAAAAATGTTTAAAGAATGCATCATGAGTTTGCATGGCACCGCGTCCCTGTGGTGATAATTGCCCATTACTTTAGCAACTCAGCAGTATCGGGTGTAGTGGTCAACTAAAATAGGCCACCGTGTTAGAGTTATTCCAGTATCTGTTTTCTGATTCGTTTGGTGGCAACCCACCGTTATACTTGTGTGGTCTGAGCACGCTGTAATATCCAACGATATAGTCCGTTATTGCGTGGGCTGCATCGCTGAAGCTTACGTAACCCGTCACTGGCGCCCATTCGTTCTTCAGACTCCGGAAGAAGCGTTCCATTGGACTATTATCCCAGCAGTTTCCACGCCGGCTCATACTCTGCCTGATCCGGTATCGCCACAGTAACTGCCGGAACTGTCTGCTTGTATAATGACTCCCCTGATCGCTGTGGAACATTACTCTGACGGGCTTGCCGCGCGTTTCCCACGCCATTTCCAGCGCTTTCATGGTGAGTCTGCTGTCCGGTGAGAACGACATTGCCCAGCCCACTGGCTTCCTTGCAAACAGATCGAGAACAACGGCGAGGTACGCCCAGCGCTTACCTGTCCAGATATAGGTCACATCACCGCACCACACCTGGTTTGGTTCGGTTACGGCGAACTGTCGCTCAAGATGATTCGGGATAGCAACGTGCTCATGACCGCCACGCTTGTACCGGTGAGTCGGCTGCTGGCAACTGACCAACCCCAGCTCCTTCATGAGTCTGCCAGCGAGCCAGCGCCCCATTTTGTAGCCTCTCTGGGTTGCCATTGTGGCGATGCTTCTTGCTCCGGCCGAACCATGGCTGATGCCATGTAGCTCAAGTACCTGACTGCGTAATACAGCCCGTCTGCCGTCTGGTTTATCAGGACGGTTTTTCCAGTATTTGTAGCTACTGCGATGAACCCCGAACACGTGGCAGAGAGTGATCACAGGATAACGCGACCTGAGTTTCCCGATTATCGAGAACTGTTCAGAGAGTCCGACATCAAGAGCGCGGTAGCTTTTTTAATATTTCGTTTTCCATTTCAATGCGTTGTAGCTTTTTCTTTAGCGCACGTATTTCGATTTGTTCCGGAGTTATGGGGGAGGCTTTTGGTGTTTTACCCTGGCGCTCATCACGCAGTTGTTTGACCCATTTCGTCATCGTGGAAAGACCAACATCCATAGCCTTAGCAGCGTCAGAGACGGTGTAATTTTGGTCGACAACTAACTGAGCTGATTCGCGTTTGAATTCAGGACTAAAATTTCTTCTTTTCATTGATGCACCTGTGTTGTTCTGAGGTGAGCATATCACCTCTGTTCAGCTGGCCAAATTTAGTGTGCCACTACAGGGGAAGCAGTGCGATAAAAGGTGTGAATGCGGCTCGCAATTACCATCAGTCTGATCCAGTTTTTTCAAAATTTGTCTTTTATCATTTTTTTTAAAGTCATACGTTATAAAATTCAGAAACTACAAATATTACTGAAAAATCTCATAAAGGTAACAATCTAT
The DNA here is from genome assembly GCF_046237015.1 of Pectobacterium hainanensis. Taxonomy (NCBI): domain Bacteria; kingdom Pseudomonadati; phylum Pseudomonadota; class Gammaproteobacteria; order Enterobacterales; family Pectobacteriaceae; genus Pectobacterium; species Pectobacterium hainanensis. The sequence continues at coordinate 157,807 of NZ_JBJYIN010000003.1, forward strand.
GATTGACAGGGATTTTCACCATCTGAATGGATTATTAAGCGATTTTTTCTCTCAAAAAAACATCCAACAAAAGCTTCACATCATTCATGAACATGAAATAACCGGATGGGAAATTTGGCTACAAATTGAATTTACCAATATGTTGATAAATACTGAACATGTATTCTATCGAGAGCAGGCATTGGAGTTCGATTATCGACAAAACAAAGAGAAGTATTACTTCCGCCCCGATTTTCTATTACTTAAAAAAGGATGGACACAAGAAAAATATATGGCTGTTGAATTTAAGCAGAATCCTAATCCAACAACCTGTGTTAGAAATATGGCCGGCGATCTGAAAAAAGTGGGGCAAATCCGAAAATCGGAACTGGATCTTCGCAGTGTCTGGGCTGTCGGTATCACAGAAGTAATAGACAACGATCGCCTCTGTTCACTGGCTGAAGATTATCTTGATGACAAATACTATCAGACCAAAAGATTCAACAGGCATATCCAGTCTTACCCGATAGGAAATACACCTTATTGTTATATAATTATGTAAAATAATGTATGGCACTGCTTTATTTCAGTGCCATACATCATATTCAAATTAATAATTGCAACGCTGAAAGATCGTCATTCACTTTTACTTTTTCTATTTCCCGCAAAAATTGCTCAGAAGAAACGCTACTATGCTGGATAAGCGTATGAAAACTATACATGATATTGATCATTGCATCGTCATCGATCTTTCCTACATAGTGCGCCTGTGCTGCTAACATCGACTTCATGATATAATATTGAGCAACCAGCAGATAGAAATTTTGAAATGGACTTCTACCATGAGAAAATGGAAAATCATCATTATAAATGCGATACAGAAAATAATTACGCCACCAATGATCGCGTCCTGCCAACCAAGGCCTAACTTTCTCATCATATTCGCTGCTAAGTTGAGCTATCCTATCTGGAATATTCTCGGGTGCAATCTCATGAGTGGAAAAATGAAGCACTTTATCTAAATAGTGATACAGTGTCCCTCTCCCACGAATATGTGGACTTTCACGCATAAACACTTGAACTCGAAGTAATAACGACCACTGTAAGTCAGGGTTTGCTGGTATCGACGCTATATGTTTCGCAATATCATTGTTTTCCATAGTTTGAATCAATTGCAAAAAATAATTTTCTATTTTTGGATATATATTCTCAAAAGAATTGTTCTCTTTTTCATTTTTTCCAATGAAAAACAGTAATAACAACACAGCATAAAGATTGTTTTCAATTTTCTCTTGTGGCACTAATAACAAATTAAAACAGAGTAAATTTATTACTTTATTTCTCAACGTGAGATCGTTTCTTTTATTCGATGTAGCACGAATTTCGGTATATTCACGTAAACGCATCGCCATTGGTTCAGTTAATAACAAGCGCACACTTTCTGGGCATGAAAGATTAATGCTCCGTTTTTCCCTATTGTGATAGATTGTGTTCATTCTGGGATAGGTCATACAAGTGTGACTTAACGATTTTTCCCCCATCTTTTTATGAACATTACACAAACTTTCTTCATTTAGGAATGGACACATGCCATCTTTCGTTAGCTTAATTTTTGCCCACTGGGCGTGGTTCTTTTTTATTCGCGTAAGATTTTCTTCCGCTATCTGACGAATTTCCATATCCGGGCTTTTGATGTATTTATTATAAGTGGATTTATCCAACACCACATCCCAACGTTGGCAGCAATGATCACGGCATTCTTTGCCAATGCAATGAAATTGCTCAATAAATACAGGTTGTGTAATTACTATTTCTTTCATAACTTCACCCGGTAACCTGGCCTATTGGTCTGATAAAAAAGGCGACCGAAGTCGCCTTGATGATCATAAAAAAGTCTAAACTCAAATTAACGCAGCAGAGACAGAACCGTCTGAGGAACCTGGTTAGCCTGCGCCAACACTGAAGTACCGGCTTGCTGCAGGATCTGGTTTTTGCTCATGTTAGAGACTTCCGTTGCAATATCAGCATCTTCAATGCGGCTACGTGCAGCACTCAGGTTAGTTACGGTGTTTTTCAGGTTAGTTACCGTGGATTCAAAGCGGTTTTGAATCGCACCCAAATCACTACGCAGACTATCTACTTTAGATAACGCCTGGTCAATCGCTGCCAACGGATCAACAACCACTTCGTCACCCGCAGTAACCTTGCCGTTTGTTGCATCTACTGTAGCTTTAAAGTAAGACGTAGTGCCATCATTCACGTTTTTGACATAATACGTTCCGTCTTTGTCTTGTACTAAACTATTCGTACCTTTTGCAGTCACAGAGCTCAAATCAGCAGCTACCCCAGCTTTGGCTGCTTCTTCTAAAACTGATTTTTCTGTTACAGCAACACCTGCTGCGGTAGGTGCTGTAGTAGTTTTCGACGCAAGATCAAGTGTTACCACACCAGTAGATTGGTCAATCGTTGCATTATAGTAATCAGCACCAGATTTCGCGTAGTATGTTGTTGCGCCTGTTGCCTCATTAACCATGCTTATAGAATCAACTGTAGGTGCATCGGCCGCAATTTTTGTAGCAGCATTAGCTTCCGATAGTTGTACAACACCCTTAGCAGTATCAAACTCAGTCGCTCCAGCAGCCTCTGTAACCCCCGTTGCTGCGGCACCAAATGTAACTGTGCCCTTATCTGCATCATATGTAGCCTCAACAAAGTCAGTACCATTCTTACCATACAACTTGTTGTCAGTACCGATAGCTAAGGAATATGTCGTAGCACCTGTTGTTTCATACGAGAATTTAGTCCACTTAGCATCTTCACCGCTTTTCAGCGTAGTGACCGCAGTAAAATCTTTACTGGTGATTTGGTTAGCAATATCCAGCTTTTCCAATCCCAAGGTTTTTGACGAAATTTCTTTTAAATTGATGCTAATGGTTTCGCTGTCATTGGCACCCACTTGAATAGACAATGTACCGTCTTTCGCCAGAACTTTGACACCGTTGAACTGAGTTTGTTGAGATACACGATCGATTTCATCCAGACGCTGTTGAATTTCACCCTGGATTGAATCTAAGTCAACCCCCTGGTTAGATCCGTTTGCTGCCTGTACAGACAATTCACGAATACGTTGCAGGTTGTTGTTGATTTCGTTCAACGCGCCTTCAGTGGTCTGCGCAACGGAAATACCATCGTTAGCGTTACGCGCTGCCTGGGTCAGGCCTTTGATATTAGCGGTGAAGCGGTTAGCAATAGCCTGACCTGCTGCATCGTCTTTGGCGCTGTTGATACGGTAGCCAGAAGACAGGCGCTCGATAGCCGTCCCCAGAGCAGACTGAGATTTGTTCAGGTTATTTTGTGCTACCAGCGACAGGCTGTTAGTATTAATGACTGCCATAATTGTATTCCTTATTATTGCAATGCAAATCGATTTAGGGTCGGTTTAAAGTTCGGGCATTTGCCCACGGCTTTTATCACCGTCCTAAGCTGTATCGGCGCACAGGAGAGAAGCTTTAATTATTTTTAGACATTTCTTTGTTTCAAAGGCAACATGAGATTGAACAACACAAGTACAGTAGTCACAGATATTCTTCTTTATTTCGTTAATGCTAAACTTTTCTCTATCGTAGCCGATATATCCTCCATAGCGTCTGGCACCCATAAAAGGAATCATCATGGCTAGCATCAGCTTTACCGGCTCCACCAGCGGCTTTACCGATATTCTGACTCAATTGACCTCATTTGAGCAAACACGTATTACACCGGTAACTAATCAGCAAAAGGTATATAAAAGTCGCGATACAGCCTTCGATACGCTGAAAACAGCGCTCACTAAATTAGAATTGGCTAATGAAGCGCTGACGAAAGCAAACACCATCAATAAGACTGCCATTAGTGGTGAAAACAAAGCGTTTACGGCTACTTCTTCCGGTAGCGCCGTAGCGGGAACCTATAGTGTAGAAGTGCAAAATTTGGCCACTGCACATTCCGTGATTTCAGCCAAAGAAACCAGCAACAAAACGGCATTAGGCGACGATGCAGAAACTCGCATACTGCTTATTAAGCAAGATGGGCAAGAGAAGCCGTTAGAGATTAAGCTAACAAAAGATCAAACCTCTCTGGAAGGCATTCGTGATGCGATCAATAAAGCTAACGGTGATGTCGGTGCCAGCATTATTAAAGCAGACGACAATAGCTTCTATTTAGCGATTACATCTAAGAGCACAGGCACTGATTCGCAGATGACAATCAGTGTTGATGGCGATAGTACACTTAATCAAAAACTGGCTTATACCGCTGGTAGCACAACCAATAACATGAAGCAGCAAACGGCTGCCGAAAATGCCGTTCTCGAGTTAAATGGTATTCAGATTGTCCGACAAAGCAACACAATCAATGATGCCATTGAAGGTGTGACCTTAAACCTGAAATCAGAAACCACACTTGATACACCAGAGACATTGACACTCACTGGTGACACAGCCCCAATGAAAAAAGCGGTTCAGGAATGGGTTGATGCCTATAACGCTCTACAAACTACGATTGGCAATCTGACAAAATTTACGGCTACTGACCCGAATTCTGACACCCTAGATGCTAGTAATGGTGTTTTGCTCGGCAACGGTACAGTACGCAGTATTCAGACCAACCTAAAAATGCAAATTTCCAGTGCGCAAAGTGGTATGAGTATCAGCACGCTGAATGAGATGGGGATTAAGCAAAATCCAGTTACCGGAAAATTGGAAGTCGATAGCGATAAATTAGATAGCTCATTAAAAGAAAAAAGTGATTCTGTAACCGAATTTTTTGTTGGTGATGGTAAGAAGACGGGGTTTGCTACTCAGGTTAATACCTATCTCGATTCCGTATTAAAAGAAACATCTGGCGATAATAAAGGTGCCATTCAAATTGCAAAAGAAGGTATCGCTGAAACGCTGAAAACGTTAAAGAAAACGGAAGAGCGGACCAAGCAAAGTATTGAAGATAATATCGCCCGTTATAAAGCGCAATTTACCCAACTGGATAAGTTAGTGTCACAAATGAACAGCACCAGTGATTACCTAACCACGCAATTGGCGGCATTAAATAAAAGTTCGTAAGAGAGGGTAAAAATAATGTATAGCAGAACGGGCAGTCAGGCCTACGCGCAAGTTGGTGTAGAAAGCAGCGTAATGAGTGCCAGCCCGCATCAGTTGATCGTTATGCTCTTTGATGGTGCTCGCAGTGCCATGGTGCGAGCTCGCCTTCTCTTGCAACAGGGCGATATTCCAGGTAAAGGCATGGCCATATCAAAAGCCATTGATATCATTGCCAATGGCCTAAAAGCAGGGCTAGATGTAGAAAAAGGCGGAGAACTAGCAGAAAACCTGTCAGCGCTGTATGACTATATGACACAGCGACTCATGATCGCCAATCTGCATAATGATGCGAAGGTGATAGAGGAAGTCGAAGCACTGTTGGAAAATATCGCCGAGGCTTGGCGTCAAATTGGTCCTAATTATCAGCCGTCTCAGGAAAAATAGCCATGGGCAATCTCCATCAACTCCTTAAAGATTACCAACAACTTCAGGCGCTCAGCCGGAAAATTCTCGGATTGGCATCCAATGGACAGTGGGATGAGCTGGTTGATCAGGAGATTGCTTACGTTCAATCTGTGGAGAAACTGAGCCAAAGACCGATTCCTGACAATATCGATAGCGTAATGAAATTACATTTTCGGCAAATACTCGGTGAAATTCTTGAAAATGAATCTCAGATTAAAGACTTATTACGCAAGCGAATGGACGAATTGAGCGCGTTGATGAAAAACACAGTTGCTCAACAAAACGTTAATACCGCTTATGGAGAATTTGCCGGACACCGACTCTTACCCGGCGATGTAGGTAATCGTTAAATATAATAAGTAAATGCCTGCTTACGCAGGCATTACGAGAAAAGTTATTGAGAATGACCTTACCTTATTTCCGCGCGACTGTATCTTTTCTTTAATTCATTCGTGGTACAAAAAAGGTTCTTATATCTACGCAGGAACGACAAAATCAGGCGCTATAACACGCCTTTAATTGTGTCAGCCGCTAACTCAGGCCTTAGATGCTCATATTCATCACTTCCTGATAGGCAGATACCAGCTTGTTACGGACCTGAATACCCATCTGCATTGAAATAGATGATTTCTGCAAATCCACCATCACATCATTCAACGCGACACCAGGTACACCCAGCGTAAAGTTTTGCGCTTGCGTACGCGCCGATTGCTGAGTATCACTGATCTTGTCAATAGCCGATTTCAGCTCACTCGCAAATCCTGGCTCAATGGCTGGCCGGGCATTCGACGTATTATTAGAGGCTTGCAATGCTGTCACTTGCATCTGCTGTAACACGCCTTCAATACCTTGGATTGACATAATCCCCTCATCAAACGAAAGAAACGGGTTTCTCACCATTCAAATGCAGATAATAGATTGAATTATCTACTCATTTATGAATAAGATCGTCCTGTTTACTTATGGACTCACTCAGGACGCTATGACACGCGAATAACCTTACCATATCGATACATGGCTAAAGGGAGCAATTAGCGTTAAAAATGTCACCTTATCGACCCATCGATTTTTCTTTTACGGAAAATAATGACATGCCGATAACTATAGGCGAATTGTTTTATCGATTGCGCAATCAGGGAGTTCTGTTTTGTCACGTCACAACGTTAAGTCTATCGTTCAACAACCAAGCAGAGATCGAGTATGAACGCCTCATTAACCGGCATCGCTTCCGGTAAAAACAGCTTTGGCGAAATACTCAACCGCTTACGCGCCAATCCGAAAATTCCTTTATTAATTGCAGCTGCAGCGACCATTGCTATTGTCGTTGCGTTGTCTTTGTGGGCCAGAGGCCCCGACTACCGGGTGCTCTACAGCAACGTTAATGATCGAGATGGTGGTGCTATCGTCAGTGAATTGACGAAGCTTAATATCCCTTATCGCTTTTCCGACAATGGCGGGGCGATAATGATTCCAGCGGAAAATGTTCACGAAACGCGCCTACGATTAGCACAACTGGGGTTACCCAAAGGTGGTGCGGTTGGTTTTGAATTACTTGATAAAGAAAAATTCGGCATTAGTCAGTTCAGTGAACAGATTAACTACCAGCGGGCGCTAGAAGGTGAATTATCAAGAACGATTGAAACATTAGGCCCGGTACAGAATGCCCGGGTACATTTGGCTATTCCTAAGCCTTCTCTTTTTGTCCGCGAACAAAAATCACCCTCATCGTCCGTCACACTCACTTTGCAACCAGGACGGGCGTTGGACGAAGGGCAAATCAACTCGATTGTTTACATGGTTTCCAGCAGCGTCGCAGGATTACCGCCCGATAATGTCACCGTTGTTGATCAAACAGGCCGATTGCTGACACAGGCGGGTGGTAGCGCTCGCGATCTGAATGCAGCTCAACTGAAATACAGCAATGAAGTTGAAGCCATGTACCAGCGTCGTATTGAGGCTATCATTGCCCCTATCGTTGGTATGGGAAACGTGCATGCTCAGGTAACGGCACAAATTGATTTCTCAGCACGTGAACAGACTGACGAACAATACCAGCCTAATCAACCACCAGATAAAGCGGCGGTGCGCTCTCAGCAAACCAGTCAAAGTGAACAAAAAGGCGGCCCCAATGTTGGTGGCGTGCCTGGCGCGTTGTCTAACCAACCCGCTCCGGCACCTACGGCGCCTATTGCAACACCACCGAACAACAATGCAAACGCTAACAATCAAGCGGCAGGACAGCAAAACAATGCGGCGGGCGCGCAGGCGAATGCCAATGCGAACACGGTTATCCAAACATCTAATATCCGTAATGACGCAACGACAAACTACGAAGTCGACAAAACCATTCTGCATACCAAACACAGCTCCGGTGGTGTGAAACGATTGTCTGCGGCGGTTATTGTGAACTACTTGCCGCCAGGTGAAGATGGCAAGCCGATTGCGCTGACAGAAGATCAAATCAAACAGATTGAGACCGTCGCTCGTGAGGCTATGGGATTTTCTTCCGAACGTGGCGACTCACTCAATGTTGTCAATACGCCGTTTATGGATTCAACGGACGGGACAGGAGAACTCCCCTTCTGGCAACAGCAAGCATTCTTTGATTTGCTGATGGAAGCAGGCCGCTGGCTACTGGTTCTCATCGTTGCCTGGATTCTCTATCGTAAGCTGATTCGTCCTCAGTTGCAGAGAAAAGCTCAGCAACAGGAAGCTGCTCTCGCTGCCGCCGAGTTGAGTAAAGGCAAAGGTAATGATGATGTCGTCGTTAACCTCAGCGCATCTGAAGTTGAACAACAAAGAAAATCGCAGCAACGCGTTAGTGCTGAGATGCAAAGTAATCGAATTCGTGAACTGGCAGAGAACGATCCACGAGTCGTCGCGCTGGTTATTCGTCAATGGATGAGTAGTGAACTATGAGCCTAACTGGAACAGAAAAAAGCGCCATCTTATTGATGACCATCGGTGAAGACCGAGCGGCAGAGGTGTTTACTCATCTGTCGACTAAAGAAGTGCAAAGCCTTAGCTCTGCGATGGCTAATATGCGCCAGGTTTCTCACCAACAATTAGTCGAAATACTTAAAGAGTTTGAAACGGATGCAGAGCAGTACGCTGCTCTTAGCGTTAATGCGGGTGATTATTTGCGCTCGGTATTGGTTAAAGCGCTGGGTGAAGAACGAGCATCCAGCTTGTTGGAAGATATTCTGGAAAGTCGCGAAACATCCAGCGGGATGGAAACGCTCAACTTTATGGAGCCGCAAACTGCGGCTGACCTGATTCGTGATGAACATCCACAAATTATCGCCACTATTTTGGTGCACCTGAAACGTGGGCAAGCCGCCGATATTTTGGCGCTGTTTGATGACCGCTTACGTAATGATGTCATGTTACGTATTGCCACTTTCGGTGGCGTTCAACCGTCTGCATTGGCCGAATTGACCGATGTGCTCAATGGGCTCTTGGATGGACAGAATCTCAAACGGAGCAAAATGGGCGGTATTCGTACGGCTGCTGAAATCATCAACCTGATGAAAACTCAGCAGGAAGAGGCCGTTATTGATGCGGTACGTGAATTCGATGGCGAATTGGCGCAAAAAATTATCGACGAAATGTTCCTGTTCGAAAACCTTGTGGATGTCGACGATCGCAGTATCCAGCGTTTGCTGCAGGAAGTGGAGTCCGAATCTTTGCTGCTGGCATTGAAGGGAGCAGAAGAGCCACTGCGCGAGAAATTCCTGCGCAATATGTCTCAGCGTGCAGCGGAAATCCTTCGCGACGATCTCGCGACTCGCGGTCCAGTGCGCATGTCTCAGGTGGAAAACGAACAGAAGGCCATTCTGCTTATTGTTCGTCGTTTAGCTGACAGTGGCGAAATGATTATCGGTGGCGGCGAGGATGCTTATGTCTAATGCCTCGGATAATCTTGCCTGGGAACCATGGAAATTAAACGATCTCGCTACTCCTGCATCGTTTGTTCCGGCCCTTGAAGAACCGGAAGTGTTGGAGCCCGAAATCGTCGCAGAGACTCACACACCTTCGTTTGAAGATGAGCTTTTATCACTGAAAGAGCATGCTCAACAGCAAGCGCGAGAAGCTGGTTTCGCACAAGGCCATCAGCAAGGCTATGATGCAGGCTATCAGGAAGGTCTAAGTAAGGGACAACAGCAAGGTTTACAGGATGCCTTGTTGCAGCAGCAACCGATGATCGAACAGATGCAACAGATGGTCACGGAATTCCAACAAACGCTAGACGCATTAGATAGCGTTATTCCAGCTCGTCTGATGCAATTGGCGTTAACTGCTGCTAAACAAATTCTTGGGCAACCACCTGTCTGTGATGGCACAGCATTACTGAGCCAGATACAGCAGTTGATTCAACAAGAGCCTATGTTTTCGGGTAAAACACAATTGCGGGTCCACCCTTCTGATTTAGAGCGTGTTGAGCAACATCTTGGCCCTACCCTAAGCCTACATGGCTGGCGATTGCTGGCGGATAATCAGTTACACCCGGGAGGGTGTAAAGTCAGCGCTGAAGAAGGCGACCTAGACGCCAGTTTGGCTACCCGCTGGCATGAACTCTGCCGTTTGGCGGCTCCGGGAGAGTTATGATGACCTCACGCCTCGGGCTCTGGCTTTCTTCCCTAGACTCATTTGAAAAACGGATTGATGAAACGCCTTCAGTTCGTCGTTATGGTCGCTTGATTCGCGCCACAGGCTTAGTGTTGGAAGCCACAGGCTTACACATGCCATTGGGGGCAACATGTCTGATCGAACGCCAAAGTGGGTCACAAATAGAAGAAGTCGAAAGTGAGGTTGTTGGTTTTAACGGGCAGAAATTATTGTTAATGCCGCTGGAAGAAGTGGAAGGTATAACGCCAGGTGCTCGCGTTTATGCTCGCATTGGTCAAGAGGGCAGTACTCAAGGAAAACAGTTACCTTTAGGCCCCGAACTTCTGGGGCGTGTATTGGATGGTAGCGCAAAACCATTAGATGGATTACCTGCCCCCGACACGGGCTACAGAGCGCCGTTAATTACACCACCGTTTAACCCGTTACAACGCACACCGATTGAGCATGTATTGGATGTAGGCGTTCGTGCTATCAATGCCCTTCTTACCGTTGGGCGTGGACAACGCATGGGGTTGTTCGCTGGCTCAGGCGTAGGTAAAAGCGTATTATTAGGCATGATGGCTCGCTATACTCAGGCTGATGTTATCGTTGTCGGTCTGATCGGTGAGCGAGGGCGCGAAGTAAAAGATTTCATCGAGAATATTCTTGGTACAGAAGGTCGAGCGCGTTCTGTCGTTATCGCCGCGCCAGCCGATGTTTCGCCGTTACTGAGGATGCAGGGCGCAGCCTACGCGACACGTATTGCAGAAGATTTCCGTGACCGTGGTCATCACGTTCTGCTGATTATGGATTCTCTGACACGCTACGCAATGGCTCAGCGAGAGATCGCATTGGCGATTGGCGAACCACCGGCGACGAAAGGGTATCCTCCTTCCGTTTTCGCCAAGCTACCCGCATTAGTTGAACGAGCTGGTAATGGTATTCATGGCGGTGGCTCAATTACCGCCTTTTATACCGTGTTAACGGAAGGTGACGATCAGCAAGATCCTATCGCAGATTCTGCTCGTGCAATATTGGATGGACACATTGTTTTATCGCGTCAGTTGGCAGAGTCAGGACACTACCCTGCAATTGATATTGAAGCATCTATCAGCCGTGCGATGACAGCGTTAATTGATGAGAATCACTATGCCTCGGTGCGGCAATTTAAACAGTTGCTATCCAGTTACCAACGTAACCGGGATCTGGTGAGCGTCGGTGCTTACGCCGCTGGTAGCGATCCGATGCTGGATAAAGCAATACGACTGTATCCGCAACTAGAGGCTTTTCTGCAGCAGGGTATGTTTGAGCAAAGCAATTATGACGAAGCCTGTCAGGCATTAAACACTATATTTCCCGCGTAACGAGTAGGAGAGAAGATGAAGACTCAGTCACCTCTAATCACACTACGCGAACTGGCGCAAAAAGAGGTTGAAAAAGCCGCAGGTCAGTTAGGCCAAGTGCGTCAAGCATATCAACAAGCTGAACAACAGCTGAATATGTTGTTAAACTATCAAGATGATTATCGCCAGAAACTGACAACCACGATGTCAGATGGGATAGCTAATAATAGTTGGCAGAATTATCAACAATTTATACAAACATTAGATAAAGCCATTGAACAACACAGGCAACAACTTTTACAGTGGACTTCGCGATTAGACTTGGCGATGAAAGCATGGCAAGAGAAACAACAGCGGTTAAATGCATTTGAAACATTGCAAGATCGTGAAATGACAAGACAAATTGCTAAAGATAACCGTATAGAACAAAAACAGATGGATGAATTCGCCCAACGGGCCTCACTGAGGAAAACAGAATAATGAACCTGCCTGCACTACCCATTACGCCAAATACGGGCGATACCAGCAGTTCAGTCGCTTCTCTGTCGAATCAGGGTGAGTTACCGAAAGATTTTATTGAGCTATTGGGAAAACACTTATCACTCTCTTCAGCATCGTCTAACAGTAAGACTGTTGTCGGAGCAGAAGCAGATAAAGACGCCATGCTCACAGCGTTAGGAAAAGACATCAGCGTATTGAACGGCGACGACCTGAACGCCCTGCTTTCATCATTCAGCTCTTTATCTGGTTCATTGTCATCGTCCGAAAAACGCCTACCTCATGACGCAGGATCATCCGATAAAGCAGAAAAATCAGCATCAAAAGAAGGTGAACAAGTTACCGACGCAGCAACGGCGGCGGCAATGCAGGCCTTATTCGCCATGCTGCCAACAGCATCCGGTTCTGCAGCCATCACCGATGACAATATTACTGATAAATTGCAAAATGCTGGTCTTAATTTGTCTGAATTTCTTGGCACCAAACGTCAGGGTACAACGGCGCTATCCGAGACCGATCGGGCAGATAATGAGATTCAAGATGCCCTCTCCCAGCGATCAAACGCATCTATCTTCGCTGAATCTCATTCAGCATCTGGTTCTTCGCGTTTTGCAAAACCGACGTCTTCCATGGATCAATCTGCTGATGACGTAACAAAATTCGCTGCCACCGCCTCAATAGCGAATAATGAACAACGTAATCAGGAACCAATCGGCGCATCTGGAAATCATCTTCAGTCCTCTCCCCTTTCTGTTACGCCAAACGTTCAATCGACATTTACTCACAGCTCTGCCACACTGGCGCAGCCTTCTGGTACACCATTGAACACACCATTTGGTTCGCAACAATGGCAGGAAGCACTAGGTCAACAAATTGTTATGTTTAGTCGTAATGGACAACAGAGTGCAGAATTACGACTTAACCCGCAAGAATTAGGTTCGCTTCATATCAGTCTGAAGATTGATGATAATCAAGCGCAAATTCATCTGGTATCAGCAAATAGTCAGGTGCGTTCTGCATTGGAAGCCGCGTTGCCTCATTTACGCAATGCGATGGCCGAAAGCGGTATTAACTTAGGTCAAAGTAGCGTAGGAAGCGACGCATCGACCTGGCAACAAGCGCAGCAACAAATGGCTAATAATGGTAATGACAGCGGTAGCACTTCTTATCAACAGCAATTCGGTGGCACATCCGAACAAGCGATTGACCCTATAGAAGTCCCTAATCATTTGCAGTCCATGGCATCTTCAGTTAATGGCGTTGATATTTTCGCCTGATGTTGAGGTAAACGAATAAGTTAACGCGATTTTTCTTGTTTATTCTCTGTATTGATCGTTTGAATAGACGGGATAATCATTAACATTACGCATTTATTTATTGCTGAGATTATCGAGCAGTAAATATTAATAAGTGACAGGAATTATCTTTGGCTATGTCTGATATGCAAGTCCGTTCAGGACGAAAGCGCTCTATTTGGCTGATATTAATGATTATTATTGCCCTTGCGGCCAGTGCTGCTGCTGGCGTTGCTTGGTGGATGTTGAATCAGAAGAATATGGCCACAGCAGAACAGGAAGTCCCCCCTCCGCCAGAGCCCGTTTTCATGCCGTTAGATACATTTACGGTGAACCTGGTCAACGCGGATCATGATCCTGATCGTGTGCTCTATGTCGGTTTTACATTGCGTTTGCCTGATGATGCAACGCGTATTCGACTGACTAACTATTTGCCAGAGGTTCGTAGCCGCTTATTACTGCTTCTGTCCCGTCAGGATGCTATTGAGCTTGCCAATGAGCAGGGAAAACAAAAACTGATAGAGCAAATTAAACAAGTTTTAAGCCCACCATTGGTCCCCGGCCAGCCTAATCAGGTCGTTACGGATGTCCTGTTCACTGCCTTTATCTTGCGGTAACCATTATGGGCGATAGCATTCTTTCACAAGCAGAAATTGACGCACTATTAAATGGTGATAGCGGCGATAATGCCAATGATGTGAAATCATCGGCAAAAATCGACGGTGACGTCAAGCCATACGATCCCAATACGCAACGCCGTGTTATTCGGGAACGTTTACAGGCTCTTGAGATTATCAATGAGCGTTTCGGTCGCCAGTTCCGTATGGGGCTGTTTAATCTTCTGCGCCGTAGTCCTGACATTACCGTTGGTCCGATAAAAATCCAGCCTTACCATGAGTTTGCAAGAAATCTCCCTGTTCCAACTAACTTGAATCTAATTCATCTAAAACCTTTGCGCGGAACAGCGCTTTTTGTATTTTCTCCGAGTTTGGTTTTTATTGCCGTTGATAACCTTTTTGGTGGAGATGGTCGATTCCCAACGAAAGTTGAGGGTCGGGAGTTTACGCACACGGAACAACGAGTCGTCAAGCGTATGTTGAAGCTGGCATTAGAGGCGTATAGCGACGCCTGGAATGCCATTTACAAGCTTGATGTCGAATATGTCCGTTCAGAGATGCAAGTCAAGTTTACCAATATTACGACGTCGCCTAATGATATTGTTGTAACGACACCATTCCATGTTGAAATTGGTTCACTTACTGGGGAATTCAATATTTGTATCCCCTTCTCTATGATCGAGCCATTGCGTGAATTATTGGCTAATCCGCCGTTAGAAAATTCTCGGCAGGAAGATCAGAGCTGGCGAGAAACGCTGGCCAAGCAAGTCCAACACTCCGAACTTGAGCTAGTAGCAAATTTCGTTGATATCCCTTTGCGGTTATCCAAAGTATTAAAATTACAGCCAGGCGATGTTTTACCTATTGATAAACCTGATAGATTGATTGCCCATGTCGACGGTGTCCCGGTTCTGACCAGTCAGTACGGAACGCTGAACGGACAATATGCTTTACGTGTTGAACACTTGATTAACCCTATTTTGAATTCTCTGGATAATGAGGAACAGCCCAATGAGTGACACCAAGAAACCGTCCGACGACAAGGAATCAGTGGACGATCTGTGGGCTGATGCATTTAACGAGCAACAGACCGCGGAAAAAAGCGCCGCAACAACAGAAGGCATATTTAAGAATCTGGAAGGTGCTGATGCTTTAGGTTCATTACAGGATATCGATTTAATCCTCGACATCCCTGTAAAACTGACCGTTGAATTGGGTCGAACCAAAATGACGATTAAAGAACTATTGCGCCTATCACAAGGTTCTGTCGTTGCACTGGATGGTTTAGCTGGAGAGCCGCTGGATATATTAATCAATGGCTATCTCATCGCTCAAGGCGAGGTTGTCGTTGTTGCGGATAAGTATGGGGTACGTATTACCGATATCATCACACCATCTGAACGTATGCGTCGTCTGAGTCGCTAATGCCAACAACTGTTACATCGTCTTCTATCACAACGGGTCAGTCATCAACGCTTGCCACTGACCCGCCGATTACCGGTAGCATGCTATTCACACAGGTGAGTAGCATGCTAGGTGGTGTCTTACTGCTTATTTTCTTAATTGCCTGGCTGGTACGAAAACTCGGTTTTGCTCCGCAGGTAAAACAAAATAAACGATTAAAAGTAGTTTCTAGCTGTCCTGTGGGTCCACGCGAACGGGTGGTGATTGTCGAGGTTGAAAATACCTGGCTTGTCCTCGGTGTCACCTCACAGCATGTTACGGCTTTGCACACTCTCCCTGCGCAGCCAACCGATAATTTATCAGCTACAGATACCAAATCAGTGGACTTTAATCGATTATTGACGAAAGTCCTAAAGCGTCCGGAAAAATCGGAATGAGTCTATTACCTCGCTTGTTATCTACTATTGCGTGCTTTCGTTTTCTTCGCACTGTCACGGCGATTTTGCTATTCGTATTTGCGCCATCGGTATGGGCTCAGTTACCAGGGATCGTGACACAACCACTCGCAAACGGCGGTCAAAGTTGGACACTACCTGTCCAAACGCTCGTATTTTTGACATCCTTAACCTTTATTCCGGCTGCTTTATTGATGATGACCAGCTTTACCCGCATCATCATCGTGCTCAGCTTATTGCGTAATGCCCTTGGCACCCCAACTGCACCACCTAATCAGGTCCTGTTAGGATTAACGCTTTTCCTGACCTTTTTTGTGATGTCCCCCGTGTTGAATCGTGTATATGAAGAAGCCTATCTGCCATTTAGTCAGGATAGTATCAGCATGGAAGTCGCCATCGATCGCGGGGCTGAACCATTACGTGAGTTTATGCTACGCCAGACACGAGAAACGGATTTAGCCTTATTTACACGGCTTGCTGAAATACCAGAAATTCAAGGCCCGGAAGCCGTCCCAATGCGTGTATTATTGCCTGCATTTGTCACCAGCGAGTTAAAAACAGCTTTCCAAATTGGTTTTACTATCTTTATTCCCTTTCTTATCATCGACCTGGTCGTTGCCAGCGTATTGATGGCATTAGGGATGATGATGGTTCCTCCAGCCACTATTTCGTTACCCTTCAAGCTGATGTTGTTTGTTTTGGTCGATGGCTGGCAATTATTACTCGGTTCACTTGCGCAAAGTTTTTATAGCTAGCATGGAAAATTACAGAGGAATAGCGATATGACGCCAGAATCTGTTATGGCGCTAGGTTATGAGGCCATGAAGATTGCATTGGCTCTGGCCGCTCCGCCACTGCTTTCTGCTTTGCTAAGCGGACTCATTATCAGTTTGTTACAGGCCGCGACCCAGGTAAACGAAATGACACTGTCTTTTATTCCTAAGATTCTGACAGTATTTCTTACTCTGGTCATCGCTGGTCCATGGATGTTAAACCTGATGCTAGACTATATGCGCACGCTATTCGGTCAGCTGCCGCATATTATTGGTTAACAATGCTAACGTTTAGCAGCGGGGATATGATCAACTGGGTTAATCAATTTTTTTGGCCCTTTGTCAGAATTCTTGCACTGATCACGGTTGCTCCCGTTTTCAATGAACGTGCGATTATCGCGAGAGTAAAAATAGGTTTAGCGCTACTCATTACCATCCTTGTTGCCCCCTATTTACCCTTAAACGCCACCCCTATTTTTTCTGCCGCTGGTATATGGATTCTTATTCAGCAGATTCTGATTGGCGTAATGCTGGGCCTTTCAATGCAGTTAGCTTTTGCAGCCATCCGCTATGCCGGGGAGTTAATTGGCTTACAAATGGGATTAGGGTTTGCCACGTTCTTCGACCCATCGGGTGGTCCAAATATGCCGGTATTGGCCCGCTTCCTTAATATTTTGGCCATGTTACTATTTCTTACTTTTAATGGGCATCTTTGGCTAATATCGTTGCTGGCAGACAGTTTTCATACATTACCAGTGAGTACAAACCCGATTAACAGCTACGCCTTTCTAGCACTTGTTCGAGCCGGTGGCTTAATTTTTATTAATGGCCTCATGTTAGCCCTACCTATCGTCACATTGTTGTTAACTATCAACATGTCTCTCGGTTTATTGAATCGCGTTGCACCACAGCTATCCATTTTCGTCGTCGGTTTTCCGATCACGTTGACAATTGGCATCATGACTATCGGCCTGTTGATCCCTTTACTTGCCCCTTTTGCAGAACACCTATTCAGTGAGTTTTTTGATCTGTTAGCCGATATTCTGTCTCAATTACCCCGTTCTTCTTGATTGTTTTAAGCAAGATGACTTCATTCACCTCACCACATTATTCCATTGAGTAAAAATCCACCTGCGTAGCAGGTGGCATTGAATGTGCCCCATAGGGGCGTACTAAAATCTCTAAAAAGAAGTCTCTGCCAGTCCCGTTAAACTTAAATCAAAAGACAATAAGGCGGAGCCAAAACATACTGATGACCACGCCCACAGGACGTGGTTTTTAGTTAGCAATAAAATTGCCAGAGTTAGTTCTGACAGTTACGTCAATAGATAACACAATTAGTGATTGGATAGTCATATGAGAGTAATAGCGGTCGGGGATAGCTGACAAGACGTTACAATAGAGTATATTGTCGCCAATTATTAAAGAGAAGAAATAAAAAACGGTACGCTACCTATTAATATGATGGAACAGGTAGCATACCCAACAAATACGCCCGGTTTAAGCGTATTCAAACTCACAGAAGAGATATTCGTTTATCGCGACATCCCGCTAAACATTAACGGTTTATCTGAAACAACGACATACCCTGCATATTTTGGAACGTCGTATATGAAGCCTGTAATGAAGATTGCTTCATAATATAGGCAGAGATAGCTGCCACCCAGTCAGTATCCTGCAATTGGCTCTGGGCTTCTGTATTAGCCAATTTACGGTCTTCACCGATTGAATCTAATTTGTCGAGTTCATCCAACTGAACCCCCAAAGACGACTCTACTGCCGAAAGGTTATTTACTGAATTACGCAACCCGCGATTCGTTTTATCCAGTGCGGCGGACAAGGCCTCCTGAGCTGCGGTATCGCCTTCAGCAATCGGTGTTTTTAATGCAGCAATTGCAATATCTAACGTTTCAAATAAATCGGACTGAGTAGCACTCCCATCTGGCTCTTTCACTGCATCGCCAGTCACGCCAGAGAATACCTGAGAACCGATATGGCTCACCGTCATACTGCGACTAGCATCAACCTGTTGGGAAATAGATGTTTGTCCGCCGACATAACTTACTTTTTTGGTTACTGGGTCCTCAACAAAAGGCGGCTTATCCGTTTGATAACCGGCAAAAATGTAACTACCATTACCGTCTGTTGTATTAGCAATATTTAATAGCTGAGCCTTTATTCCTTCTAATACCAGGGCATGGGTATTACGGTCGTCATTCGTTCTTACCCCACCAGCACTGGTTACTTCCCCTAATGCTGACGTGACGGCATTGACTGTACTTTTTATTATCGATGCTTCAAACGACATGCCTTGACGGGCAAACGTTCGAGCCAACTTATATTGTTCCGTCTCTGCCTGGGATTGACCAATCATAATAGACTGCGATGCAGCAATAGGATCATCAGATGGATTAACTACCCGTTTTCCACTTGCTAGTTGCTCACCCGATTTTTGCCAAATAGATTGATTATCCAGAATACCATTCAAATTCTGCTGATATATCATGCTAGTACTTAAGCGCATGGTATGAATTCCTCTTTAATCAATAGTTAATTAGCTACGGATAGACAACAATGCATCAAATAATGCCTGTGCAGTCTGAATAACTTGAGCATTCGCCATGTAATACTGTTGGAAACGCATTAAATCACCGTACTCTTCATCCAAGTTCACACCAGAAACAGACTGTTGCTCGATAGTCAATTGTTTGACAACGTTGACCTGAGAAGTGTTGTTGATCTTCAGCGTATTCGTTTCATTACCAATTTGACCAACCAGCCCTGCGTAAGCACCAGATAATGTTGATTTCCCTTCAACAACTTTTGTATTCTGCAACGCGAGTAAAGCCTTCGCGTTAGTATTGTCCTTAGGACCACCAAATTCATATACAGGATTACCATCAGCGTCAACGACAGGACTTCCATTTCCGTCGACCTTCTGAACACGATTACCATTCTCATCCAGTTTAAAAGATGCTGCTGCAATTTTGTTAGCATCAGTGATGGCGACGTCCATATCAACAATAACGTCTTTCACTGGTTTCAAAATAAAACTATCACCCTTTTGTGGAGCCGTTCCAGCAACGGTCACCTCTAACCCTTCAAAGGACAGTTTCCCATCCGCATCAGGCGTCATTGAACCCAGTGTCGTATTAGTCGATAGTCGAGTTACATTCCAGTTTGTGCCATTAAACTCAAGCTTATAATCGGTAGCCTGCACAGCTTTACTATCGGTAAATGCAGCGGTTAACACCGCATCACCTGTATTTTTTGCGTTATTTAATACGGTCGGAGAACCAATCTTAAAGAAATCGCCGCCTGGTTCCCCCGTAAAATCAAATCCAGCCTTATGCTGAGTATTAAAGGCATCAGCAAATGCCAACGCCAGTTGCCCAATCTGATTACGAGTATTATCTAACGTACCACTTCTAAACGATAACAATCCGCTTAATGAACCGCCGCTGATCGTGTTTTCAGCAATTTCGATCGTGCCAATAACAGCATCTTTGTACCCCACCGTGGTTCTTGCCGGATCACCACTAGAAGGAATCGCTTCCAACTCAGCACTATTCATTCCTTGAACCAAACTCAAACCATTTTTTAACGAAACATGATAAAGCGTGCCATCCTGCACAGTAACATCAACGCCAACCAGCGTATTCAACTTATCCACCAACAAATCCCGCTGGTCGTATAAATCATTCGGCACCGCACCCTGATTAGCACCTAAAAGACGAGTAATTTCTTTATTCAGATTAGCTATCTGGCTGCTATAGGTGTTTACCTGACCAACAATACTGTCAACCTGAGTGTTGATATTGCTATTCATATCACCCAGATATTTATCCGTTACTTTAAACTGATTGACCAAGCCTTCTGCTTTACCAAGCATCGTTTGACGCGTTGCCGAATCATCTGCGTTATTCGCTAAATTTTGGAGGTTGGTAAAAAACGCCTGAATAGTGGATGAAAGATTCGTTGTGCTATTCGCTAACAGATTATCAATCTTGGAGATTTGCTCGTAGTTTGCTGAAACTGAACTACTCGTCGCTTGTGCCGAACGCAGCTGGTTAGAAATGAATTCGTTATAATCTCGGTTAATCGACACAAGATTAACGCCATTACCAATATAGCCAGCAGACGTTTTCGTCCCCATTGCCTGTTCAATTAATGCATTTTGTCGGCTATACCCCGTCACCGCCTGATTACTGATGTTATTACTTACGGTGCTCAACGCCGCCTGTGCCGCTTTCAAACCACTCATCGCGGTATTAATTAAATTGGACATGTAGACTTCCTTTTACACAGGCGAATATGCCTTGCACGATTAACAAAATGTCATAAGTGATCGCGTCACTACCTATCTGACCTGAGTAAGTTATCGGCCTGACGCACTAAATCTTGAGAGAAAAATCAGAACAGCTGGCTTAAATCATGGGTATAGGCCTTCACGGCCTTTTCACTCGTCGTTTTCATTTGTTGAATCATACTGACCAATTTTTTCGCATATTGCGGATCGGTTGCATAGCCCGCATTCTGCAATGCATGAGCGGCTTGCTCAGCCGTATTTGCATTGGCGACATCCGCATAACGCGGATTTTTTGTCAGCAATTTCACATAATCGCCAATTGCCTCAAAATACGAGTCATAAACACGGAAACTGGCTTTGACTTTCTTCGCTACACCTTGCTCATATTCCGTTGTCATAATCTCTGTTACCGGGCCATCCCAACTGCTTCCGGCTTTAATACCAAATAAATTATGACTTGGGCGCCCATCTTTTGTCGGGATCTCCCGCTGTCCCCACCCGGATTCCAATGCAGCCTGAGCAATAATAAGATGATGAGGGATCCCACTTTGTTGACTGGCAATTTGCGCCGGCAATGCAAGACGAGAAACAAAGTTACTGTTTGTCAACGGCAATGCTGAACCACCGGTTGGTAATGTAGGAAGCGCTTTACGGACCATCTGCTCGACCACTTCAGCTGAAGTACTTTTTAGCACGGTACCATCAAATGTTAACGGAATTGATGGCTTGGCAGAATCTGCCTCATCTGCAGGCACGCCTTGCGCAGCCGTCAGTTGTCGAACCATCACATCAGCCAGTCCTAAACCTTTTCCAGATGCGATATGCTGAGACATCTGCTGATCATACATAGACGTGTACAAACGCGTTTGGTCGCTATTAAACAAACCATCCTCTGGAATAGCCTCTCTCATGCTTTTCATCATCATTTGCACAAAAATACCTTCCATTTGACGCGCGACATCCCGGATTGCCTCCTTGCTCTGAGGATTTGTCGTGACATCGCGTTTCAATGCATTTAATGACTGTGCATCATAGGCGGCATTATTGAGTGACTGAATATCGGCCATTAGATGATTTCCAATTTGGCACGTAAACAACCCGCACTTTGCATAGCTTGCAGAATAGACATCAGTTCCATCGGCGTCGCACCTAATGAGTTCAACGTACGAACGACATTGTTTAGGTTAGCACTGGAGTTAACCCGCTGTAGCGAACCACCAGACTGTTGTACCGCAATTTCCGTCTGTGGTGTCACCACTGTTTGCCCGCCGCCAAACGGTGTATTAGGCTGACTGACGTTGGCCTGCTGATTAATCGTTACCGATAAGTTGCCCTGAGCCACGGCACAACTATCTAAAATGACATCACGGTTCATGACAACAGATCCCGTGCGTGAGTTAATAACAACCTTGGCATCTTGAATACCAATATTAACTTCAACATTCTGGATATCAGCGAGGAAACGGACCTGAGAACTGTTGCCGTGCGGCGCTAATACTTGAATAGTTCGAGAATCGAGAGGCTTGGCACTACCGCCATACCCAGCACGGTTAATGGCATCGCTGACTTTCTGCGCCATCGAAAAATCATCGTTTTTCAATTGCAGCATAATCACGTTAGACGAACCGAATGTACTGGGCAGCTCCCGTTCAATTACCGCACCATTACTGATTCGCCCACCGGCAAGCTGGTTGACCTGAACGCTGCTGCCCCCTGCAGAAGCCCCCGCGCCCCCGACCAATAAGTTACCCTGTGCAAGCGCATAAACCTGATTATCCACGCCTTTCAATGGCGTCATCAGCAATGTTCCACCGCGCAAGCTTTTCGCATTACCTAATGAAGACACGACAACGTCAATGTTCTGCCCTGCTCTTGCAAAAGGCGGTAGATTTGCCGTTACCATCACAGCGGCAACATTTTTAAGCTGCATGTTAGTGCCAGCAGGAACCGTGATACCTAACTGAGAAAGCATATTGCTTAAGCTCTGAGTGGTAAACGGTGTTTGCATCGTTTGGTCACCGGAACCGTCGAGCCCTACGACCAAACCGTAACCAATCAAAGCGTTGTCACGCACGCCCTGAACCGTAACCAAATCACGGATTCTGTCAGCTGACGCTGGCATTGCGATCAATGTCAGCAACGTAAACAGTACGGTGAAAAATGATGTTATTCGCATAACGGGCCTCGTAAGTTTAGAACGGGGAAACATTGAGGAAGAACCGCTGTAACCAGCCCATGTTCTGCGCTTCATTAATATAACCATTACCAACGTATTCAATACGTGCGTCTGCTACTTGTGTTGATGGTACGGAGTTATTACCACTAACCGTTCTTGGATTAACAATCCCAGAAAAACGAATAAACTCGGTCCCTTGATTGATCGCTATCTGTTTTTCACCGACGACTTGCAAATTACCGTTAGCCAAGACCTGAGATACCGTAACGGTTATCGTGCCGCTAAACGTATTGTTTGCTTTTGCACCGCCGCTGCCTTCAAAATCATTCGTCCCGGTGGCATTCAACGCAGCACGATTATTCCCTAGCGGCCCTTCCAAGTAGCGTGGTGTCGCCGTCAACCCAAATGTCGATGATCCATCACGACTGGCATTCGCCGATGAGCTTTTGCTCGCACTCACATTTTCCTGCAACACGATAGTCAATATGTCACCCACATTACGTGGGCGACGATCCTCAAACATCGGCTGATAGCCATAATTCATCGGCTGAACGGTTTGAAAGATTGAACCATTAGGACCAGCTAATGATGGTTGGGCTGGCTGGGCCGTTGTTGGCCCTGTGACAACTTTATCATGCGGAATATAGGCGCAACCATTAAGTGCTAAAGGCACGATCAATGCCAATAGATGGGGTCGATAAAATCGTTTGATAATCGACTTTGCATTCATCATCACTACAGATATCGCCTTAAGTTATTCTATCTCACACATTCATGGAGAAAGGTTGAACCTCGTATGACCGCTTATAGCGGCCATTATTCTCCATTAATCACAGACCTGCACAACAATGTGTCAAATTACAGTTGGGTCAGTTTCTGCAACATCTGATCTGATGTCGAAACCGCTTTACTGTTAATTTCATAGGCTCGCTGTGTCTGAATCATCGACACCAATTCTTCAGCCACATTCACATTCGATGTTTCAACATATTTTTGACGCAAGAGACCCGCGCCATTCAGCCCAGGGTTAGTTTCATTTGGCGCACCGGAACTCGTTGTTTCCAGATAGAGATTTTCGCCAATGCTTTCTAATCCGCTGTCATTAATAAAGGTGGCCAGCGTAAACTGTCCGATTTGGTTAGCAGCAGCCTGTCCCTGGACTTTCACACTAACGATACCATCACGTCCAATAGATAGTTCCGTCGCATTTGCCGGAATGGTAATCGCCGGTTGTACCAGATAACCACTCGATGTCACCAGTTGTCCGTTGCCGTCAAATTGAAACGCACCATCACGCGTGTATGCCGTTGTGCCATCTGGTAGTTGGACCTGAAAGAACCCTTGACCTTCTATGGCGACGTTCTTCGAGTTGCCCGTCTCCATCATATTGCCCTGAGTATGAATACGCTCAGTAGATACCGGGCGAACCCCCGTACCCAATTGAAGACCTGATGGCAATGTGGTTTGCTCTGACGATTGAGCACCCGGTTGGCGGACAGTTTGGTACAGTAAGTCTTCAAATACCGCACGTTGACGCTTAAAACCATTCGTACTGACGTTAGCCAAGTTATTGGAAATAACATCCATATTGGTCTGCTGTGCGTTCAGGCCGGTTTTCGCGATCCACAAAGAACGAATCATTTAATTACTCCTCTTAGCTCATCGCTAATATTTGATTAGCACGCTGTGCGTTATCATCAACGCTACTAATCACTTTCATCTGCATTTCAAAGCGACGAGCGTTAGCAATCATATCTACCATCGTATCGACCGAGTTAACATTACTGTTTTCAAGCACTCCCGGCATGATACGCACAGTAGGGTCATTCGGTAAAACGTTGCCACGCTGCTGCTGAGCCTGAGCGGTTAAGCGAAAAAGGCCGTCATCAGATCGGCTGACTTCTTGCCCGGTGGCTTTCACCAGTTTTAACCGCCCCAATTGCGCCATGGTATTCGGAGGATCGCCCGCGTTTAACACAGAGATCGTCCCATCGGCAGAAATAGAAACCTGCGCCTGAGGAGGAATGTCGATCGGTCCACCATCCCCCACCACAACACGGCCCTGAATGGTCAATTGCCCATCCGCATTGATTTCCATATTACCATTACGGGTGTAAGCTTCGCCGCCATCGGCGGTTTGCACCGCTAACCAACTTTCCTTAGGCAAAGCGACATCCATTGCACGGCCGGTATAATCCATCACCCCTTCCGTCATATCTACACCCGGCGTAGACGCAACGACCAACGTACGAGTAGGATGCGTTACCCCATTGACAGGCACCGCCCTCAACGCTGACAACTGCGCTCTAAAACCCGGCGTTGAAGCATTTGCCAGATTGTTAGCGGTAACGGCTTGTTTTTCAAGCGTCTGACTAGCTCCGCCCATCGCGGTATAAATGGCGTGATCCATGCAATGTCCCCGTTATGATAATTAACGCAGGCTAACCAGCGTTTGTAGGATGGAATCCTGCGTTTTAATCGTCTGCGCGTTAGACTGGTAATTACGTTGAGCAACAATCATGTTGACCAGCTCTTTACTCATATCCACGTTAGAACCTTCTGTCGCGTTGCCCTTAAGTTTCCCAAGGCTTCCCGATCCGGCGACACCAACAACAGCCTGGCCTGATCTGTCTGTATCTGACCAAACGTTATCCCCCTGAGGAGAAAGTCCTTCAGGGTTGGAAAAACCAGCCAGCGCGATTTGTCCAAGAACCTGTGTTTTGGTATTGGAATAAGAGGCCACGACCGTACCATCATTATTCACGCTGTAACCCGTCAGGTTACCCGGAGCATAGCCATCTTGCGTTGGAGATTTATTACTGTTGGAGCCAAAGTTCTGCTGCAGGCTACCAGCAAAATCTAAAGTAAAGTTTGTCTGAGTGGAACCATTCAATGTATTTAAAGTTAGTTGACTTGGCCCTGTTGTAGGCGTAGTCGCAGGGGGAATAATCTGGCTCTGAGAGGTTAACTTACCACTTCCATCGAATGTTAACTGAATCTGGGTGAAATCATCCGCAGGATCCGCCGAAATCGGAAGAGAATCATCACGAACATTCACTGTCCATTGATTATCTCCTGTTTTTACAAAATACAACCCCATGTTATGGACATTTCCCAAAGAATCATATGTGGTTAACGTGCCTTTATAGCTATTTGTCGATGCGGGGTTAGCAGGATCAAACACTTGTGTTGGCGCGGAGGAGTTCAGATTCGCCAACATTGATGCCACCGTCGTGGCTTTGGATGGCATGGCAGTTTCGGGAATACTTAATGGAACAGGATCCGCCCCTTGTTGAATCGTCGGCGGCGTACCCGTTGCGGGATAACCTGTCAATTGCATACCCTGCATATTGATGATGTTACGCGTAGCGCCATCTAACGTAAATTGGCCGTTACGGCTGTAATAGATGCTGCCATTCGTATCTTGCATACGGAAAAAGCCGCCGCCACTGATCGCCACATCTAAATTACGGGAACTACTATTCAATGAACCATCACCAAAATCCTGCATCACCGCCGCGACTTTGGTCCCCATCCCCACGTTACCACCTGCAAACATGTCAGCAAAAGAAATGGTGCCCGCTTTAAAACCAACTGTTGCCGAGTTAGCAATGTTATTGCCAATCACGTCCAGATTATTGGACGCTGCATTTAAACCACTAACCGCCTGAGAAAAACTCATACCGTTCTCCAGATGAATTGATTAAACCGTATTCCAGACACCACAACCTGCTGAAATAACATGAATTTATTAATTAAGAACACAATGTGTTATAGAATCTGCCGTACATTATCCAGCGTCGCTTTGCCGCGCAGGCCTAAGTCCAGCAACGCACCAGAATCATTCCGTGTGACGCCAGTAACCTGTGCATAATGTAACGGTTGGACAGTCTGCTGAGCCCCACCCGTACTGGCGGCGATAGAAATGGTATACGCACCATCTGGTGCGACCGTACCATCAGCCAGTTTGCTATCCCAACTGTATGAGTGAACCCCCGCAGATAAGGTACCCAACTCCATCGTTTGTACCGCTTTGCCAGTACTATCACTAATCGTCACGGTCACGTTTTCCGCAGCGCTTTCCAACTCAAGTCCAAATGGCGTACTGGTTCCCTTACCCACAAGAACTTCGGTGCCTGGGATCATGACACCATGACCAATCAACGTTGTTGCCTGTAACGATTGGTTATTATTAATCTGTCCGGAAATAGCGCCCAGCGTAGTGTTAAGCTTCTCAATACCACTCACGGTATTCAGTTGCGCCAACTGGCTAACCAGTTGGTTGTTATCCATTGGATTGGTAGGATCCTGATTCTTTAATTGTGCAACCAACAACGTCAGAAATTGGTTCTGCAAATCAACGCTGCTATTTCCTGTCGCTGAATTGCTGGCTGTGCTACTACTCGTGCCTGAAGTACTTTGAGCCGAGTAAGAATCATTTATCGTTACAGACATTAGCGCATCTCCCGATTATTGCCCGATAGTTAATGTCTTCAACATCATCGTCTTTGTTGTGTTCAAGACTTCCACGTTGGCCTGATAGCTCCTGGACGCAGAGATGGTGTTAACCATCTCTGCTACGGGATCCACATTCGGCATACGCACATACCCTTGCCCATCGGCCAAAGGATTGCCGGGCTCATAGACCAGACGAGCTGGCGAGGGATCCTCAATGACATTCGCAACGCGCACCCCCCCGGTTGATTGCCCCGGAGCGGCGTTGACTTCAAATACAACCTGTTTGGCACGATAAGGCTGACCATCAGGTCCAGTAACGCTATCCGCATTTGCCAGATTACTGGCACTCACATTCAAGCGCTGAGATTGCGCTGAAAGTGCAGAACCTGAAATTTCAAATATATTTAATAACGACATAAGTGCTTACCTTCTATCGCATCTCGCGCTGCTATCACGAGCCGGATTGTAATACCGACATCATGCCCTTAATCTGACCGCTCAATACGGTTAAACTCGTTTGATATTTCAGGCTATTATCAGCAAAATTAGTCCGCTCACGATCCATATCGACGGTATTACCATCCAACGCAGGCTGATCAGGGATCCGATACAACAGATCGAGCTCAGGCGGCTGGAAGTTCTGCGCAGGGATATGTCTTACTGACGTTGTTTTCAACGCAATACCCGTGCCTTCAGCTCGTCCTTGCTCCATCACTTTATTGAGCTGGCTTGCAAAATCGATATCACGAGCCTGATAGCCTGGCGTATCAGCATTGGCAATGTTTGCGGCCAGGATTTCCTGCCGCTGGGCACGCAAGTTCAACGCTTCTTGCTGAAACTGCAATGAGGCGTTCAATTTATCGAGCATGCTCCCTCCGCAAGTTAGAATTTGGAGCGGATAGGATAATTCTCATTATCGCGATGTCATCGAATGAATAGGCATAAAATGCAGCGCTATTTGTTGCCTTAACCTACCCATGATGTCATTACACTAATTAACATATGGTTTGCTGTTGTCGGAGAGCGCTAATGAAGGTAAAAAAGTCTATCCTTGGTCTACTCACTACAGGCTGGGTACTGCTGAGTGGATATGCGCTTGCAGCCCCCCTCTCTGTACAAATCAATCAGTTTTTCTCCGATCGATTTCAGGGCAGTTCAAATACCGTTAAAGTCATTATAAAATCCCCGGAATCACAGTGGCCTCAGTGTGAGAACCCACAAATTTCGTTGCCGGGAAATACCCGAGTTTGGGGGAACATCAGCGTTTCAGTCCGTTGTGGTCAAGTTCGTCGTTTTATTCAGACTGAAGTACAGGTGACCGGCCATTATGTCGTCAGCGCCAAAATGGTCTCTCGGGGAACAAAACTGGATGAAAAAGATCTTCGATTAAATCAGGGGCGTCTTGATCAACTACCGCCACGAACGCTGCTCACCGCAAAGGATGCGCAAGGTGCTGTTGCACTGAGGGATTTGGTGCCCGGCCAACCAATAACGACGTCAATGTTACGTCGTTCCTGGGTGATAAAGGCAGGTCAAAATGTCCCCATTCTTGTCCAGGGTGAGGGGTTTACCGTTAACAGTGAAGGTAAAGCCATAAACAATGCCGCAGCGGGTCAATCCGTCAGAGTAAGAACGAGTTCGGGACAGATAGTGAGCGGTACAGCCAGCGAGGATGGGATTATTCTGATCTCACAGTAATTTATTAAAGATTCTTTTATGGTTGCCGATGATATACTCAAGGCAGTTATTGGCATGATGCAAACCTATTTGAATATCGAGAGATGCTTATCCGCATCGGCTTGATTATTAATCTATTTTACCCTCATCTTAGAGGCAATCATTATGAGTATTGAACGTACCCAATCGCTCAAGCCTGTCAGTCAGGTACAAGCACGAGAACAGGGTGATGTGTCCAAGGCAAAAAGAAAACAACCTGAAGCTCAAGGTGAAGTCAGCGCTACGCAGGTTAAGCTAAGCGATGCACAAGCCAAACTCATGCAACCAGGTGTTCAAGACATCGACATGAATCGCGTTGAGACACTAAAACAGGCTATTCGTGATGGCTCACTGAAAATCGATGTTGAAAAAATTGCCGACGCCTTAATAAAAGACACTCAGGACTTTTTAGCGGGAAACCAGTAAATAATGGAAAAGCTGCAAGCGATACTCGATCAATTACTCGATACCCTGCAAACGCTTGATAAAGTGATGTCGGAAGAACAGACTTTACTGTGCGCAGGGCAGATCAATAGTATCGCGCTTCAGCAAGTTACCGAGGAAAAAAGCTCTTTATTAACGACGATTCAGTATCTTGAAAAAGGTCGGCACGACACAGAGTCTGCATTAAAATTACAAGCCCCTTATGATGGATATGAGCTTTTATCCGCTGGTTGGCTGTCCATTCAAGCGTTAACGCAAAGTCTGCATGACAAAAATCAGCATAACGGTATGTTGCTCAATCAACACATATCACATACCAACGAAGCGATCAGAATACTCAAACCTCGCCATGGACAAAGCTTATATGGCCCAGATGGTCAGTCAAAAGGTTTGATAGTAGGTGGACGTAAAATCAATATGTAATATATCCGCTATATTTCAAGTGATATGCACATACGCGCTGTCTACGACTTGAGTTATTAGGGTATATGTTTAGCGTCATTTTCTTGAATCACTCAATCAAATATCTGACCCTACAATCACACCATTAGGTGTGTTTTTGTATTTATTCATAGTTGACAGCCAGATCAATGCTTCGCACATTAAATGCGGGTATTAATCGGCCACCGCCCTCAATGTAATAGACAAACCGAAACTCACTATTCGCAGGTGTACCGCTAAACGCCTGAGTCTGACCCACACCATTATCGACATTCACGCAACGTTGCGCGGTACATAGTTTGATAAATAAGCCAGGAGGTGCTGGCCTATCCGTTTCCGAACGCCAATAAATGATGGTGACCTTGCTGTCATGCATGACGCCTTGTGCTGGCGACGGCAAAAAGGCAGGAGATGAAGCGACTTCACCACGATAGTTGAGGGTAACCCCGGCACGGCTTGCATCCCAACTCCCCTGAGCAGCATGCCCTGACATCGAAAATAACGTGAATACGGAGAAAAACAACAAGCCAGCAACGACCCGATTAATATTGAAATGAATCATGCCTGTGTCTCTCCAATGATCGAAGTCATACGGATCTGTCGGCTATCACTGATTTCCAGATTAGACAGCACAGCCATATTCGGCAGGCTACGATGTAAGAAGCGCGCAAGTAAAGCACGCAGTGCATGGTTAACCAGTAGAACAGGCGGTGCCCCTAACATTTCCTGTCGCTGCAATGCACTTTTCGCCTGAACCAATAAACGATCGGCCAACCCAGGTTCTAACCCACCACCACCTTGCAGTGCTTGTAGCAACAGGCGTTCTAATGAACCTTCCAGTCCAATAACCTGAAGTTCAGCCTCTCCAGGGAACCACTGTTGAGTAATCGCACGCCCTAACGCGACACGAACTACCGTAGTCAACTCATAAGGATCAGGCTGTACTGGCGCATGCTCGGCAAGCGTCTCCATAATCGTTCTCATGTCGCGGATAGAAACACGTTCACTTAAGAGATTCTGTAAAACTTTATGCAACGTTGTCAGTGTGACGACGCCAGGAATAAAGTCTTCTGTCAGTTTCGGCATTTCCTGTGCGACACGATCCATCAATTGTTGCGCTTCCTGACGCCCAAACAGCTCACTCGCATGCACACTAATTAAGTGATTTAGATGGGTTGCCACTACCGTGCTCGCTTCTACAACGGTATACCCTTGAGTCTGAGCTTGCTCTTTCAGCGCATTTTCTATCCAAATCGCAGGCAAACCAAATGCAGGATCTTGCGTAACCTCACCGGGAAGATCCCCCACCGCATTACCAGGATTAATTGCCATCCAGCGCCCGGGGTGAGCTTCACCACTGCCGATTTCTACCCCTTTCATCAAAATACGATAACTAGCTGGCTGGAGCTCAAGGTTGTCACGAATATGAACCACCGGAGGAAGATATCCCATTTCCTGAGCAAATTTCTTTCTGATGCTACGAATACGACCTAACAGTTCACCATCCTGTTGGAAATCAACCATCGGGATAAGCCGATACCCCACTTCCATGCCTAATGGGTCTTCCAGTTGAACATCAGACCAACTGGCTTCAACAACCGGCTGTTTTTCCAGTGTGGCCGGGGCCGAGGAAACAGCTGGTGACTTTTGTTGTTCGCCACGCATCCACCATGCCATCCCCAGCAATGACGCAGTGAAAAGCAGAAAGACAAAATTAGGCATACCAGGAACTAAGCCAATCAACCCTAAAACTGCGGCACTCAGCACCATGACCCGCGGATTGTTGAACAGTTGGGTGACCATCTGTTGCCCTACATCCTGATCGGTACTGACCCGGGTAACAATAACACCGGCCGCAGTAGAAATAACCAATGCCGGA
The DNA here is from genome assembly GCF_046237015.1 of Pectobacterium hainanensis. NCBI lineage: Bacteria > Pseudomonadati > Pseudomonadota > Gammaproteobacteria > Enterobacterales > Pectobacteriaceae > Pectobacterium > Pectobacterium hainanensis. The sequence continues at coordinate 189,742 of NZ_JBJYIN010000003.1, forward strand.
ATTTGCGCAACCAGACCATCACCGATAGTCAACAACGTATAGCTTTCAGCCGCTTGTCCAACAGGCATATTGTGTTGAACGACACCAACAAGCAATCCGCCAATAACGTTAATCACCATGATCATCAAACCCGCGATGGCATCGCCGCGCACAAATTTACTGGCACCGTCCATTGAACCGTAAAAATCGGCTTCCTGAGTCACTTCAGCCCGTCGTTTTTTAGCCTCATCTTCACCAATCAATCCAGCATTGAGATCGGCATCAATAGCCATCTGTTTGCCTGGCATTCCATCAAGGACAAAACGCGCACCGACCTCTGCAATACGTCCTGCACCTTTGGTAATAACCATAAAGTTGATTAAAACGAGAATGATAAAAACGACAATACCGATAGCAAAATTACCACCCACAAGAAAATGGCCGAATGCTTCAACCACCTTCCCTGCCGCCGCGGTCCCGGTGTGGCCTTCCAGCAAGATAATACGCGTAGAAGCAACGTTAAGGGATAAACGCAGCAACGTAGAAAATAAGAGAATGGTCGGGAATGCGGCAAATTCCAAGGTTCGTTGCGTGAACATAGCGACCAGCAACACCATGATGGAAAGTGCGATATTAAAGGTAAACAGCAAGTCCAAAACGAAAGGCGGAAGAGGGAGTACCATCATGGACAAAATTAACAGGATCAATACAGGTCCGGCTAATATTTGCCACTGAGAGCCTTTCAAATTAGTGGGTAAACGAAGCAAAGAGGCCAGATTAGCCATCAGTTAAATTCTCTTTAGCAAAATCCAGTGCGTCCGGCACTGGTAGATGTTTAGGTTTTCTCGGAATCAACCCACCTTCACGTTTCCAACGCTTCAGTTGATAAACCCAAGCTAATACCTCTGCAACAGCAGCATATAGATCGGCCGGAATATGATGCCCGACCTCAGAATGACGATATAACGCACGCGCTAACGGAGGCGCTTCCAAAACAGGGATCCGATGTTCCGCCCCTAACTCTCTAATTCGCAAAGCAATCTCACCCGCCCCTTTTGCCAGCACTTTCGGCGCGTTCATCTTTTTCTCGTCATATTGCAGTGCGACTGAATAATGGGTTGGGTTTGTCACGATCACATCTGCTTTAGGCACATCCGCCATCATTCTCCGCTGAGCCATCGCCCGCTGCTGTTGACGAATTCTACCCTTAACATGCGGATCGCCTTCATTTTCTTTGTGTTCATCACGAATTTCCTGCTTGGTCATCCGTAATTTTTTAATATGGCTCCAAATCTGCCAAAACACATCGAACGCGACCATTGGCACAAGGCCAACAATCACCAAAAAACCACAAATAACAGCCAGATTCAATGCATTTCCCAACGCTGCTATTGGCGGCTCTGAAATCAGATGCAACATTTTCGGCCAATTATGCATTAAAAACCAAGCAGTAATAATACCGACCATCATCGACTTCAAGATGGCTTTAAACAATTCAGCCAGGGATTGAGAAGAAAACAGCCTTTTTAACCCTGAGAGTGGATTTAGTTTCTTAAAATCGACTTTTATCGACTTAGTGCTGAATAAAACACCACCCAATAGCATTGGTGCGGATAAGGCGACCAATACGCATCCAAGCATAATAGGAATAAGAGCAGAAACAGCCTGCCGTAGCAATACGCCGATATGACGTAACATGGCACTATCATCGCCAATAGTTTCATGATCAAAAGAAAGTCCCTGGCTCACCATGCCTGCGAGCTTATGTGCCATTGACTCCCCTCCCATCCAAAGAATGGCTAACCCCGCCATCATCATGAGAATGGACGTCAATTCACGGGAACGGGGGATCTGGCCTTCTTCTCGCGCCTTCTCCTCTTTGTGGGGAGTGGGGGATTCTGTTTTTTCCAGATCGCTATCTTCAGCCACTGCAGCGTTCCTGTTATTACAACATGGGTAGGAATTCTCTGCTTAGCATGACAAATATGAGAAATTTTTATGGCTGGAACAACGAGGGAAACTGACGTTTCTTTTACGGATAGTCACGCATGAAAAGCAAACGCTGATTCAGCTATTTATGGTCATAAAATTGGCCATAAATAGCCAGAATAACGTGATATCTCATGAAAAAATAAATAAATTACATTCTTTCGCGATACATCAATGAAACTAAAAACCGAGACTATCCAGAAGATCATCCACTTGATCCTGGCTAGAAACAACACCTGCGGCATTTTTATCCAACTGAGGGCCATTTAACAAACCATCATTAGGACGTTTAGGTGCATCAGGTTTTTCAGGGATATTTTCCAGAAGAACCATTAACAGTTGTTTTTCTATTTCCTGAACAACATCCATCATTCGCTTGATGACCTGACCAGTCAGATCCTGGAAATCCTGAGCCATCATGATTTCCAACAGTTGCGCATTAGTGAACGACGTGTGCTGAGGAACATCCTCGAGATAACTACGAGTATCCGTGACCAATTCACGAGCATCAGCAAGCTCAATTGGATTTTCGAACCATTGATCCCAACGCGTTTTTAATGACTTAGCACCAGACTCTAATTGGTTCTGTCGCGGCTGTGCAGCTTCAACACAGCTCAACGCTCTTTCCGCTGCCTGAGCAGTCATTTGAACAACGTAATCAAGACGATCACGAGCATCAGGAATCGCTTCTGCGGCTTCGGCAATCGCATTATCCAGCCCTAACTCGCGCAGACTATCGCGCAGCATACGAGTTAATTGGCCGATACGAGAAATAATCTCTGTCGCCGAAGCCGTATCACTAACGGATGGCATAGGATGAGAATGTGGCGTCATAAGATCCCCTTACATACCCAATTTTTCGAAAATCTTACCAAGCTTCTCTTCCAGGGTAGCAGCAGTAAATGGTTTAACTACATAGCCACTAGCACCAGCCTGTGCCGCAGCAATAATATTTTCTTTTTTCGCTTCTGCCGTTACCATCAATACAGGGAGCTTTGAGAGCGCCCCATCTGCGCGAATAGTTTGTAACAACTCCAAACCATCCATATTTGGCATATTCCAGTCAGAAATGACGAAATCGAAAGCACCAGCACGAAGTTTATTCAACGCATCCGCACCATCTTCCGCCTCTTCTACGTTATTAAAGCCCAGTTCTTTCAGTAGGTTACGGACAATTCGGCGCATTGTCGAAAAATCATCCACTACTAAAAATCTGAGTTCTTTGTCGGCCATACCTACTCCTAAAATATTAATTGCTCACCGAGAGCTGCTTATATACGTAATGCCTGTCCGGCAGAGATTTGAGCCAGCATTCGCTGACTAACCTGGTGCAAATCAACTACTTCGTCGACGCCCCCCATCGCGATAGCTTCACGTGGCATGCCAAATACCACACAACTCGCTTCGTTTTGCGCCAGGGTATAAGCGCCAGCTTGATGGAGCTCCAGCATACCGGCAGCGCCATCATTTCCCATACCTGTAAGGATAACCCCTACAGCGTTACGTCCGGCAAATTGTGCAACCGAACGAAATAATACATCAACCGATGGACGGTGGCGGTTAACCGGCGGACCATCATTCAAACGTACCTGATAGTTAGCCCCGCTACGTGCCAACTCAAGGTGACGTGCACCAGGTGCAATATAAGCATGTCCAGGCAATACACGCTCTCCATCTTCAGCCTCTTTCACCGTAATCTGGCATAGCTTATTTAACCGCTCGGCAAAAGATTTGGTAAAGCCTGGTGGCATATGTTGGGTAATCAACAATGCAGGGCTTGTTGGTGGCAAAGGCTGTAAAACATGACGAATTGCCTCCGTCCCGCCAGTTGATGCACCGATTGCGATCAACTTTTCACTACTCAACAGTGGCATATGCTGAATAATTTTCGTCGGTTCGTTTGTCGAGCTACGCTGGGGTAAACGGGCCTTCGCAGCCATACGTATCTTTTCAGCGATCAACTCGCTGTATGCCAGCATGCCTTCACGGATACCTAATTGCGGTTTTGTAACGAAATCAATAGCCCCTAATTCCAGAGCTCGTAATGTAATCTCCGATCCTTTTCCGGTTAGAGACGACACCATCACGACAGGCATTGGACGTAAGCGCATGAGTTTTTCTAAAAAATCCAACCCGTCCATACGAGGCATTTCAACGTCTAACGTCAAAACCTGAGGATTAAATTTCTTAATCAGGTCACGGGCAACTAAAGGATCGGGCGCGGTTGCAACCACTTCCATATCTGGATGGCTATTAATTATTTCAGTCATGATCTGACGCATAAGGGCAGAGTCATCAACGCATAATACTTTAATTTTGCTCATTATCTTTCCTTAGCCAGCCCATAAACAGTTTGTCCACGCAAATAAAACTCCCGACTGATCTGACTGAAGTTCTCTGAATGTCCAGCGAATAGCAATCCACCCGGTTTAAGCATCGGAACAAATCGACGCAGAATACGTTCTTGCGTTTCTTTATCGAAATAAATCATGATATTACGGCAGAAGATCGCATCAAATGGCCCCGGTACCGGCCAGTCTGGAGCCAGCAAGTTTAGTTGTTGAAAATGCACCATTGACGCCAAATCAGGACGCACACGCACAAGTCCACTGTGCGGCCCTGTGCCACGTAAGAAAAATCGCTGTAATTGTTGTGGAGAGAGAGAACGCAACTCTTCCTGACGATATATGCCCGCCGTCGCTTTCTCCAATACTTGGGTATCGATGTCACTCGCCCAAACCTGGCAACCGCTCGCTTTATTTCCAAGCACTTCTGCAAGTGTCATCGCCAGAGAATAAGGTTCTTCTCCTGTCGATGCTGCCGTACTCCAAATGGTATAGCCATTTGGACGCTTGCGGGCGTGTTCGGCCAAAATTGGAAAATGATGGGCCTCTCGAAAAAAAGCCGTTAGGTTGGTGGTGAGTGCATTGATAAACGCCTGCCATTCCGCGCTATTTGAATCAGATTCAAGCAGCGCCAGATATTGGCCAAAATCATTTATTCCAAGCAGGCGCAAACGTCTGACCAGACGGTTATAGACCATCTCTCTTTTATGATCGGCCAGAACGATACCAGCACGTTGATATATTAACTGGCTGATTCGCCGGAAATGAACATCCGACAACGGCAACCTGTCAACCATCTGCGTCAGGATAGAAGCAGATTCAGGGCGATTTTGCGATGGTGTACTTTTCATATCAAACCGCTCGAATATTGATTGTTGCTATATTTTTTTTCAATCTGAACATGTCCTTACAACGATTGCAGGTTTACTTCATTGTCATTTGCCGGGTTATCACCCGGCACTCGCACTGGCAATATTTTTCTCAAATTATCAATCAATTAAAAATGAAAAACCGTCTCTCTAAAACCCGTACGATCAGATAGAAATGCATTCAGTTTAAATGCAACATGTCCAGATAACTATCTCAACAACTCACCCGTGCTACGCTGCCCAATCAGAACGTTTCCCAATTGTCAGTAGAGGCACCTTCTTTCATTTTCTTACCTGTCTGAGCAGAAGACGCTAATAAAGCCGGCTTCTGCGCACTTACCGTAGATGCCGCTGCACCTCGATTATACGTGGCATCAGAAAGATGGAATGCGGCAACCGCTTCGTTCAAGATACGAACTTGTTCTTCCAGTGCCGTCGCTGCCGACGCAGACTCCTCAACCAGTGCGGAGTTCTGCTGCGTGACCAAATCCATCTCAGTAATCGCCTGTCCGACCTGATCAATACCTTTACTTTGCTCATCAGAAGCCGATGCTATTTCGCCCATGATGTCCGTCACTCTGGTGACTGCGCTAACGATCTCGCCCATCGTTTCACCCGCGCTTTCAACCAATACAGATCCTTCATCGACACGGCTAACAGAATCTTCAATCAAAGTTTTAATTTCTTTTGCCGCCTGGGCGCTACGCTGCGCCAAATTACGAACCTCACCAGCAACAACCGCAAAACCGCGACCTTGCTCCCCTGCTCTGGCTGCTTCTACGGCGGCGTTCAACGCCAAAATATTGGTTTGAAATGCAATACCATCAATTACGCTGGTGATATCAGCAATTTTTTGTGAGCTTCCGGCAATATTGTGCATGGTTTTCACCACATTATCGACAACCTTACCACCTCTCTGCGCGGTTTCAGAAGCGCTCAACGCTAGTTGGCTGGCCTGGCGTGCATTTTCCGCATTCTGCTTCACCGTTGCGGTCAGTTGTTCCATGCTCGCTGCGGTTTCTTCCAAGGCCGCGGCCTGCTGCTCCGTACGAGAAGAGAGATCGTTATTTCCTGCACTGATTTCAGTTGCACCGGTATAGATCGCATCCGCTCCATGCCGAACGGCACTTACCGTTGTGACGAATTCACTCTGCATACGCCGAATACTCTCAGCCAGAATGCCCATCTCATTTTTACTCTGAAAATCAATAGATTTAGTAAGATCGCCTTTCGCAAGATGGCTAATATGCTTCACAATATTATTTAGCGGGCTAATTAATATCTGTTGAATACCAAACCAAACGATAAGTACTAAAGTGAAAACAATGGCGATAATCGTCACTAAAATCCACAAAGCTGAATCATAAGCTGCGTCATTTTTAGCGATACCTTCTGCATACAACTTATCGCTGTCAGCCTTATAAGCGTAATACGCCTTTTCAAAATTATCCTGATAGCCTTGGGTTGGCTGTTCAATAAACTTCTTTAATTCTCCCGCATCTAAAAATGCAATTAACTCAGTCAAAGCAGCGTTTAAAACAACATAATTCTCTTTAACGGTATTCGCGGCATTCGCATCCTGGCGGCTATTAAGCGGAACGCTCTCATACTTGGAAAAGTATTCACTTGCCATCGAAAGCTGCCTTCTTGCAGAAGACAAAAGTTCTTTCCCTGAGACGCCAGTACCACCTCCAGTGGAGTCCAGTGCAAAACGGCTACCGGCCCGATTAAGCGTATTACGCGTTTGTAACAAGTATGACCACGCTGAATCCAGTTCCGATTTTTTTTGATTAATAACCTGAGTTGAAACAAAAACATCTTTGTCATTCTTTAACGCATTAAAGAATAAACCACCTGAAATAAGCTGGAGAGTGCCAAATAACCCCAATACAAGCATCAAACCTGTAACAATTTTTATACGATTAAACATATCAAGCCTTTTATGCAGACTAACTACCGACCATATCGGCATCTTTTGGGATATCTTTATGACATTTTGAATTGAAGAGCAATGCAGAGGCTAAAGATAGGCGATTGGGCCATGAAGATGGCCCAATAAAACCTGAAAAACATCAAACTTTCATTATGCTGTCGACTAACGCCATTTCTTCACTACTCAACAATTTTTCAATATCAACCAAAATCAGCATTCTTTCACCTAAAGAACCCAACCCTGTTAAATATTCAGTTGATAAAGTAACCGCAAACTCTGGCGCAGGACGAATTTGATCGGCAGTTAATGACAGAACGTCGGATACACCATCCACAACGATCCCAACAACGCGCTGACCAAGATTCAACACGATAACAACCGTATTATCATCGTAATCCACTTCTTGTTGCGCAAATTTTATACGTAAATCAACGATGGGAACAATGACACCACGCAGATTCGTTACGCCTTTAATAAAAGTAGGAGTATTAGCAATACGTGTGACCTGATCATAACCACGTATTTCCTGTACTTTTAAAATATCAACACCGTATTCTTCGTCACCCAGTGTAAAAATTAAGAATTCCTGTCCTACAGTTTCACCGGCTAGTTTCGTGACGTTTGCAAGTCCAGTCATGTTTTTCACCCTTTAATCAATCAACTATCTGTTTTGTTATTAAGCAGCGGTTTCAACCACACGCTTCTCACGATTAAGCGCCTGCAACGCTGAAACATCCACAATCAGCGCAACACTACCATCACCCAAAATAGTAGCGGCTGAAACACCTGGCACCTTGCGATAATTACTTTCCAAATTTTTAACAACGACCTGATGCTGCCCAATCAATTGATCCACTAATAAGGCATAACGTCGACCCGCACTTTGCAAAATCACAACGATCCCTTGAGTCGCATCGGTTTTAGCACCATCCACGTCAAAAATATGATACAGCTCAACCAATGGGAGGTACTCTCCGCGAACTTGCAGAACACGCTCACCACCCGCCAATGGGTATAAATCTTCAGCCTGCGGTTGTAATGACTCCATCACCGCATTAAGCGGCAGGATAAACACCTCGTTATTCACTTTCACCGACATACCATCAAGGATGGCCAACGTCAGAGGTAATAAGATACGAATAGTGGTTCCTTTGCCCGCCTGGAAATGAATCTCGACATGTCCACCCATTTCCTGAATATTACGTTTTACCACATCCATACCAACGCCACGGCCGGAAACATCGGTCACTTTCTCCGCGGTTGAAAAACCTGGCGCAAAAATCAACATGCCAATTTCTTCATCTGACATGCTATCGCTAACCGAAAGCCCTTGAGAAATGGCTTTCGCCAAAATTCGCTCACGATTAAGACCAGCACCGTCGTCAACGACCTCAATGCAAATATTCCCGCCCTGATGCTCAGCTGACAAGGTTAAATTACCCACCGCTGATTTTCCCGCTGCAATACGTTTTTCAGGCGATTCGATACCATGATCCAGGCTATTACGGACAAGGTGCGTAAGCGGGTCAATAATACGTTCGATCAGGCTCTTATCCAGCTCCGTCGAACTTCCTTGCAGCGTCAACTCCACTTGCTTATCCAATTTGGCAGCAAGATCCCGAACCAAACGCGGGAAACGACTGAATACGTATTCCATTGGCATCATACGAATCGACATGACCGACTCTTGCAAGTCACGGGCGTTACGCTCCAATTGCCCCATGCTATTCAATAAATCACCATGAGCAACGGGATCAAGCTCACTTGAACGCTGCGCCAACATCGATTGAGTAATAACCAACTCACCAACCAGGTTAATTAGCTGATCCACCTTCTCTACCGCAACACGAATACTCGTATCCCCTGCTTTGGTTCTATTTTTTGACGCATCATGAGCGGGGGCTTTCGGTGCGGCTGAAGGTGTCGTTGATGGTGTTGCAACAGGAACGACTTCTGCTACTGGTGCTGGTGTTTCTGCCTCAGACACGGCTTCCGCTACGGGTTCATTATCTGTGGCAGGATGAAAATGGATTTGCTCAGGTTCAAGCACAAAACACAATACAGCACTGATATCATCAGCACTTTCAGATGTCACCAGCGTTACCTCAACACTGGTATCCGTCTGATAAGGATCTTTCACTGTCCCCAGGTTCCCCAACTCCTCTAACATCTGAGGGATTTCCTGGGGTTTGAGGCCAGTGAGCTCTATCCGCATCTCACCGTTTCCAGCCGCCGTTGCTGGCGCATTGGATACCGAACTTGCTGTATTTCCTACGGCAGACTGACTCTGAGCCACATTGCTTTCAGCCTGAGACTCTAATGCCAGTTGGCGCAGAGCCTGACAGATATACTCAAAGCTCTCGGCATTGGGTTCCTGTGCGGTTTTATAAGCGTCCAACTGATCCTGCATGATGTCTTTTGTTTCCAGAAACAGGTTAATGATATCAGTGCTGAGACGCATTTCACCGCGCCGTGCACCATCTAATAAATTTTCTAAAAGGTGGGTGGTTTCCTGTAATACAGTAAAACCGAACGTCCCTGCGCCCCCTTTTATTGAATGAGCGGCCCGAAAGATGGCGTTCATTTGTTCCATATCTGGCGCCTGAGGATCTAACAGCAGCAAATGCTGTTCCATATCCGCCAATAATTCGTCTGCTTCATCAAAGAATGTTTGATAGAAAGCGCTCATATCCATGCTCACGTGGTCACCTCTACTGTGAATCGCGACTTATTGGGAAGGTGTCGCCTGACTATCCGGCGCAGCAGGCAACGCAGTAGTCGGCTGTTGACGCTCTGGAGCAGGAACTCCATTAACGGGTTGTGGTGGAATCTCACCCCCCCCACTCATATTATTACTATTTTCGGCAGCCGGAGTGGGAGGTTTAGGATTTTCCAGCTCCATATTTTGTAAACTTTCGACTTTATCGATCATCTCCGCAGAACTCTCGGCGTTTTCATTTTCAATACTCGTCTGAGCTTGTTTATTCAGTACAAGCAAGCTGATACGCCGATTGATCGCATCACTACCAGCAGCAGACTGTTTCAGTTTCATTGTCGCAGCCATACCCACGACGCGAAGCACTTTACCTTCCGACAATCCACCAACAAGCAATTCTCTACGCGACGAATTCGCGCGATCGGCAGAAAGTTCCCAGTTGCTATAGCCACGCTCGCCCATCGCATACTGAACATCATCCGTATGGCCGGAAATACTCAATTTATTAGGAATATCATTCAGGATAGGCGCAATAGCACGCAAAATATCCCGCATATAAGGCTCAACCTGCGCACTCCCCGTCTTAAACATCGGTCGATTCTGGCTATCAATAATTTGAATACGCAGCCCTTCATCAATCATTTCAATTAACAGATGTGGACGTAAGGCTCGCAGTCGAGGGTCAGCTTCGATAAGTTGATCAAGTCTTTCACGCAGTTTATTCAGCCGAATGTCATCCATTTTAGCGTCTGGCGTATCCATTTTGATCGTTCTTTTGACCTCACCTTCTTGCTGGGTTGGATCATTCCCACCACCAGGAATTGGGCTTGAACTCTCACTGACTTTTGAACCTGACGTCAAAGCAACTTTTAACGGCGTACGAAAATATTCGGCAATTTGCACAAGTTGTGCGGGTGAGGAAATCGCGATCAGCCACATGACCAGAAACAGTGCCATCATCGCGGTCATGAAGTCAGCGTAGGCAATTTTCCAAGAGCCGCCGTGATGAGCGCCATGCCCAGATTTACGCTTTTTGCGAATAATCGGATGCTGGTGTTTCATGCGTCACTGTCCGACGCCTGCTGAGCCGGAGCCTTCACGCGGCGAATGTGTTCTTCCAGTTCGGTAAAGGAAGGACGTTCCGTGGAATACAATGTTTTACGGCCAAATTCAACTGCGATCTGCGGGGCATAGCCGTTCAGGCTGGAAAGCAATGTCACTTTGACACACTGCAATATCTTTATTTTTTCTGCATTTTTCTGACGAAGCAACGAAGCCAATGGCGAAACAAAGCCATAAGCCAGCAAAATACCCAAGAAGGTTCCCACCATGGCATGTGCAATCATCATCCCCAACTCGGCAGCGGGGCGATCAACATAAGCCAGCGAGTGCACAACCCCCATTACCGCCGCAACAATACCAAATGCTGGAAGCGCGTCACCTACCAAGTTCAGGCTCGTTGCCGGCACTTCACTCTCGTGTTCAACAGTCTCAATCTCTTCATCCATCAGCGTTTCAATTTCAAACGCATTCATGTTGCCACTCACCATCAAGCGCAAATAATCGGTGATAAACTCAACGAGCATGGTATCGGACAGAACACTGGGATAACTGGAGAAAATTTCACTTTCGCGGGGGTTATCAATATCAAATTCCAGAGACAACATCCCTTGCTGACGGGATTTGGCCATCAGGCGAAACATCAACGCCATCAGATCCATGTACAACGCTTTGTTATATTTTGATTTTTTGACTAATAACGGTAAGGCTCGTAGAGTCCCTTTGATCGCTTTACCGTTGTTACCAACGATAAAGGCCCCAATCGCAGATCCCGCGATAATCAACACTTCAGAAGGTTGATAGAGCGCACCCAAGGCCCCACCGACCATGAGATAACCGCCGAGTATCGAGCCCACAATGACGAGATAACCCAATATAACCAGCACAAGCAATCCTTATAATAAAAAAGGTGGGCGGAAGATAAGACAAAAACGCAGTGGATGTCGCCAGGAATTACTTGAGGAGAAATCTATCACTGTCCTTAATAACAAACAGTGATAGATTCACAAATCGCTACCAGGCTCAGACTGCGTGTTTTACCTGTTCATCCAGCAGTTGAGGTATTATATCGGCAAGATTTTGCGAAAGTTTACGCCTTTTTACGGCTCTGGAGGGTGGTTGACACAGACTACAAACAAAACTGTTTTTAGGCTGATGAGCATGGGTGATAAACATACCGTTACAGCAATTACATGCAGAAAGCTGTAACATTCCACTATCAACAAATCTAACCAGCGTCCAAGCTCGGGTCAACGCCAACAGCGGCGAATCACTTTGTGGTGAACATTGTTCTAAATAAAGGCGATAAGATTTAATCACCGCTTCTACGCCGCTACACTGACCGCTCTTTAACAAGAAGCTGTATGCATTGTAGAACATTGATGAATGAATATTCTGTTCCCAGGTCATAAACCAATCCGTTGAAAATGGTAACATTCCCTTTGGCGGCGGACTTCCTCTAAGTTCTTTATACAGCTTAATCAAACGTCCACGGCTTAGCTGTGTTTCACTTTCCAACATCTGCAAGCGAGCTCCAAGAGAAATGAGCTCCATCGCTAACTGAATGTCTTTTGCTTCCTGAACAATACTTTTTTCCGCCATTACTATGCCCTTTTCTTAGGCAAGTTTTCTTCTTTCGAAGTTAACTGTTGTAATAAGTGGCTCGACAGCAAAATTCCTGTATGGATCTGCTGTAAATCATCCACACGCGATTCTTGTGTCAAGAGTTTGATTGTATTGTGATCATTAAAACGGAAATGACATATCAGCTGATTAGTTTCTGCTAATTTTACCATCTGCGGTAAAGTCAATTGCATCAACATATCGGCCATTGTTTCATCAATGCCCAAGCGAAACATCGCAGAGGCCTTTTCATCATTAATTAAACGTTGTGCCAGTAACAAATAAGACAGATTAATGTCATAAATGTGTTTGAGTAATTCAGAGGTACCCATATTTCCCATCCCGACAGGCTATGTTTAAAACATAAGTTAGGTGATAGACCATATCGCCCAGTTCAAAAATCACTCTCCATTGATGGCATAAAAAACTATCAGTGCCAGATACTAGTTACTACATTTGCATTTCTTATTAGGACAATAACGCGGTTTACTGCTGCCAACTTCACTCGTTCTACTTTGAGTCCATTCGTCCTTTACGCTTCGGAATGCATCATAAAAATCACCCTACTCAAAGCATAGGATTAATCCTAAAACAGAGCAACTGTACCGCCTAATCCGTAGCACATACAACGCGAGCAGATGGTGATTTTAGTAATTGTGTGATGTATATCACACTTTTGAGCAATTTACAGGTAATTTTGTATTAAATAAGAGCACTCAAATACACATTTTTAATTCAAAAAACTGTATTAAACGTTACATAAAAAGTTAAAAATAACATGCAATAAAAACAATTCGCTTGCTATCCAAATGATAGATAAATGTTTTTTCAATACCTCTCATATAGTCCTAGTATAGCTACGTCTATATTCCTTACCTAAAACTTATGTTTTTAACCAAAACGTTTCTTATCTCACATTTTGAAGTAGTATCCAGCCACTTTCTACCCGCCAGAGACAACATGGAGATACGCTCATGAACAACTTTGAATACTACAACCCAACAAGGATTCTCTTCGGACAGGAGAAAATTGCCAATATCACACAACATATTCCCGAGAATGCAAAAGTTCTTATTACTTACGGTGGAAATAGCGCACAAAAGTACGGCACGCTGGACGAGGTCAGAACGGCATTGGGAAAACGTGATTATATTGAATTTGGTGGAATCGAAGCCAATCCCCATGTTGATACACTAATGAAAGCAGCCGAACTCGCTAAAGAAAAGAATATTGATTTCCTGCTTGCTGTCGGTGGTGGTTCGGTCGTAGATGGAACAAAGTTTATCGCGGCCGCCGTTTATCATCACGATACTTGGGATACCTGGATCAAAAAACGGCCAATCACTAAAGCATTACCTTTAGGATGCGTGATGACCCTACCCGCAACAGGTTCTGAGATGAACGCCACCGCCGTCGTTTCCAATACAGAACTGGGCGTAAAAGCAGGTTATAACCATCCGTTATTGTTTCCTAAGTTCGCCGTTCTCGACCCCAAAAAATCATATACATTACCTGAGCGACAAGTCGCTAACGGTGTTGTTGATGCATTCGTTCATGTCATAGAACAATATTTGACCTATCCCGTTTACGGAAAAGTACAAGATCGATTTGCTGAAGGGCTTTTATTAACACTAATAGAAGAAGGCCCGAAAGCATTAAGCGATCCGCAAAATTATGATGTTCGGGCCACAATAACATGGAGTGCAACTCTTGCATTAAATGGGTTGATTGGCGCAGGTGTTCCCCAAGATTGGGCGACACACCGTATCGGACACCAATTAACTGCGTTATATGGACTTGATCATGCACAAACATTGGCCGTCCTTCTGCCAGCATTACTCCATGTTCAGAAAGAAAAGAAACACCAGAAATTGCTACAATATGCAGAACGTGTTTGGCAATTGACCGAAGGTAATGCTGACCAGCGCATTCAACAAGCAATTAACAAGACCCGGGAATTTTTCGAATTAATGGGTTTAAAAACACACATGAGAGATTATGGTTTATCTGAAGACGCCATTGAAGAAATGATAGTCAGCCTGAATGAGTTTAATATTCTTCCTCAGGGTGAGCATCAGGATATTAATGAATCTGTTGCCAGAGAAATCCTGAGATTAAGCTATTAATAAATGAAATATTGTAAGTATTGACCAGCCAACGACTGGCTTTGAGTGAGAGACTGAATGTCTCTCACTTCATCCCGATGAACTCACTCAGTTGGGTGACAAGCCCGCCAAGAGCAGATTTGAGCACCACGCCCGCTGCGATATGAAGCATGGCGGGGAATAAAACTACGCGCCTTTCTTGATAACTTTATTAACCAACGCAATACCTGAGCAAACTAAAACTAATGCTAATAAATATTTTAGTTCAAAAATACTTTCATCCAGGAACAGAGCGGAAAGTACAGCACCGGAAACTGGAATGAGGAAATTAAACGGTGCTATCATACCAACCCGATTATATTTTAATAACAGACTCCATAATGAAAACGCGACCGATGATAATAGGACCAGGTACCCCAGCATAAACGCAGCTTTCCAACTATCAATAGACAACCCACCACCGCTGCCATAACCAGAAATAGTCAGGATAATTCCGCCAATCGCTAATTGGTATCCGGTCATTACCGTCGGATCCATCGTTTGTGATATTCTTTTGCCATAAATTGTCGCCGCAGATAAAATAAATGCAGCAATAACGACAAATCCTTCACCGAGTAACGTAAAATTAAAATCCATGATGTCATGGTTTAAATTAACCACTAAGACGCCAATAAATCCTAGTAGGCAACCAATAGATTTATTAACGTTCAGCTTGTCATTTTTATAAATATAATGGGCAAGTAAAACACTAAAAAACGTACTGGACGCGTTCATGATCGATCCCTTAACGCCCGTCGTGTACGCTAATCCGATGTAGAAAAAAACATACTGTAGCGCGGTCTGAAACGTTCCCAGAATGGTTAATTGCATCACCTGCCCTGACTGAAAGCGCCCGATAGAACGACCACTCAGCACTGCCAGCAACAATAGCAACAACCCTGCAAAGGTAAACCGATATCCAGCAAACACCAGTTTCCCTGGAATATCATTATCTGCAATATAAAATAGCTCATAACCATTTTTAATTGCCGGATATGCGCTCCCCCATAGTAGACAACATAATGTCGCTATAAAAAAAACGACTTTTTTATTGGTAAAATAATGAGCATTCTTTTCCAAAATAATTTTCCTTGAAAGACAAAAAATTAAAATACCAGCACGCTTTCAAAAAGCCTGGCATCAGTCATTCTTATTTTCTTTGCGACAAACCGTACCAATTGTATGATTTACCGGCAACTTTGTCTTACTTTTTTTCCAATAAGTTGAAAACGTGATCAAGATCCCGTCGAATCATATTAAGGTTTATCAAGATTTGCCGATTGTATTTTATATTGACGATTTAGGGAATACCCCCACCTTTTATAGTGATTGTCAACCCAGGAACGCCAATACCACTGGTTGGTAGTATGGTCAATTATATACCCTAAATAATTCGAGTTGCAGGGAGGCGACAATGAGCCAAGTAACGAACAAAGCCGACGCACACGCAGCTTGAAGTATGGCGGGTATAATTATTTCTCCCAAAATGAGCGAATAGATATGAAAATGATTTCAAGGTCTGAGCATCAGGGTAAAACTGGCTTGTTAAGTGACTTACGGCTTGTCCCTTTATTCGTCATTATCCTAGGCGGGATCATGCTACTGTTCGCCTTATCCATAGGAACATCCAGTCACTTTTTACAACGTAGTAATCAATCGCTAGCGGATGTCACACAAGAAATTGATATCAGAATGGGGATATCAAACAGCTCTAATCACCTTCGTACCGCTCGTTTACTGCTGATTCAAGCCGCTGCGGCAGCACGCATTGGTGATTCTGATGTTTTTAATGGCAACCTGAAGCAAGCACTGCAACGTCTGGAACAGTCGAAGCAAGCGTTCCTTATTTACGAGCAACGCCCCGTCAAAACCGCGCAAGACTCCGCATTAGATGCCGACTTACGTAAAGCCTACGATGACTACGTCAATAACGGTATTACCCCCATGATCAACGCGGCCAAATCCGGTTTATTTGAGGAAGTCATTACGCTTGAATCAGAAGAAAGTCGCGTACTTGATTTAGCCTACAATAAACCGTTGCTTGACGCGGTGGCCTATCGGAATCTACGGTCGAAAGAGTTAAATAGCACTGCGCACGCCAATGCCTTGCTGGGATATTCTTTGATGGGCGGTAGTTTTGCGCTTGCTTTCGTTTTAACACTGATGACGTTCATGCTCCTCCGGCGGGCGCTCATTAAACCCATGAATGATTTAGTCAGCCGAATTCAACGCATTGCCCAAGGCGATCTCACCCAGTCTCCTGACGCCTATGGCAGAAATGAAATTGGCACATTAGGCCATAATGTTCATCAGATGCAATCTTCGCTGGTCACGACGGTCACAACCGTGAGAGAAAGCGCTGATTCTATTTATCAGGGCTCAACCGAAATTACTTCAGGCAACGCTGATTTATCCTCGCGTACCGAGCAACAGGCCGCCGCGCTGGAACAAACGGCAGCAAGCATGGAACAACTGACAGCGACCGTGAAGCAAAACTCAGAAAACGCTCACCATGCCAGCCAACTGGCTGCCAATGCGTCAGGCAAGGCCAAACAAGGTGGTGATATTGTCGCTAACGTTGTAAATACCATGAATAACATTTCAGGTAGTTCCAAAAAGATTTCTGAAATTACCAGTGTTATTAATAGCATTGCATTCCAAACTAATATTTTGGCACTGAACGCCGCCGTAGAAGCCGCCAGAGCGGGTGAACAGGGACGAGGTTTTGCAGTTGTCGCCGGAGAGGTACGTAATTTAGCACAGCGCAGTGCTCAGGCAGCAAAAGAGATAGAAACACTGATCTCTGAGTCTGTCAGGCTGGTCGATAGTGGCTCAGTATTGGTTGACAATGCGGGTAAGACCATGCGGGAAATTGTGGATGCGGTAACCAACGTCACGGATATTATGGGAGAAATCGCCTCCGCCTCCGATGAACAAAGCAGAGGAATTTCTCAGGTTGGTCAAGCGATCGCCGAGATGGACAGCGTAACACAACAGAATGCGGCATTAGTTCAGGAAGCCAGCGCTGCCTCCGCCTCTCTGGAAGATCAGGCTGCGGTATTAACCCGAGCGGTTGCAACATTCAAGTTATCCAACCAACCATCACAATTACATGCGCCAGTGTCGCCGACCTCATCAGCGCCGAAACCAAAAGCATCACTGGCGCTTCCAGCCAGAGGCGGCAAAGCGGGTAATAATAACTGGGAGACATTTTAAGACCCGGTAATTCATATTATCCCGACGTTCGGATACTGACGTGTCTCATGCACGTCAGTATCCGTTAACTGTTATTCCTTAATCTGAGTCGATTGGTTCAACAAATGTCCCATCATGACTATCGATTTCATTAAAAAACCAGATACCTGCCGGATAATCCTTAAGAGAGACCAAATACATCGTTCCTTCCTGAAACACCTCAATCGCCAGCACAACCCCCTCCCTCCTGACGTTTCCATCGGTTTTCACCGTCACCAAATCATTAACTTTCATTATGTTTCCCCAGGCAAGACGTTATCAAAGGATAAATACGGCGAACATCGCCAAAGGCCGCTATCAGTACTTTCAGATAAAACCACCTGACTTACTTACCTCAATAACGGCATATTAGGCAAACTCTTCCAACCTAAAGCGAACAATTACGTTAAACTGATTCCCTTTAATTTTAGTAATACGCATAACGCGTCCCCGTAAAAGAGATTGAACGTTGAACGAGCCTTTGGAATCGAACACTCAACTAGAAAGCAACGAAATAACCTACAATCAGGTGATCGTATCAGAGTGGAAAGCACTGTTGGTTATCACATCACCGGGCGCTTTTGCTTTGCTGAAAAAGCTGGCTGATGAGAAATCGAACCGTCTCGCTGAGTCATTTTACTCATACATGCTAGAAGATAACGAGGCCGCCTTCTTTCTTTCACGACAGCAGGTTTATGAACGACTTCACGGCTCAATGAGCCATTGGGTTGCCAGTATCTTGTCCAATAAGGGAGAAGATCTGCCTGCACTGGTAGAACATCAGAAAAAAATCGGGCAGGTCCACGCACGTATCGGCATTCCTGTCGAACTGGTGGAAAGAGGTGCAAGGCGTTTAAAGTGGACGCTTTACGAGGAGATATTACCCAAGAGAGGCAATATTTCACTGTACTTTGAAGTGATGCGTTTTGCTTCAATATCGATAGATATTGCGATAGAAATCATGAGCAGAACCTATTCCCAGTCACACGATCGGGCAGCCAAAAACGAAGAGTCCTACCGACTGTATTCCATTCTGGAAAACGCTGGCATGGAAAGAGAACGCCAAAACGCCGCGCTGCTAAATTGGGAGAATGCATTCATTTTCAATGTTGCGACCGGTACTCCCCTGACCAGTATTCCTGAATTAGGCGGTTCAGAATTTGGCTTATGGTTCAACCACAAAGGCAAATCCAGTTTCAACCATGCTCAAGGGATCAAGGTTATTAGCGACCTCATTGTTGAAACGGACGACTACATCAATCAGTACAATACGGATCATAACGACCCGTCAGCACCGCAAATTTCGGCCAACTATTCACCGCTGCTGAAATCGGTAAGAAGTAAAATCTATAAAATCAAAACGCTACTTGGGTCATTATTTGACGATATTCAGAAACTGGAAAGCGGTAAGGACACGCTGACGCTGCTACTGAATCGCCGTTTTCTGCCAACCATCCTGCGCCATGAAACGTCGCTGGCAACCCAAGCTAACTCAGAACTCACTGTGACCATGATCGATATTGATCATTTCAAAATCATCAACGATACCTATGGGCACGCTACGGGTGATACCGTGCTGAAAAGCATCGCTGAAATTTTGTACGAAAATACCCGAAACAGCGATTATATTTTCCGCTACGGTGGCGAGGAATTTATGGTGGTATTGGTGGAAACGCCAAAAGCGGCAGCGTATGCGCTGATTGATCGGCTCAGGAAGAAAATTCAACACCACCAGATCCATCTCCAAAATGGTGAAACAATAAACATCACCATCAGTGCCGGTATTGCCGTTTACAACGGGCACCCGGACTATGAGCACCTGATTAAATCAGCAGATGATGCGCTTTATAAAGCGAAAGCAAATGGCCGAAACCGAATTGAATATGCATCAGAGTGATGGTAAAACCAATGAGCCATCACCCATTAACAAAACGTCCCCATTCCGCAACTGGCCAACCCCATGCGCATCTCGCGCTCTGTCGTGCTGAAACTATCCACATACAAACCTAAATACCGCCATACATTAAATTGATGAGCATGATCATCAGCAACACAGCGTGCTTAAAATCCTTTATAGTGCATTCAGTATTCAACGCAAAGGAGGGATAATCATTGCAGCGGCAACCCGTGTCATCATCGAGGATTCGTTCGATTGGCTATGATCCTAAGAAACGTATCCTCGAAATAGAATTTCATAATAACGATATCTATCAATACATTGATGTTTCTGAACGTATTTATGGGAAATTCATTTCGGAAGCAGTGGTATCAAAAGGTCGCTTTTTCGATGGCGTCATTAAAAATAAATTCCTGTGCCGCAAAATCACCTGACGTGTCCATTTGGTAAAAAGTGAAGTCCCCCTGATCGAAAAAACCGATAACAAATGGGGAAACTCAATGAGAATCTATAAGACAGGCCTATTGAGCATTCCCCCTCACGATCGAATGACATAAATTCCCCTGATACGTCCCCTTCAAACTTGCTTGCCGATGTGTTTAAGCGTAGGCTTTACCCAATTTAAAAACGATCGGTCTAAATAATGACATACGAGGTATCAGCGGAGTTGAAGCCCCGTCGTGGTCGCCCTCCCAAAACAACACGCGAGTTCGTCGATACACGTGAAGCATTGATTCGTTCAGGGCTTGAAGTGATTACAGAGTCTGGCTATCTGTCTGCGGGTATTGATGCCATCATCAAAAATGTTTCTGTACCGAAAGGTTCTTTTTATCACTATTTCAAGAGTAAACAGGCGTTTGGCATGGCAGTGCTCACAGCTTATGGATCTTTCTTCGCCCATAAATTAGACAAGTTCTTACTCGACGAACAGTTAGATCCTTTGCAACGCCTTCAGGCATTTGTTACGCATGCTGGTCAAGGTATGGCGAAATATGATTTCAAACGCGGCTGTCTGGTTGGCAACCTACTACAAGAATCTCCCCTGCTGCCGGAAGACTTCCCAGACAAACTCAAAGCCGTCTTATATGACTGGGAAACACGTGTCGCACGCTGTCTTGAGGAAGCACAGATTCGTGGTGAAATCACGATGGTCACGCCTTCACATCAGTTAGCACGAACGTTTTGGTCCGGTTGGGAAGGTGCAGTCATGCGAGCGAAACTCTTTCGCTCTGTTGAGCCACTTGATCAATTTTGGGCATTTTTTCTACGCAGCATTGATAAAAAAACCATTGATAACAAAGCAGACGAATAAAAATAGCACCTGCAATACATCGCCCCTATCTATCTGAAATAATTCAATTCATCAGACGAGGAAACGTCAATCATGAAAGCATTGGTTTTGGAACAGAAAGACCACCACACTTTTTCGGAGATCAAGGCCATAACCTTGCCTGATCTGGCTAAAGGCGATGTCCGTGTCGATATCGACTGGTCCAGTCTGAATTACAAAGATGCATTAGCCATTACAGGAAAAGGCAAAATAATTCGCCAATTTCCGATGATTCCAGGCATTGATTTTTCTGGGCGCGTTAACCAAAGCTGCGATCCCCGGTTTTCTCCTGGCCAGTCGGTTATATTAACAGGTTGGGGGGTCGGTGAGACCCACTGGGGCGGACTCGCCGAGCAAGCGTGTGTCAAAGGCGACTGGCTCGTAGCAACTCCGAAAAATCTTAGCGCACGCAATGCCATGATTATCGGTACAGCCGGTTTTACCGCCATGCTGTGTGTCATGGCGCTAGAAGAGGCGGGTATCACGCCACAAAGCGGCAACGTTATCGTCACTGGTGCCAGCGGTGGTGTCGGCAGCACCGCAGTCGCACTATTACATGCGTTGGGCTACACCGTCACCGCTGTAACCGGTCGTGAAACGACACATGACTACCTGAAACAGCTTGGTGCTAATGAAATCCTCCCCCGTAGCGACTTTACCGACGCTCGTCCACTTGAAAAACAACTGTGGGCTGGTGCCATTGATACCGTCGGTAGCCACGTATTGACCAAAGTTCTCGCGCAGATGAATTATGGCGGATGCGTAGCAGCATGCGGCCTCGCGGGTGGTTTTGATCTTCCAACAACGGTTATGCCGTTCATTTTGCGTAACGTCCGCCTACAGGGGATCGATTCAGTCTCCGTCCCTGCGTCCCGTCGTTCTGACGTATGGCACCGTTTAGCAACCCTGTTACCAGAGAGTTTCTATCGTCAGGCAGCGACAGAAATCCGGCTGGAAGATGCGGCCAGTACTGCCGCTGATTTTTTAAATAACGGGATACACGGCCGTACTTTGGTAAAAATTCGCGATTAAGGCATCAGACCAATACCTCCACGCGACATAGATCGTATGACCCACCCCAGAACATCTGTACTGGGGTGAACACGTACCGATGATATTTTCCTTACCGCAATATCCCGTCAATTCCCTCAAAAATCCCGTTGATTCATGTCACACACGGCATAGCGACTTAGCCATAAATGCCTGTCACTTTCCTATTAATTCGTAGCCATTAGATAGTCAGAGACTATCACAATAGTTATCTAATCCGATTTTATCTATACCCACATAATGACTAAGATTAATAAAGCACCACATTGGATTGATAGCACCCACAAACAGAGGTAGGAAGCGCATGACAACTGAAAGCAAGTGCCCATTTTCGGGCCACGGTAGCAAGCAACCGACTCACAGCAGCGGCACCTCAAATAATGATTGGTGGCCTAATCAACTGAATCTGAATATTTTGCACCAGCATTCCTCTCTATCCGACCCCATGGATAAAAATTTCAACTACACCGACGCCTTCAATAGCCTCGATTTAGCCGCGGTAAAACAAGATCTTCGAACGCTCATGAAGGACTCACAAGACTGGTGGCCAGCGGATTTCGGCCACTATGGTCCTTTGTTTATCCGTATGGCGTGGCACAGTGCCGGTACTTACCGCACGGGCGATGGTCGTGGCGGTGCCGGAGCAGGACAGCAGCGATTCGCCCCGCTGAATAGCTGGCCGGATAACGTCAATCTGGATAAGGCACGACGTTTATTGTGGCCAATCAAGCAGAAATATGGCAGTAATATTTCCTGGGCCGATTTGATGATCCTCGCTGGCAACGTCGCGCTCGAATCCATGGGATTCAAAACGTTTGGTTTTGCTGGTGGCCGCCCTGACGTCTGGGAACCCGAAGAGGATGTTTATTGGGGGTCAGAAACAACCTGGCTAGGCGGGGATAAACGCTATTCGGGTGAACGCGATCTTGAAAATCCACTGGCTGCCGTCCAAATGGGGCTGATTTATGTCAACCCTGAAGGTCCAAATGGCAACCCTGATCCTTTAGCCGCCGCCAAGGATATTCGTGAAACCTTCAAACGTATGGCGATGAACGACGAAGAAACCGTGGCATTGATTGCTGGCGGCCATACCTTTGGTAAAACTCATGGAGCGGGCGATGCTGCGTTAGTCGGCCCCGAACCTGAAGCGGCAGCGCTTGAAGAACAAGGTCTGGGTTGGAAAAGCCGTTTTGGTAGTGGCAAAGGTGGCGATACCATCGGTAGCGGGCTGGAAGTGACCTGGACGCAAACACCGACCCGGTGGAATTACTATTTCTTTGATAACCTGTTCAATTATGAATGGGAACTGACCAAAAGTCCGGCCGGTGCTTACCAATGGCAACCAAAGGACGGTGCAGGAGCAGGAGCCATTCCTGACGCACATGACCCAACAAAACGTCATGTCCCTACGATGTTGACAACCGACCTCTCTTTACGCGTAGACCCTATCTACGAAAAAATTTCTCGCCGCTTCTATGAAAATCCAGATGAATTTGCGGATGCCTTCGCCCGTGCCTGGTTTAAGCTAACGCACCGTGATATGGGGCCACGTGTGCGTTACCTCGGTCCGGAAGTACCGGCAGAGATGTTAATTTGGCAAGATCCTATCCCTGAGGTTAATCATGAATTAATCAACGATCAGGATATTGCCGAACTCAAAGAAAAAATCCTAGCGTCAGGCTTGTCGATCTCACAACTGGTGTCAACCGCCTGGGCATCAGCATCAACGTTTCGTGGTTCAGATAAACGAGGCGGATCAAACGGCGCTCGTATTCGCCTGTTGCCGCAAAAAGGTTGGGAGGCGAACCAACCCGGCCCATTGGCGCATGTGCTGAATACGCTGGAGGAAATTCAAAGCACGTTTAACCATGCCCAGAATGGAAACAAGCAAGTATCACTCGCCGATCTGATCGTGCTGGCGGGTTGCGCCGCCGTAGAACTGGCGGCAAAAAACGCGGGACATACTGTCACCGTCCCCTTTACGCCAGGCCGAATGGATGCCACCCAAGAACAAACTGATATCGAATCCTTTGACGTGCTGGAACCCGTTGCCGATGGTTTCCGCAACTATCTCAAGGCTCACTACCGCGTTGCGGCTGAAGTGTTATTAGTAGACAAAGCACAGTTGCTGACACTGAGCGCGCCGGAAATGACCGTGCTGCTAGGTGGATTGCGCGTATTGGATACGAATGTTGGGCAAAGCCAGCACGGGGTATTCACCAAACGTCCACAGGTCCTGACTAACGACTTCTTTGTAAACTTGCTGGATATGGGGACAACATGGAAAGCAACGGATACAGAGGGAACGTATGAGGGGCATGACCGTACAACAGGCGAACTCAAGTGGACAGCCAGCCGGGTCGACCTAATTTTCGGTTCGCATTCACAACTACGCGCATTAGCAGAAGTCTATGCCAGTGCCGATGCTCAGGCCAGTTTTGTACAGGATTTTGTTAAAGTTTGGAACAAAGTCATGAACCTCGATCGTTTTGATCTGGCCTAGCAGAACATTCTCTCATGGGCTGGCGGGATATCTCTGCCAGCCCGACACGTTTGCCATTCAGCCGCATAATGTTGACCTTCGTCACGGAGTGAATAAGCACCACACTCAATGCGATATTAAAAACAAGGCAGGATTCATCACCGAACATTTCCTTTGCATCACATTGCCTTATTTTGTTATGTTATTACATATCAAATTATATCGATGGCATAAGTAAGCATGACCAGCAGGAACAGACAACAGGATGCGGTATTGCGCATAGATAACCTGAGTTTGTCTATCAATGGCAGTATCAAAATCGATCATGTCAGTTTCTCTTTACATGCGGGTGAACGAGTCTGTCTGCTTGGTGCCTCCGGCTCGGGTAAATCACTCACGGCTAAAGCCGTTATTGGTACACCACCACCCCATAGCCAGCTTGATGGGAAAATTTGGGTAAACGGCGAAGACATCACCCACCGACACGTCTTATTTCGTCCGGCATCATGCCTGGTTTCTGCCATCTTCCAGGATTCGGCTACCGCACTGAATCCCCTAATGCCACTAGGAAAACAACTCTCATTAGCGTTAGGGGCTTCAACAACGGATGAATTGGCAACGTTGTTAGAAGCAATGGGGTTAGCCGATATCCCAAACCTGCTGCAACGCTTTCCTGCCGAGCTTTCCGGAGGGCAACGACAGCGCATCTGTATTACGCTGGCGCTACTTGGTAAACCACGATTGCTGGTTGCAGATGAGCCAACAACAGCGCTTGATGTCGTGACCCAGCAGCACGTTCTCCAGGTGCTACAAGACAAGTGCGCCACGCCAACGGCGCCTGCGCTACTGTTTATCACTCATGATATTGCCGTGGCGGCCCAATTATGTGAGCGTGGGCTCGTGATGGAGAATGGTCGGGTGATTGAATCCGGTAGCATGATCCAGCTTCTGAATTCACCGCGACACCCTTACACTCAACGTCTGGTCAATGCCGCCCGCCGCGCCAGCGCACTCCTGCCAAGACAAACAAAACAACAAGGGGCGCTTGCCGGATGAGTCGCCATCTACACGTTGTGTCATCACCGTTTTTAAGCATGAATCAGGTAAGCCGTTATCGGCGACACTCGCGCTTACCCTGGCGAAAAACCGAACCTGCCATCCCCATTTTTGCCGATCTCTCGTTACATCTGCAACGCAATGAACGCGTTGGTCTGGTTGGTGCTTCTGGCTGTGGCAAATCGACCTTGCTACGTACCTTGCTGGCGCTAGAAGCGGCAGAGAGTGGCACACTGTATTGCGATGGTCATCTCATTCGTCCCGGATCGGTCAATTCACTCCTTTGGTATCGCCGCCGGGTACAATTTATTCCACAGGATCCTGCTGGCTCGCTGGCACCACATCAACGCGTAAGAACATTAATCGCCGAGCCGTTAAAACGGCTTCGACCCGGTGAATACAGTTTGTCACGCGTGCGTGAAGTCCTGGAACAAGTCGGTCTGCATCAGGATCTGCTGGAAAGCTTCGCCGGTCATCTATCAGGTGGTCAGGCGCAACGCGTCGCGATGGCCAGAGCGTTGGTGACGCGCCCTGACTTTCTGGTCGCCGATGAACCCGTCAGCGGATTGGATTTACCCTTGCGTGAACAGATAAAAGCGTTGCTCATGCAAGTTACCTCACAAAATAATATGGGCCTATTGATGGTGTCACACGATATATCAATGGTGGCAGGCTTGTGCGAACGCATGCTGGTCATGGAAGGTGGGCAGATCATTGAAGATCGTCCCACCGTGGAGGTATTAGCCTCACCGCAACAGCCTCATACCGCCCAGCTATTACACGCCATTCCAACACTATCAACGTGCTTTAACGGATAATTATTTATGTCAGACACCCTTATTGACCGCGCTTCACGGCCTTATCCGCCGTTGTTACTGGGCAGTCAGCTCGTTTTCAATATTGGTTTTTATGCCGTCGTCCCTTTTCTGGCACTCTTTCTACGTGAAGATATGTTGCTTTCTGGGTGGGCAATCGGCCTGGTTATCGGGTTGAGAACCTTTTCGCAACAGGGCATGTTTTTAGTTGGGGGAGCACTGGCCGATCGTTTTGGTGCTCGTCGCGTCATCTTGTTGGGCTGTGTGGTACGGATCCTCGGTTATCTGCTGCTGGCGCTGGGCACCACGCTGTGGCCGATTATACTCGGCGCTTGCCTGACCGGCATTGGCGGAGCATTGTTCTCACCCGCGATTGAAGCATTGATGGCACAGGCCGGCACGCAAAGCGAAAAAGAGGGGAAACGTAGTCGCTCAGAATGGTTTGCCCTGTTCGCCATTTGCGGTGAACTAGGCGCGGTGCTCGGGCCGCTATTAGGATCGCTGTTGGCTGGATACGGTTTCCAACGCGTTGCACTGGCTGGCGCGGGCGTATTTTTACTGGCGCTATTCATTCTCTTTTTCAGCCTGCCCGCCACACAGCGCCAGCCCGGAGAGTTACATATCGCTCCTTGGTGGCAAACATTCCGTCAGCGTCGTTTTGTCGCATTCATTGTCGCCTATAGCGCCTATTTATTCAGCTATAACCAGCTTTACCTGGCTCTGCCAGTTGAACTGCATCGGGCCGGTGGTAGCGAAAAGGACCTTGGTCCCTTATTTGTGCTGGCATCAGTCTTGGTGATTGGTTTGCAATTACCGCTGGCACGTTTTGCCCGTCACCACGGCGCAGCTCGTATTCTGCCATTAGGTTTTTCACTATTAGCCGCCTCGTTTATCAGCGTCGCATTATTTGCCCACATCACGCCGCCAGAAGGCTGGCAACGCCTTTTACCCGCGGTATCGCTGATCACACTGTTGACACTGGGACAAATGCTAATCGTCCCTGTCGGCATGGATCTTATCCCCCGTTTTGCTCAACACCGTAACCTCGGTGCCCATTACGGCGCACTTGCCTCTATGGGCGGCGTAACGGTTCTGGTCGGCAACTTTTTGCTCGGCGGACAGCTCGATCGGGCACTTATCCCGTCACCTCAGGCCGCCATTCCGTGGCTTCTGTTAGCCGCGGTACCACTGTGTAGTGCGATCGCCATGGTGCTCATTTGCCGACCGCTGACTTCTACCCCATTAGACGAATAAGGACAGTCCAATGAACATGCGCGTTTCCCTCAGCCCTATTTCCTGCTTGCTCCCTGCCGTACTGCTACTGTCGGGTTGTTTCAATGAGCCGGATGATAAGCAGCCTGCTGCAAGCGACAGCCGAATCAAGCTCGCAATGTTACAACCACCAC
This sequence comes from Pectobacterium hainanensis, assembly GCF_046237015.1. Classification (NCBI taxonomy): domain Bacteria; kingdom Pseudomonadati; phylum Pseudomonadota; class Gammaproteobacteria; order Enterobacterales; family Pectobacteriaceae; genus Pectobacterium; species Pectobacterium hainanensis. The sequence continues at coordinate 217,669 of NZ_JBJYIN010000003.1, forward strand.
GTTCTGGCCTGACTCCGCTCAGCGACGATGCATTCAAGCTGTCTCGCTGGAGCATGGCGGAAACGCTGGTCGTTCTCGATCCAATTGGTGAAACGCAACCTGCGCTGGCTACCCGATGGCAACCTATTGATGACCGTTCCTGGCGTTTTGAACTGCGCCCTAACGTCCATTTTCACGATAACACTACGCTAACCGCTGCGACGGTAGTCAATGCGCTGACGGTTGCCGCCAATGCCGCGCCCAAACCTCGTATTCTGGATGGTGTCCAATTGACCGTCGTCGCCGACGGCGATAATGCGGTGATCGTATCCACGGCGACACCCGATCCATTACTGCCACAACGACTGTCGAGCCCACAGTTGGCGATATTATCCAGCGCTGCCTATGGCAAAAATGGTGTAGTGAACCCGATCAACGCAGGAAGCGGTCCGTTTGTTTTACGTAGTGTCAACGGTACCAGCAGTGCAACACTGGATCGATTCGATGGCTATTGGGGTGAAAAAGCACAGGCCAGCGGTATTGATGTTAACTTCGTACCCGATGGCCCCGCTCGCGCCGCCGCGTTACGTACCGGCACTGCCGATATCGTCGAAGCAATTCCGGTGTCACAAGCGCCACTACTGGATCAAGCACTTATTCATGAAGTGCCCATGCCACGGACCAACACGCTCTATCTCAATACCCGCGACGGCGTCATGGCCGATCCGGCAATGCGTGCCGCCGTGCGTGATGCGCTCAACCGCCAACAGTTGGTGGATAATGTCTATGAGAAACGTGCCGATGTCGCCCAAGGGTTATTGGGCCCCGCGTTACCATGGGCTGCATCACTACGCCAACCAGTCAGCCAACCACAACAGGCCATCGCACCAAATGGCGCGAGCATCACGCTGGCAACATTCAGCGACCGTGCCGAACTACCTGAAGTCGCGGTTTATCTGGCTCAGCAGTTGACTGCGGCTGGCTTTACCGTAAAACAGGTCGTCCGTGAATATTCGCAAATAGAATCTGACGCTCTGGCTGGCAAGTTTGACGCGTTTATTTTATCCCGCGCGACCGTTCTGGACTCCGGCGATCCCGTTGCTTATCTCTACAGCGATTTCTCCTGCGAAGGGTCGTTTAATATCGCACAGTTGTGCCGACCGGAAATCGATCAAGCATTACAACAGGCCGCGGCGATTCCCGCGGGAAATGAACGTCGTCAAGCCATCATGCGGGCAGAAAACCTGATTCTGGCCAGCGATGCCGCCATTCCCATGTTGCATGAGCGAGTCATTCAAGGAGAAAGCGCCCAAATACAAGGTGCTCTGCGCGATCCACGTGAGCGCGTTTTGATTAATGCCACCACCAAGCTGGCGACAGGAAATACAACACCATAATGAGTGAATCGCTGTATTGCCGCACCTGCGCCACCGTTGGCCGACAACGTTACTATCGCTACGGTGTTCTAATTCCGCTGGTTTCACGCCTGCTGACGCTGTTGGCAATTATCATGCTGATAGGCATGCTGCCGTGGTTATCTGGTCAGGATCCAGCATTGACGTTATTACGCGCCCGTTCTGGCGATCAGGAAGCCACTGCGGAAACGTTAAACGCCATTCGACAATCGCTGGGGCTGGATCGCGGGCCGGTGCATTTATTACTGGACTGGCTAAGCGGATTGTTACGCGGTGACGCAGGAAACTCATGGGTGTCGGGGCGTCCAGTGTTGCCCGGCATGTTACAAGCCACCGGCGTTTCGCTGACGTTAATGTTTTCATCAGCATTAGTCGCCTTTTCACTGGCGACCACGCTGTGTGCCACCACGTTTATAAAAGGTTTATACGGTCAGTCTCACCGTTCCAGTGGTTTATTTGCCGCGCTGTTTACGGCTCTACCGGAGTTTTTACTCGCGTCCTTTTTATTGATTATTGGTGCCGTCTGGCTCCAGTGGTTCCCGCCTTATGGCTGGCAAGGGCTGCACTATGTCGTGCTCCCTTCGCTGGCATTAGGTATTCCTGCGGGAGGATATTTAGGGCGTATCATCGCCGATGCGCTGTCAGCGACATTCAGTGAAAATTGGCTGACGACTTGGCGTGTCGCAGGCATTCGTCGCCATCATATTGCATTAGCCGTGCTGAAACGCACATTGCCCAGCGTAATGCCATTAGTCGGGCTGGTGTTGGTTTCGCTGACGGGTGGTGCCATTGCGGTAGAAAAAGTTTTCGCCATTCCTGGATTAGGCCGCGCGACGCTTGGCGCAGCCGCCGCTCAGGATTTACCGGCGCTTCAGGTGGGCATATTAATTTTACTGTTGATCGCCGCCATAGCAGGCATGGCAGCCGGTGCCATCCGTTTGTTGATTCTGGGAAATGCACTACACAGCGGCGCGATGCCGATTCCCGAAGAAAACCGAATGACGACATCTCGCTATGCCATCTGGCTACCGCTGCTCTGCTTAGTGCTGTTAGTTATCCTGCTCATCAGCGGACTTCCGCGCGATCCCTACACGTCGGCGTTTCTCCGCTTACAGCCGCCGTCATTTGAACTCCCCTTTGGCGCAGACGCAATGGGACGCGATTTATTAGCCCGTGTCGCACACGGAACGCTCAATACCTGCCTTCTCGCCCTGCTGGTATCGTTAGCCTGTCTGGCAATTGGCCTATTGGTCGGACTTTTTCCGCGTTGGTTTACCGGCCCGATTGAAGTGACTAACGCTTTGCCTCCAGTTATTTCTGGTTTACTGGTTGCGGCCATTAATGGCCCGACAGCAATGGGGGCAGCAATCGCAGTTATCGCCGTCAGTTGGGCCCCCCTTGCCGCCCATACCGCCGCACTGGTCATCGAAATCAAGGCTCGCCCCTATGTTTGTCAATTGCCGATGCTGGGTGTTGGCCCCATTCGTTGCAGCTTGTTTTACGTCCTGCCAGCATTGATTGGCCCACTCTTTCGCCATGCCATGCTACGGCTCCCAGGCATCGCACTGGCACTGGCATCGCTGGGATTTTTAGGATTGGGCGCATCGCCCCCGACGCCCGAATGGGGTCGAGTGCTCGCGGAAGGGATGCCCTATATCGAACGCGCATTCTGGGGCGTACTGGTGCCTGCCGCCGCGTTAGGCATTTTGTCAATTCTGGCGGTTAGCGCGGCCAATCTTTCGGGTCGTCAGAAACGATAAGCCGTTTATACTTCTCCTTATTGCACATTGACTGATATCTTCAGTTAGCCTGTTGCGTGATAGGGTTATCGCAACACGTAATAAGATCATAAATGTACGAAGGAGAAAACATGCATAACAGCGGGTCTGTAGAACGCCTTACCGTCACACAGGCGCTTGATAAACTGGAAGCCTTGTACGATGAAGCGGTGACATCTCTGCGCAATGCCATTGGTGAGTTTATCAGTAGCGGCAAATTACCCGATGCACAAGCCCGGGCCACCGGGTTATTTGCTTACCCCGAACTGCGTGTGAAATGGGACGGTGAATCTACCGATCAACCCCGTCACCGTGCCTATGGTCGATTTACCCATGCTGGCTGCTATGCCACCACCATTACCCGACCACAATTTTTTCGTCAGTATTTGAGCGAGCAGCTCACTCTGTTAGCTAACGACTATGCCGCTGAGATCGAAGTCCAACCATCGTCGCAGGAAATTCCGTTTCCCTATGTTCTGGACGGTTCTGACCTGCTTCTCGATCGGTCTATGAGTGCCGGCATTGCCAAACACTTCCCCACGACCGAACTCTCAAAAATCGGAGATGAAACTGCCGATGGGCTTTTTCACTCCACCACGTCCTCACCGTTATCCCATTTTGACGCCCTGAGAACCGATTTTTCACTCGCGCGCCTGCGTCATTATACCGGTACCCCCGTCGAACACGTGCAACCGTTCATTCTCTTCACCAATTACACTCGCTACGTGGATGAATTTGTACGTTGGGCATGCAGCCAGATTGCCGACCCCGATAGCCCCTACGAGGCATTATCTTGCGCAGGCGGCATCTACATCACTGCCGACACGCTTAATCCAGAACAAACGGTCTCGGATCTGGCCTGGAAAAATCACCAGATGCCGGCTTACCACCTGATATCACGCCACGGTAAGGGGATTACGCTGGTGAACATTGGCGTAGGGCCGTCTAACGCCAAAACCATTTGCGATCACCTGGCGGTGCTGCGACCGCATGCCTGGTTAATGATCGGACACTGCGGTGGTTTGCGAGAAAGCCAGTCAATTGGCGATTATGTGCTGGCACATGCTTATCTGCGAGACGATCATGTCCTTGATGCCGTGTTGCCACCCGATATCCCGATCCCCAGCATCGCGGAAGTTCAACGCGCACTTTATGACGCCACCAAGACGGTCAGCGGTATGCCAGGCGAAGAAGTCAAACAGCGACTCCGTACCGGCACCGTCGTGACGACGGACGACCGCAACTGGGAACTGCGCTATTCCGCTTCCGCTCTGCGCTTTAATCTGAGTCGTGCCGTGGCCGTTGATATGGAAAGTGCGACAATCGCTGCACAAGGCTACCGTTTCCGGGTACCGTATGGCACATTGCTATGCGTTTCCGATAAACCTCTGCATGGTGAAATTAAGTTACCCGGTCAGGCAAACCGCTTTTATGAAGGGGCTATTTCAGAACACCTGCAAATTGGCATTTGTACGATTGGTCTACTGCGTGCAGAAGGCGATCGATTACACTCTCGCAAATTACGCACATTTAACGAGCCGCCGTTTCGCTAATGACTTTACGTCATATTCTCGTTGGCCCTTGCGACGCATGCGCAAGGGCCAGATGTCTCTCAATGACAAACGGACATAACAGGCTAACGTTTATGCAGTAATTCTTTAATTTCCTGAGTCTCTTTTGCGTCAATGCTCAGTTCCGCCGTGGGACGCAATAACAGACGGCGCAGGCCGATAGGTTCACCGGTCTCTCGGCAATATCCGTATTCTCCGAGACGAATTCGCTGGAGAGCCGCATCAATCTTTGGCAACAGGCGACTTTCACGATCAATCTGGCGGAACAGCATTCTCAACTCTTCTTCCCGCATCGCCTTATCACCTTCATCACTATACTGTTCCCCCTGTTGAATGCTCCCTTTCAACTCATCAATATGATGCAGCAGCGTTGAGCGTTCACACACCAAACGCCGCTGGAAAAAAGCTAACTGAGTGGGATTCATATAATCGGCTTCAGGCATCGCCAAAATCTGTAATTCTTCTTGCGCCGTTTTTGGCATAACACTCTCCAGGATAGCCTTCAAACTAACGTTATGTTATAACATTAAAATCGAAAATTAACAGGCTATTGCTATGCAAAAAAACATCTCATTGGTCTTCCTTTCGCTGATCGCAACGCAGGCTTCTGCTTTTCAAGCCAAGATTACGCCAGTGAACACCGTACCAAGCGTCAATACGATGAGCCCATACGTCACTTTCTCTGGCTTCTCCGCCTTTGACCAACAAAGTCTTCATCCTGGCATTTGCAGTACGGTATCGATTAATGGCTGTGGCTGTATTTTTTGTACGCAATTAAGGATGTCTGGACGTTAAATCTCCCTTTTCTTTGTGACCGTACTCAGCGTTTTAGGATTGCGGCCAAAATAACGGGTAAATGCCAGACTGAAATTGGTTGGGTGACGATACCCCACTAACCATGCTGTTTGCGCGACCTGCAACCCTTGTTCTAACAATTGTTGTGCGCGTTCCATGCGCCATGCCAATAACATCCTTCCCGGCGTGGTATTAAAATAGCGATGAAATCCTTGCTTAAGTTTAAATTCGCTCATACCTGCCTGCGCAGCGATACAGGACAACGTTAGCGGCTCGGCCAACCGTTCGCGCATCCAGACACCGACTTGCTCAAGCCGGATCTCCTCATGCGGGCAACCATGCATTTTTTCTGGCACCAATAAATGCCGATATTGCGCTAACAGGCTTAGCGCATGGATATGGCGATCGAGAGGATCGGTTCGGCCATATAGTGCTTGAACATGATGTCGGCTAGCCGCTGAAATGGGAGCAAAAGCGTGTTGCCGAAGGCAATCGTCATCAAATAAGGCCGCAGCATTATCGATGCCAAAATAACGTTCGATCGCCGTCATCCCCACTAACAGGCGGCACTGCTCCACCCGCTGATTTGCCTGATAACGTCGTTCTCCCGCACTGGTTCGAAACGTGGTCATCGTGATGTGACCACGCCGAAACGGAACATGAACCCCATCATGTCCGCAATACAGTGAATCACCGGCAAGCGCAAACGTCATCACCAACATCGGTTGCGAATGGGGATGACTCGTTTCCTCAATCAACGGGTGTTCCGGCTGATAATGTGAACGTACCAGAGTCAGATCTTGAGCAATAGGATTGAAATCAGACCAGCATTCTCCCACGTTCAGAGGGAGTGAATAGCGGTGACCATCAGATCCTAGCGTTCCCATCCCTACCCGGTAACCCTGTGATACTCGTTGTACCCGCGCCATACCGTCTCCTCCGTTTGCCATACGAAAAACACCGTTTCGCATACCAATGAACATAATAACCATTCTCATTTATAGATAACATATCCCACACAATGGATCATTGTGATAGCGACAGACATTTCTCCCGCTTGCTTTACGCACACATTGCACCACGTCAATTTGAACAGGAGTCCCTTAATGCATCCTTTCGAAACACTCTGGACACTCGCGGCGGATAGCGTACGTGCCGATGTGCTAAGTCTGGCACTGGAACATCAGCTTTTTGACCGGCTAAAAGAGCCCAAAACACCGCAACAGCTCGCCGGGATACAGGGCTGGCAACCGGAAAAAACGGGTTTTCTACTGGAACTGCTCTGGAGTATGCAGTTGCTGCAACGAGATAACGCAGGTTATGTCACCACCGCTACTTGTCTGTCGGTACTTTGCCGCGATGGAGAACATTTTCTTGGTGACGCATGGCGCTATCGACTGAGTAGCCTGCGTCATTTTGGGCAGGGACTCGCCACTGGGCTAGACAAACCGCTGACACAGCAATTCAGTGAACTACCGAGGGACGAGGCCTGGGCCCACGCGGCAGAGCACCAGATTTCGCAGGAACAGCGAGCCATAACCGCCGAATATGCCAATTCGCTTATTTCGACGCTCCCCGATTTTCCACAGATAAATCGCATGCTCGATCTTGGCGGTGGCCCCGGTTGGGTCGCAATCACGCTAGCACAGACTCATCCTCATTTATCAGGTTGCATTTATGATTTGCCACAAACCGCCGCCGTTGCCCAAAGGAATATTAATGCAGCGGGACTATCTGACCGACTATCAGCAAAAAGCGGCGATTTCACTGAACAACGCTATGACTTAATCTGGAGTTCTTCTTTCCTGCATTTTGTTGAAGATATACCAACCATACTGACTGACCTTCACCGGGCATTAACCCCTGAAGGCGTGTTGGTTCTGGCTCAGGCTGAAATCGCGGAAACGGCTGCCGATGCCGCACCGGTATTGCCCTTCTTTCTCCCGCTATTAATGAGCGGTCGCCATGTCACTCGGGAAGGCCAGTTGGCGCAATGGTTATACCATGCGGGATTCGCGTCGGTAGAAACACGGCACCATCAAGTCTTCCCGATGGCGCCGCTGACGACATTGATTGCGCGTAAATGCGCAGACAAACCATAGCAGCATCGCTGTCACACAAAAGAGCGCCCGTCATCTTCCCAACCACAGGCAAATGCGGCAAGCCTGTAGCACGACAACGGTGAAGAGCTCGATGCCCGCGATAAAAAAGCCAGTCAGTATGCGCTGGCTGGCTTTTGGTATGGCCGTCTTTACGGCATGTCCGTCGCGTTCGTTTCACTCTACGGTATATTCCTGCATTTTATTTTCATCAGACATCGTGCCTCTGAGATGTTGTAAGACGATCCCCGCCTCTTTCAGTACGCGAGCACACTGATCGCGGGTAATGGTTAACGGCGGTTCAATTCTGACCGATTTTGCGTTGTTCAACGTTCCCGCGACCAACACGTTGCGCTCGAAAAGCCCCTTAGCAAACGCATAGCCAATCTCGTTTTTACTGAACTCAATTGCCTGCAACAGGCCAACGCCACGCGCCTCAACAATCAATTCAGGATACGCCGCCGCCAGTTTTTTCAACCCTTGCAGCAAAAATGCCCCTTGAGAGGCAGCCTGCTCAGGCAGTTTCTCACGCAACAGGACGTTAATTGTCGCCAGCGCAGCCGCGCAAGCCAATGGATTACCGCCAAATGTCGTGGTATGCAGGAAGGGATTTTCAAACAACACGGAAAAAACCGCTTCCGTCGCCACCGTAGCGCCAATCGGCATCACGCCGCCACCTAGTGCCTTGGCAAGGCAGAGAATATCCGGCTGAACGTTATAGTGCTCACAGGCGAACATTTTGCCCGTGCGCCCCATTCCCGTTTGAACCTCATCCAGGATCAACAATGCCCCAATGTCATCGCATAGCGATCTGACCGCAGGCAGATAGTTATCCGGTGGGACAATCACGCCGCCTTCCCCTTGAATAGGCTCAAGAATAATCGCGGCCACTCCTTCTCCAGCTTTCTGGCATTGGTGAGCCTGATGACGCATGGCGTTGATATCGCCAAAGGGAACGTGGTGGAAACCAGACAGCAACGGCATAAAAGGACGACGAAAAGCAGGTTTCGCCGTAGCGGACAACGCGCCGAGCGATTTACCATGGAACGCGCCATTCGCGGCAATAAACGTATATTTTCCGCGAGGAGACTGATAAGCCTTAGCCAGTTTCAACGCCGCCTCAACCGATTCTGTGCCGCTATTACTGAAGAAGCTGTACTTCAGATTGCCCGGCGTTAATGCCGCCAGTGTTTTTGCCAATAGCGCACGCAGCGGATCCAACAATTCCTGGCTGTGTAAAGGTTGTCTGGCGAGTTGTTTTTCTACCGCCGCAATCACGTTGGGATTACGGTGCCCTACGTTGAAAATACCGTAACCACCGAGACAATCGAGGTATTCATTTCCCTGCGTATCGACTAACGTGTTTGGGCCACTGGCGCGCCATTCGACAGCACCGTAATCGCCACCAGTTGTGACAGATTTTCTGTACTCCAGAAAACCAGGATTGACGTATTCACGAAAACAATTCAACACTTCCCGATTCAATGAGGCCATTTCATCGTGGGTTAACGTATCACTATTAATCCAATCTAGCGCCTGCTGAGAACACTCTAGCGGGTTGAGGTGTGCGTATAATCTGGACAAAATGGACTCCTTGCAAACTGATATCACGCGATATCAGTTTAATTAATGCACATAACACGCCAATTGCCCGTTAAAAACGCTAATTAAGTGTTAAAATCCGACATGACTCATAAAAATAGAATAAAAGAGAAAATAAATATACATATCCGGAATTAACCACCAAACATAGCAAATAAATTGGGATGAACAGAGAAAAACAAAGGAAGTGTGCACGCTAATCGTTCGTGTTGAACCATTTTAGTGCACCGATAGATATCCTGCATCAAACCTACCGTGTATGCCGATACAAGAGGAGAGATGCGATAACAATCATCACACGATCAATGTTTAATCATGATATGACGCACGATGGTGTAATCCTCCAATCCATACATCGACATATCCTTGCCATAGCCAGACAGTTTCTGTCCACCATGTGGCATTTCACTGACTAACATGAAGTGTGTGTTGATCCAGGTGCAACCGTATTGCAGGCGTGCGGCCAAACGATGAGCTCGCCCAATATCTCGCGTCCATACAGAAGATGCCAAACCATAATTTGACGCATTCGCCCAGCCGACAACCTCCGCTTCATCATCAAATGGCGTAATGGAAATCACCGGTCCAAAGACCTCTTTCTGGACAATTTCGTCGTCCTGATGCGCACCGGCTAACACCGTTGGCTGGAAGTAGAAACCTGTTCCTTTTCCTCGTTTTCCCCCGGTTACCACCGTGATGTGAGGCAACGCTCTGGCGCGTTCAACAAAACCTTCCACCCTTTCCAACTGTTGCTCGGTAATCAGAGGGCCAAGTTCCGTCGTCTCCGCCAACGGATCGCCCATATCAAGCGTGGCAACCGCCTTTCCTAACGCATCCACGACATCATCATAAATAGCCCGTTGTACATACAGTCGACAGGCTGCCGTACAATCCTGCCCGGCGTTATAAAAACCAAAACTGCGGATACCCTCAACAACCTGTTCAATATCTGCATCGTCAAACACGATCACCGGCGCTTTCCCCCCCAATTCCATATGGGTCCGTTTTACACTTGACGCCGTATGGGAAAGAATGTGAGCTCCTGTGGGAATTGACCCCGTCAATGACACCATGTGTACCCGCGCATGCCCCGTCAACGCATCGCCAATATCCTTGCCTCGCCCGAACAAAATATTCACGACCCCGGCCGGTAAAATATCAGCCAGCAAATGGGCGAGGTAAAAGGTGGACAACGGCGTTTGTTCCGCTGGCTTTAACACCACACAATTTCCCGCTGCCAAGGCGGGCGCCAATTTCCATGACGCCATCATGAGCGGATAATTCCACGGGGCGATAGATGCGACCACACCAACGGGATCGCGACGCGTCATCGACGTATGACCTTCCAGATATTCCCCCGCCGCCGACCCACTCAGACAACGAGCCGCACCGGCAAAGAAACGAAACACATCCACCACCGCAGGGATCTCATCATTCAGCGCAGCATGATAGGGCTTACCACAGTTAAGCGATTCAAGACGAGCAAACGCTTCAGCATGCGCTTCAATCGCATCGGCAATTTGCAGTAATAAAGCAGAGCGTGTTTTGGGTGTGGTCTGTCCCCATTGCGCAAACGCTGTATCAGCCGCGTGAACCGCTGCATCAACCTGGTGCAGGTCGGCTTGTGCGATCGAGGCAATCTCTTCGCCGTTAGCCGGATTGAAAACGGTCAGCATCTCACCTTTGCCTGCGACCAGTTTCCCCTCAATAAGCAATTTGTCATGCATACGCGCCCCTTCCCCTTATAAACAGAAAGACAGAAAGCTACTGGTGTCTTTACACACCGCAAGCCACACATCATCCGCCTGCAAGATACTTGCCATATTGCTCACATCGGTAAGCCTAAGGCGTTTTATCTGGCGAGTTTTGCGTTTGTGTTGCGGCCTGTCGGGCTTCCTCTGCCAACTTTTCAATCTCCTCATCAGTAAGCTGTTCGGAAGCTTCATGAACCTTGGCAAGTCCTTCATTAACAGTGACGTCTTTCGGATCCTGTTCGGTCATTCCCTCATCCTCACGAGTCAATAAGTAAAGATAAGTGTAGTCGAAGAGAAAATTCCGCCAATCTGAAGAAGATTTAACTCTTCTTCCCGATCGCTCTATGTGATAATAATTATCAATTACATCATGTTTTATTATTCAGGCCTTATCTGCTCGCTTTCTCTGTGCAACACAAAGGCAAACGAACCCTTCCCTATGTTCAAACCATACCGTGATCATCGGGAAGCAAAGCGCCGTTGCATCCCAGGGGGATAAGTCACCTGACGGGACGTTGGATGTCAGAGTCTGAACTCAGAGTGCTTTTTAACCACTATGCCCAGCGGTTAGAGCGGTATCTTAATCATAAACTGCGTGACCCACAGACTGCGGCGGATTTAGTGCAGGAAAGTTTCCTACGTCTGGCGCAGCGACTGGAACAAAATGATGATGTAGAAGATAAGAAAGCGTATCTCTATAAAACGGCCAATAACTTATTGCTAGACCACATCCGTCACCAGCAACGTTGGCAGCAGACATCATCTATGGACGATACGGATGCACGACTGGATGAGTTGCCAGATACCCTGCCACAACTCGATCAGGCCGCTATCTCACGACAGGAGTTGGAACAATTAGCAGCGCTGCTATCTACGTTACCCGCTCGTTCACAGCAAATATTTCGCATGCATCGATTGGAACACATGACACAAGTACAAATTGCCCAACAGTTGAATATTTCGCTTAGCACCGTAGAAAAGCATCTCGCGAATGCCCTGAATGTCATGATAACGATTCGATTAACCTGAAAAATAATCACAAAATATTTACGGGTTTATCACGATCAGACGTCTACTTATTTAGAGACCCTATAAAAACCAGGCCTACCAGATGAAAGATCACCCCCCTGAAATGACCCAACAGGCAGCGCTGTGGGCCGTCCGTCTGGCAGAAGCGCCGCTGGAAGACGATCAGGAACACGCCTTCCAGCACTGGCTACAACAAGACCCTCGTCATACGTCTGCATTGCAGCAAGCGGAAACGCTTTGGTTAGCGCTTGGCACATTAACGCCAGCACAAAAACAATCTTTTCAACCGCAAGTCGTCCCCATAAAACGCTTTGCGCCCTGGAGAATTGCGGCATTGTTGGCATTGGGAATCAGTGTCGGCGCGGCATGGTTTTCTGATGGGTGGTTAATGTTAAGTTCGGATTACCGAGCGGAACATCAGGTTCGTCACGTTACGCTTCCGGATGGCAGTCGGGTCGATATGGACGCGGGCAGCGCCATCTCACTTGCCTATAATCAGCACGAGCGACGAGTAAAATTGTTACAAGGGAACGCATGGTTTACCGCCGCACCCGTCAGTGCCTCAGAACCACGTCCCTTCATGGTGGAGGCGGCATCCGGTATCACGCAAGCACTTGGCACTCAGTTTTTAATCCAGAGCGCAGAACAAAGTACCACCGTTGGTGTGACTGAACACAGCGTTCAGGTTACGGTAAACGAGCAAACGCTAAAGCTCGATGAACAACAGGCCGCACGCTACACCCATCAAGGTGTGACACGATTATCCAACTGGGACAGTCGCAACAGTAGCGACTGGAAACGCGGGCTATTAATCTTCAATCAACAACCGTTGTCCGATGTGGTGGCCCGCATCAGCCGTTATCATCGCGGAACGGTGGTTATTTCAGGCACCACGTTACGCCAAAGCAAGGTAAGTGGCATTTTCTACCTGAATGAACTGGATGGTGCGCTCAATACCATTACGACTGAACTGGGGGCGAAAACGATCACGCTTCCCGGTGTCACCATTTTATACTAACCGATTTCCGGCCAGTCCCATTTTTGAGAAAAAACGCAGAAATGGGACACGAGAGATCAGAAAAACGATCTGCACTCTCATCCCCCCAGACCTAAACGGACCAGACCTTTCCACCATCACATCTCATCAACACCCTATAGGAAAAAATTTAAATCTTTTTTTACGGGTTCTACGATCTCAACCGTCTTCATATTTAGGTAATGATTTTTATTATCATTTCCATTCAGAAACAAAAAACTTATATCTCTTTGTTTTTAGATACTAATTGATAATGATGTTGGCGGCAGAACAGGTGAAAATGGACAGTATTTTAAAAAATCAACAATTCCCTTTGTTACCGGTCAGTAAACTCTCGCTTGCCGTTGGGATCGCGCTTTCGTTATTAGGTCCGCAACCCTACGCACAAGCAGAAACTCAGGCGACAACCAAACCTCAGACACAGTCAGGTAGAACAATCGCTTTCTCCATCGGCGCACAACCTTTACATACAGCACTTTTGCGTTTTGCAGAACAGGCGGGGCTACAGGTGTTCTTTGCTGATGTAAAACTGGAGAACATGCAGGCCAGCCCGTTACAAGGGCAAGTAACACCCGATCAAGGGCTACGCCAGTTAATTGGCAACAATCCCGTTAATTTCCAAATCACGCCCGCTGGCGTTATTACCCTGTATCCCCATCAGGATAATGTCGATAGCGTCAAAATCGATGACACCATGGTGGTGCGCGCGCTCAGCGTTGCCAACGCAGGCGATTGGATCTATGAACAGCCGCGAGCTATCAGCGTGGTATCTCGTGAGCAAATGGATAATCGTCCCGCTCGCCACGCCGCTGACTTGCTGGAGCAATCCACTGGCGTTTACTCCAGTGTCAGTCAACAAGACCCGGCACTTTCGGTGAACATCCGTGGTATTCAGGACTTTGGCCGCGTCAATATGAACATCGACGGTGTTCGGCAGAATTTCCAGAAAACAGGCTATGGTCAACGTAACGGGCAGATGTATATCGATTCAGAATTGCTTTCCGGCGTCACCATCGAAAAAGGTGCAACCAACTCAATGGGGAGCGCCGGGACGCTAGGTGGCGTCGCTACGTTTAATACGGCCAGTGCCAGTGATTTTCTGGCACCAGGCAAAGAACTTGGCGGTAAGTTGCACGCCAGCACTGGCGATAACGGCACTCACTTTGTGGGTAGCAGCATCCTCGCACTCGGCAACGAAACGGGCGATATTCTGATCGGTGCCAGTGAACGCCATTTAGGTGACTATTGGCCGGGTAACGACGGCAACCTCGGTAATATCCGAATCCCCGGTAGCGCGAATAATTACAATGAACTGGCTGAGAACTTAAAACACCAGAAAGTCACCAATGCGGCTTATACCATGCGCTCAAGGTTAGCCAAAATTGGCTGGAATATGCCCGCAAACCAAAGAATTCAGCTCAGCTATATGCAGACGCAAACCTCCAGTGAGAACACGGGCACTTTGTCTGACATGTCGAACACTGAATTAGGCTGGAAAGCCAGCGGTCACAGCGAAATCATGGCCCGTAATGTCGCGCTGGACTATAGCCTGAACCCTGATAACCAAGACTGGCTGGATTTTAAAACAAAAATCTATTACGCCGATACAGACAACGATACATACAACTATTCAACGTCAAGCAACAGTGCCTATAGCGAGCGAACCCGACTTCGCACCTATGGGTTACAGGCGCAAAATACATCAAAACTCTGGTTCAGTGGCGCACATGAGCTCAGTGCCGATTACGGTACGGAACTTTACTACGACAAGATTACAACCAACAGTGACAGCAGCAGCGCAAGTAATGCGACGCCAGAAGGCAATCGCACAATGGCCAGCTTATTTGCCAACCTTAATTACGCTTATGACGACTGGCTCACCTTGCATGGTGGGATGCGCTACGATCGTTACCGGCTGCGCGGCACGACCAGCATCAGTTATAAAGAAATTAACTACACCATTGATGCCCCCTGTGACAAACGTTCCATTGCGCTTTGCACACCGCTGACCAAAGACGTCACACAGGATTGGGATGTAAATGACGAACACGGCAAGATATCACCCACCTTGTTTGCCGGAATCAAGCCGGGCGTGGACTGGCTGCAACTGTATACCAGCTACGGATTATCGTGGCGTCCGCCTTCAGTCAGCGAATCGTTTGCCAATGGCACATATAGTGCGGGTAATTATTATCTTTATCCCAACCCTAATTTAAAACCGGAGCGTTCCCGAGCATGGGAAGTCGGTTTCAATATCCAACATCCAGATCTCCTGCTTGAAGGCGATCGGATCGTTGCTAAAGTCTCTTATTTCGATACCAAGATCAGCAATTACATCAGTCTGAATGGAGCCAGAAATAAGCCGGGATATAACGGTTATTCCCTCAGTAATGCGGTATTCCAAAATAATCTGGCGCAAAGTCGTTTCCGTGGACTGGAATATCAATTGAACTACGACGCCGGTTTTCTCTACGTTGATGCCACCTACACACACATGATCGGTAATAACGATTTCTGTGCGCCCGTTGCCTGGCTAGGCGGTGTGACAACCGTCGGCGGCACCCGGAACAACTATTACTCCACGCCTGTGGATACGTCCGCCAGCGATTTCTACTGCCAGAAAACACTGCTCTTTAGCAATGCCGCCTATCTGCCTGGCGATCGCGGATCGGTGACGCTGGGTGCCCGTGCTTTCGACAGAAAACTGGATATGGGGGTCACGATGCGTTTTGCGCCCGGCTATCAGGACACCACCGCGCCCAGCAACTCAGCCTATCTGGCTGACTGGCCTAAATATCAGGTATATGACCTGTATGCCAGTTACCGCCTTACCGACAGCTTGACCCTACGAGGTTCGGTAGAAAACATCGCTAACCGTGCTTACATCGTCAGCTACGGAGAATCATTAGGGTATACCCCAAGCAGAGGAAGAACCGTACAGGCTGGGATGGAATATAGATTCTGATTTCTCTGTTATCTCGGGTAGATAACAGGAAAGCAAAGGCGACGGTAATCAACCGACGCCTTTCGTGGCATACACGGGTTACCGTGTATATCAATCGTTAGTTAATGAGGAGTCTGTTATGAGTTTTGCAATTACCTACGATAGCTACTACGCCAATTATAGTATTACCGATTATCTGACTGAATGGTCAGCCGCGTTCGGCGATGTTGAACATACGGCAGGCAATACAGAGGTCGGAGGAAACAATACTGGCGGCTTCTACGGTGGCGATACATTTATAGACGGAACTCAATATGGTATTACCAGTACGCAAAATGAGTTTTCTGCACTCATTGCCGAAGGTGATCTGACCTACACCCTTTTCTCCTCTCCTGCGCATACCCTGTATGGCGATCTCGATAGTCTTTCATTTGGGAATGTGTTGAAAGGGGGGACCACGGAAGGAACCACCTATTCTCTCGCCGAACCGGAAGTGACCTTCAGCGGATTAGACCTGTCAACCGACGTGGCCAACTTGACGCTTGATAACCGTGGTGTTGTCCACGATGTGGTCTATGGTCTGATGAGTGGTGATGTCCAACCTCTTCTGACGGCCTTAACCAGCGCCGGTATTGATATCAATGCCAGCCTGGACAGCCTGAGCTTCGCAACAGCCACCGCAGATGCGGCGATTGCCACAGACGCCACCATCGATGTTGTCGGTGTTGCCGATACTGCCGATCTGCTGTTGGTAGCCTAAGAAAACGGCTAAAAGTCTCACCTTTTAGCCGTTTGAAAGCACACCGCTACGGTACAGAGAGAACGTCGCGCCGTAGCGGTGACTCAAGTGTAATGATTGCCGGGAAGCCTCGTCAATAGCGGAATGGCTAACGGCACGCGCCTATTTATTGAGGAAGGATACGCCATGCCTTCACCCCGTTCCGTCTCATCAGGAAGAGAAATTATTGACGCACTGGCAACCTATCGTCAGGGGTTCTGGGGAATTGGCCTATTCAGTGCCGTCATTAATCTTCTGATGCTGGTTCCCGCCATTTATATGTTGCAGGTTTACGATCGCGTCCTGCCTTCTGGCAACACAATGACGCTGGCTATGCTGACGGTAATCACGCTAGGCCTGTTTTTATTCATGGGGTTACTGGAATGGATACGCAGCGCCGTGGTGATCAGCCTCGGAACGCAAATGGATATGCAACTTAATCAGCGGATCTATAATGCCGCTTTCGAAAATAACCTGAAGAATGGCCCTGCCAAGGGAGGGCAAGCCCTGAGCGATCTCACCACCTTACGACAGTTCGCAACCGGTAATGCTTTATTCGCTTTCTTCGATGTTCCCTGGTTTCCCATCTATCTACTGGTCATCTTCCTGTTGCATCCATGGCTGGGGCTTACGGCACTGATTGGAGCCATCATCCTGATAGTATTCGCATGGTTAAACCAGCGACTAACGCGTGAACCGTTGGCGCAGGCAGCAAAAATTACCGTTCAAGCGACTCAACAGGCCAATGCGAATTTACGCAATGCCGACGCCATTGAGGCGATGGGGATGCTGGGGGCCATGCGCCAACGCTGGCTGACGCAACACCAGCAATTTCTTCATTACCAAAATGTCGCCAGTGAAAAAAGCGCCAATATTACTTCACTGGCCAAAAGTACCCGGCTGGCACTCCAGTCACTGATGCTCGGGCTCGGTGCGCTGCTGGCGGTAAACGGTGACATTACCCCCGGAATGATGATTGCGGGATCGATTCTGGTGGGCCGGGTATTAAGCCCTATCGATCAGATCATCGCCGTCTGGAAACAATGGATGCAAGCGAGATTGGCCTGGCAACGACTTAACGAATTACTGGATCAAAATCCGGTCCGCACCACAGGTATGGCATTGCCTGCTCCACAAGGACGATTACAGGTAGAACAACTCAGTGCCAGCCTACCGCATTCTCGAACACCGATACTGGTCAATCTCACTTTTGAGCTATTACCAGGTGACGTACTGGGTGTATTAGGGCATTCCGGATCGGGAAAATCCACCCTGGCACGTCTGCTGATTGCGGCACTCCCCCCACTGAGCGGTAAGGTCCGGTTGGATGGCGCAGATCTACATCAATGGGACAAAGAAAATCTGGGCCGTTTCGTTGGTTACCTGCCGCAGGATGTGCAGTTATTCAACGGTACCATTGCCGAAAATATTGCCCGTTTTAACCGACCTGACGCCGAAAAAATTGTGGCTGCCGCGATGGCCGCCGGCGTACATGACATGATTCTGCGTTTGCCACAAGGTTACGATACTCAATTGGGTGACGGAGGCGCAGGCCTCTCCGGTGGACAAAAACAGCGGGTGGCGCTGGCTCGAGCTATTTATGACTCGCCCAAACTGATCGTACTGGATGAGCCTAACGCCAGTCTGGATGAAGATGGTGAAAAAGCGCTACTGACCTCGATTGCCACTCAACAGCAAGCTCTGTGCACACAAATTCTGATCACCCACAAGGCCAGCCTCCTGTCCTGCACGAACAAGCTTTTGGTTCTACGTGCGGGGCAAATTCAGTATTTCGGTGAAACCACACAGGTACTCAAGGAACTCCAGCGTGGACAACCGGTAAAACCGCCCGCCGTCAAACCAGTCGCCGTTCCCTCGTCTACACAGACTTTCAAACCTTCCCTGCCGGGCTCATCCGGGCTAAGTATGGTTTATAGCGCATCAGGATCGCGTAAAGCCGCGCCGGATAAATAACAAGAAGAGTACCGCCCTCACACACAGGGTAATTCAGGAATGTGTACGCCAGAGACTGGCTTGTTCGATTTCTTAACGAGGATGGATATGTCTGCCCCAGTTAAATCAATGTATCAGCCAAATATTGCCTCAGCCCCAGTGACGGGAAATGCCGCAGTAACGCCATTACACACCGATGCCGGACGCCATTTAAAACGAGGAGTATTACTGGTTCTGCTCGGTTTTATCGGTATGCTACTTTGGGCCGGATTAGCCCCGTTGGATAAAGGTGTCGCAGTATCAGGACGGGTCATTGTCGCCGATAACCGAAAGGCCGTACAACCGGTCAACGGTGGTCGTATTGCAACGCTAGCCGTGCGCGACGGTGAACAGGTACAGGCTGGACAAACGCTCGCGACGTTAGATCAAACACCAGCCCAGGCTCAACGCGATAACTTATCGACCCAACTTCTGGAAGCGCTGACCAGTGAAGTCAGACTGAAAGCCGAACGCGACAATTTAGCCGCGATCCCCTTTTCCGAAATGCCATTAACCACCGGATTACGTTCTCAGCAAATTCAGGCAGCACAACAGCAACTCTTTGTCAGTCGCCGAGCGGCAATCCAGCAGGAGATTGCCGCAATGCAGGCTGCCATCATCGGGGCTAACGCACAATGGCACGGTGCCCAGGCACTGCTTACGAGTAATCAAACGCAATACCACATTATCAACCAACAATTACAAGGATTACGCCCGCTGGCATTGGAAGGCTATATCGCCCGTAACCGTTTACTTGACGTCGAACGTCAGGCTGCACAGTTAGCTGGTAGCATTGCACAAGAACGCAACAATATGGTGCAGATACACCAACAGGTCATTGAGCTGGAAGAAAAAATCCAACAGCGCCAGAACGAGTATCAAAAGGATGTGCGTACACAGCTTACCGAACTTCAACGGTCTATTCAGGATATGACACACCGACTGACCTCTGCGGAATATGAATTGCAAAACACGCAGATCCGCGCTCCTGTTAGCGGCACTGTTGTTGGGTTAACGCTGCACACCGAAGGCGGCGTCGTTAGCCCTGGACAGGTTCTGATGGAAATTGTCCCCAATGGGCAACCGCTGCTCATTGATGCCCAGCTCCCCATTGAGCTGGTAGACAGGGTAACGGAAGGTTTGCCGGTAGAACTGCTATTTCCCGCATTTAATCAAGCCACAACGCCACGTTTCTCCGGCACTGTGATACTGATCGGCGCCGATCAGCTTCTCGATCAACAGACGGGAAAACCCTACTACGCCCTACGAATTCGCGTTGATGAACAAGAAAAACAGCCGTTTTCTGATCTTGCTGTTCGCCCCGGCATGCCGGTCGAAGCATTTGTACGAACAGGAGAACGCTCGTTGCTTAATTATCTGTTTAAGCCGCTATTGGATCGTTTGCATATCGCTCTGACCGAGGAATAATCATGCTGCGTTTTTTATATATTCAAGCGATACGCCATTATCGGTGGTTATTTTGTTTTTTCGCATTAGGTTACGGAACATCAAGTCAGGCATTGGGGTTAATGGAAGCCTGGCATTTAGCCTTAGCCCACGATCCCACCTTTCAGGCCGCTATTCATGCACGTAATGCTGGTGTAGAAGAAAAACATATCGGACGAGCGGGACTATTGCCGACCATCACCTACGACTATAGTCAGTCCCGTAACGATTCAACGGTAACCAGCAATGCCCAGAAAGCTGAACGAGACTATAACAGCCACGCCTCCAGCTTCACCTTGCAACAACCACTGTTGGATTATGAAGCCTGGTCACGTTACCAGCAGGGGGAAGCCAGTGCCGTACTAGCAGATGAACAATTGCGCGATCAAAGCCAGCAACTGCTGGTCCGTTTATTTCAGTCCTACAGCAACGTGCTATTCAGCCGGGAACAAATTACGTTGGTTCAGGCTCAGCAGCGGGCATATCGGGAACAATACCAACTTAACCAGCGTTTATATCAGCAAGGCGAAGGGACACGCACTGACATTCTGGAAACGGAAGCCAGGCTCAACCTCACCGATGCTCAACTGATTGAAGCACAAGATAATCTCGATATCAGCCTGCGCGAACTCGAAACCTTATTGGGTATCCCCATCACCGCCGGACAACTTGCTGAACTCACTCCGCGTTTCACACCGAGACAACTTCAGCCCGCCAATTACCAACACTGGCAATCACTCGCGGCTCGCCATAATGCGCAATTACTGGCGCTGGGCCAATCACTCGCCGTAGCAAAATACAGTATTGAACGTAATCGGGCGGGTCATCTGCCACAAGTCACATTCGTTGCCAGCACACGCCATACCCAATCCGATACCGAGAGCAGTTATAACCAGAAATATGATACCCGCTCAATCGGTATTCGAATTAGCGTGCCTATTTTTGCCGGAGGCGGTGTTTCCGCTGCGACACGTCAGGCTCAGGCGCGCTATCAACAAGCGGCCAAAGAAAAAGACGAGCAAACTGCGACCATTCAAATTGAATTACGTCGCCAGTTTAATTTGGTGACCAGTAGTCAGGCAAAAATTCGGGCATATGAATTAGCAGAGCAATCGGCTCTGGCGCTGGTCACTGCGACGCAAAAAAGTGTACAAGGCGGAGAACGCGTTAACCTCGATGTACTCAATGCAGAACAGCAATTGTATGGCGCGAGACGCGACCTCTCCGAAGCTCGCTATACGTGGCTAACCGCCTGGCTACAGTTACGTTACTATGCTGGCACACTGGATGAACAAACCCTACATCAGCTATCAACCTACTTCATTCATGTATAGGGTTGTCATACCTTTCGGGCGCGTATTCTGGCGTTCCCACCGTTCGAACTCTCGGTGGACAGACACGCCATTTATTCCGCTAACGTCAGCAATCTGACTGCGCCATGCGATTTATTTTCAGGAGTGGTCAAATTAAAATATATTCTAAAAAATTTTATAAAATTATTACCCTAATAACTTACAACACTATAAAAACCGTTTATTAAAACAATATAGCAAAGAATTAAAACAGATAATAAAAGCAACTTTAGATAAAAAAAGGGAGAGAAAATCAATCATTATCATTGGCTAATACCAATAACTGCCTGTCATTATTGACATTCAATAACAAAAGGGATTTAAGTTCACAAAGAAATAAATAATCATTTAAAATCAAATGGATAAGATCAAAATACTCATTATTGGGTATTTCGCACCTATCACAAGGTGGATTATCATATCAAAAACAGAACAAAACAGCCCATAAATAAAAACCAATAAACAACAAAAATAGAACAACAATTAAATAAAAAACCAATATTTATCAAATATATTAACTTAATGTCGATTTTGTTTAATTCATCATTTATTAAAAAAGTAATTTTACACTTAAAAAAGTAAATAAACCACAAGAGAATAATTATTGAGAGCTAGTTCCTTTATTTCGCGTAAAAATTAGAAACATAAAAATTAATAGATGTAGATCAAGAAAATGAATAACAAATAATCCCTATAGTACCCGCGACGAAGGTAAGACAACCTAATTAATTAACTCGTCATTTTGAGCAATGGGGTATCTATGGACTTTATCATTCAATTAGTCATCGTCCTGATCTGTCTTTTCTACGGTGCTAGAAAAGGTGGGATCGCGCTAGGTTTATTAGGCGGTATAGGACTGGTCATTCTGGTATTTGTTTTTCAACTTCAACCGGGTAAACCACCCGTCGACGTCATGCTGGTTATCATTGCAGTGGTAGCCGCATCCGCAACGCTTCAGGCCTCAGGGGGTCTGGATGTTATGCTACAGATCGCAGAAAAGCTGCTGCGCCGTAATCCGAAGTATGTTTCGATTATTGCGCCGTTTGTGACCTGTATCCTGACCATCCTGTGCGGTACTGGCCATGTGGTTTATACCATCCTGCCAATTATTTATGATGTCGCTATCAAAAATAATATCCGTCCTGAACGTCCTATGGCGGCGAGTTCCATCGGTGCACAAATGGGTATCATTGCCAGCCCGGTCTCCGTTGCCGTGGTGTCACTGGTTGCCATGTTGGGTAATTTCACCTTCCAGGGGAAACACCTCGGTTTCCTTGACCTGCTGTCAATTACCATTCCCTCTACCTTACTGGGTATTCTGGCTATCGGTATTTTCAGTTGGTTCCGTGGTAAAGACTTGGATAAAGATGAAGACTTCCAGAAATTCATCGCCGATCCAGAAAACAAGCACTATGTTTATGGTGACACCGCCACGCTGTTGGATAAAAAATTGCCTCGCAGCAATTGGATCGCCATGTGGATCTTTTTAGCCACCATCGCCGCGGTTGCTATTCTGGGTGCTGTCGAAGAATTGCGTCCGGTCTTTGCAGGCAAACCATTATCCATGGTTCTGGTTATTCAGATGTTCATGCTGTTTTCTGGTGCCATTATCATTATCGCCACCAAAACGAATCCCTCATCAATTTCCAAGAATGAAGTGTTCCGCTCCGGGATGATCGCCATTGTGGCGGTGTATGGTATTGCCTGGATGGCAGAAACCATGTTCGGCGCACATTTGGATCAAATCAAAGCGACCTTGGGTTCACTGGTTAAAGTTTACCCATGGGCCTATGCCATCATTCTGTTGATTGTATCGAAGTTCGTTAACTCTCAGGCTGCGGCATTGGCTGCGATTGTGCCTGTCGCGTTGGCTATCGGTGTTGATCCGGCTTATATCGTCGCGTCTGCACCAGCTTGTTACGGTTATTACATTCTGCCAACGTACCCAAGCGACTTGGCTGCCATTCAGTTTGACCGTTCAGGCACCACCAAGATTGGTCGTTTCGTTATTAACCACAGCTTTATTCTGCCAGGTTTGATCGGGGTAAGTACTTCCTGCGTCTTTGGCTGGGTATTTGCTGCAATGTACGGCTTTATCTAACGATATTGTGTGACACAAAAAGCCGTTCGATTTCTCGAGCGGCTTTTTTATTTATCCGTCTTTACACCCTAAATCATTCAGCCTCAGCGCGACACCTCACCCGATTTCACGGTATGGGACCACAAATCGACACAGACCTGAGCTAACGCCTGTGTGGGATCAATACTGATATCCAACCAACGTGACTTCACCGCCGTCAACGCCAGAGGAACTTCTGTGCAGGCCAGAACTAACCTTTGCGCCCCGCGCTCAATAAGCCGCAGTGCCAATTGTTCCAGTAATTCCCCTCCGCGTTGTAACTCACCGCGTTTCACGGCATAGCAACCCGGCACAAATAGACTATTCATTTCCTGTTCGTTTGGCTCCAGCGTCACCACGCCTTTCGCCGCAAACCGTTGCTGATACCACCCGGCGCTAAGCGTGCCTTGCGTGGCAATGAGTCCAATCTTTTGCTGTGCTTGCAGGCTAACGCTGGCAAACTGTTCAGTCCAAGCCAACGTAGCGTCAGCAATGTGCAAAACGGGCACGTCACTTTCCGCAGCCAGTTCATCAAACCAATGATGAGCCGTATTGCACGGAATAACGATATGGCTGACTGGTAACTGGTTTAACTGACGAATAGCAGATAATAATACCGGTAGTGGCGACTCACCGGTTCCTGCCAATGCCCGTTGTCGGTCGGGGATCTGCGGCACATTCCAGGCAATAATCGGAACATGTTCTTGATCGCAATTGGCTGGTGTTTGCTCAATAATTTTTTGCAACAGATCGACCGTAGCCAGCGGTCCCATGCCACCCAACACACCGATCAAGATGGCTTTATCTGGTGTAATCTTCATCAGAGTGACGTATTTTCCAGCAGTTGGCGATAGCCAAAAAGTCCGGCAGCGCCACCGGTATGAATGAACACAATATTCTCATCAGGATGAAAATAGCCGCGACGGATCAAATCGATTAACCCAGCCATGCCTTTACCGGAATAAACAGGATCGAGCAAAATACCTTCCAATCGCGCCAATAACGTTAGTGCTTCCAACGTTCCATCCGTTGGAATACCGTATCCATCCCCGACATAGTCACTATTCACCTTAACCGTATCGCGGGGGATCGAGCCAGGAATCCCAAGCAGTTGCCAGGTGCGTTGCGCCAACGCATAGACATTTTCTTCCTGCTGTTCTCTCGGCGCTCGGACGCTAATCCCCAGCAAAGGGATCTGGCTGTTCGTTGCGGTTAAGCCAGTAACCAACCCCGCCTGCGTGCCAGTGCTTCCCGTCGCATGTACAATATGATCAATGCGCAAACGCTGTTGGCTAGATTGAAACAGCAATTCTTCGGCACAGGCCACATAACCCAATGCGCCAATCGGATTAGAACCGCCTCCTGGGATGACATAGGGTTTGAACCCTTCCTTGCGTAAGGAATCAGCGAGTGCTTCCATCGCCTGTTGCATATTGGTACCGGCAGGCAAGTGCTCAACCACCTCACCACCCAATAAGTTATCCAGTAAAATATTGCCCGATCGCTGGTAGTCCTCTCCGTACTTACTCACTCGCTGTTCCAACAGCACTTTCGTTTTAAGCCCCAACTTTGCCGCAGCGGCAATAGTTTGACGAACATGGTTAGACTGCGTCGCCCCCTGAGTGATAATGACATCAGCCCCCTGCTGTTGGGCATCCGCTAACAAAAACTCCAATTTGCGCGTCTTGTTGCCTCCCGTCGCCAAGCCGGTCGCGTCATCACGTTTGATATAAATCGTCGGTCCGCCTAAGTAGGCAGTCAGATGCGGCAGCACCTCAAGCGGCGTAGGAAAGTGTCCCAGAGATAAACGGGGAAAGCGGGCGAGATGCATCATGTTCTCCTTGAAAGTAAATAAAAAATTAAAACGCAGCGCACGTTTTTATATACTGATAACTCATCAGATAATTAAGCGGCTTGTTGGTTTAATTCGAAAAGTTGTTTCCAACTGGTGTCATCAACATAAATTCCATTTTTAATACGATGACGATAATGTTTCTTTTCCGCATCACCCGGCAAAAGTAATGCATCATCGTCACGTGATTGCCTGACCCAAGCTAATAACGCTGGGATTTCATTTTGATACGTTTCCGCGCCACCAAGCCGTTGTGGATCAATTAAAATAGACAGCATACTATTAATAATCCGCTTGCCTTCCCCTGTTGCCGTCCGTTCTGTTTTTCCGCCAGTTAACGCCGCGCCTAATAACGAGCAAATCAGAGATAACCCCGATCCTTTATGTTGTCCAAACGGTAATAATGCCCCTAACGGCTCTTCCATCAACCAACGAGGATCAACGGCAGGATTACCTTGATTATCGACAATCGCGCCAGCTGCCAGTAATTTGCCCTCATTCCATGCAATTCTCGCTTTATTACCTGCAATAACGCTGGTGGCAAAATCCAGAATAACGGGATCCTCACCGTCTACCGGCACACCGACACAAAATGGATTTGTGCCAAAACGCGGGTACTGCCCCTGCCAGGGAAGAACCACGGGCTTGGTATAAACGTTGGCAAAGTGCAGCGAAACTAAGCCTGCGCGGGCAGCTTGCTCCGCCCATGCACCAATGCGCCCTAAATGATGGGCATCAGCAAGACTGACAACCGCGATCCCTTGAGATTGCGCACGCTCAATACCCTGAGTCAACGCCTGTTGTGCGACCACCTGTCCAAATCCATGATGGCCGTTAAAGGAAATCAAAGGGCCAAAATCCAGCGTTTTCTCTGCATTCGCATGAGGCGATAATCCTCCTTCATGAATAGCAGCAATATAGCGCGGCAGCATGCTGACACCATGTGAATCATGACCTTTAAGACTCGATTCAACCAGATTATCCGCCACCACGTTGGCTACCGTATTATCAACATGAATCTCAACCAATTTATCACGCAAAAAATCACGTAAATAATAGTGACTGAACACAGGCATAGCAGCCTCGTAACATAAAATAAAAGAGAGCCCTCACTATAACTCGCCGGTTTTGATACATAACTGAGAAATAAAACTATCGATATGAGATTTTCAGCTAAAGCATATCTCGCGGCACAATAAAACGGATCCCATAGATAAAAATCGAAAAACATCTAAGTTATTCCAAAAAAAGCTTTATCAAGCGATGACAATAAAAAATAAGATTCACATGGTCATAAAAATTAACGAGTCAATTTATTCATAATGATTATGTAGATATTGGCCAATCAGATAAAAATCAAAATGAATATTATTAAAAAAGGAAAGATATGAACCACATATTTAAAAATAAAAAGCTTAATCGACTCACTCAAACTACGGCACTTCTTGGGCTCATGTTTACCTCTTTTGCCAGCCATGCAGAAGGCAATATCAGTATTGCACAGCAATTTGGTATTGGTTATTTGATACTGGATGTCGTACGCGACCAAAATCTGATTGAAAAACACGGTAAACAGCAAGGGCTGGAGATTAAGGTAGACTGGCGTACGCTTTCTGGCGCAACGGCGATCAATGAAGCACTACTTTCCGGCGCGCTGGATGTGGCATCCGCGGGTGTGCCACCGATGTTAACCGTATGGGATCGAACCCGCGGTAAGCAAAATGTCAAAGCGATAGCGTCACTGGGTTCAATGCCAAATTACCTGCTCAGTAACAATCCAAAGGTAAAAACCATTGGCGACCTGAGTGATAAAGACCGTATCGCCGTTCCCGCCGCCGGAGTGGGTTTCCAATCTCGCACTCTGCAAATTGAAACGGCAAAACAATATGGCGTTGGTGATTTCAAGCGCTTTGACAGTATTACGGTCAGTCTGCCCCACCCGGATGCCAGTGCCGCGCTGATTGCCGGTGGTTCTGAAATCAATACGCATTTCTCCAGCCCGCCTTTCCAATATCAGGCTCTGGAGCACGCAAACGTCCATAAAATACTGAGCTCTTACGATGTACTTGGCGGGCCAGCAACGTTCAACGTGCTGTATACCACGCAAAAATTCCATGATGAGAATCCCAAAACCTATCGCGCTTTTTACGATGCACTCGCTGAAGCGGCTGAGATTATCAAAGCCAACAAGCCTGCTGCTGCCGACACCTATATTCGGGTAGAAAAATCACGGCTTGATCCGGCATTGGTGAAGAAAATCGTTGAAGACCCAGAGATTGATTTCACGATTACGCCTCAGCGTACTTATGTTTACGCCGAAAAATTACACCAGCTTGGCATACTGAAAAATAAGGCAGACTCATGGAAGGACTATTTCTTTAATGAAATTCATGAACAGCCGGGTAGTTAATTCACATTCATCATCTTGCCCTGTTCAATGGACATATTGATCGCCCAAGACCACCTGTCGTGCACTGGAGGATTCATGCGCCACGCTTTTAACAATGAGCTTAACAGGCCCCTATTACAAATTGACGGCGTCGGGTTGGAATATCGTACTCGCCGCACGCAGGTTCGTGCTACGCATGATGTCAGCTTCGATGTTTTTCCTGCCGATCGCTTTGTACTGCTCGGCCCTTCCGGCTGTGGAAAATCCAGCCTGTTAAAATCCATCGGCGGTTTTTTACCCGCAGTGGAAGGTGAAATCCGGTTGGATGGAGAGCAAGTAACCCAACCAGGGCCTGATCGGATTATGGTTTTTCAGGAGTTCGACCAGCTTCCACCATGGAAAACCGTTTTAGAAAATACCCTCTTCCCGTTAGTCGCCAGTCGTCAGGCAAACCGTGCCGAGGCACGTGAACGAGCTCTCTATTTTCTGGATAAGGTTGGATTGACCTCATTCGCCGATGCTTATCCCCATACGCTATCAGGTGGCATGAAGCAACGCGTCGCCATTGCCAGAGCGTTAGCCATGCAGCCCAAAGTCTTGTTAATGGATGAACCTTTTGCCGCATTGGATGCGCTAACCCGCCGCAAAATGCAAGAGGAGTTACTCTCGCTGTGGGACGAGGTACGCTTCACGCTGCTATTTGTAACGCATTCTATTGAAGAGGCATTGATCGTCGGCAGCCGTGTACTTTTGCTTTCTCCTCATCCTGGTCGGGTTCGGGCTGAGATTAACTGCCACCAATTTACGATGGACGATCAAGGAAGCGAAGCATTTCAGGCAACGGCTCAGCGAATTCATCATCTGTTGTTTCCCAATGAAGGCACCGCGCCATCTCCTATTCACTCGCGTCAAGGTAAATACGATGAATACCCATCCCCCCGTGCGGCCAGAGTATCAGCGTGAACTCGCGCCACTTAAAAATATTACGTTGGCCCTGCCTTTGCCTCTCGTTACCCGGCTATGGAATCAGGCCTGGCTGCGGAAAACTGTCATTTTGTGCGGATTAATCGTTTTATGGGAATTGGGCGCACGTTGGCAAAACAATGAGTTAATGTTCCCCGGCTTTCTACAAACGCTTAGCGCCTTTCGTGAAGATCTGACCAGCGGTGAACTGCCAAGCAAAGTGTTGGTTTCACTCAGTACATTGGTGAAAGGGTATGTTATCGGTAGCCTACTTGCGTTGGGGCTCAGCGCGTTAGCAGTATCAACCCGTATTGGTCGTGACCTGCTGGCCACCTTAACATCCATGTTTAATCCTTTACCCGCCATCGCCTTACTGCCGCTGGCATTGTTGTGGTTTGGCCTGGGCGAGAAAAGCCTGGTTTTTGTACTTGTGCATTCCGTCATGTGGCCGATGGCGCTCAACACCTATTCCGGCTTTCTCAGCGTTTCCGAAACACTGCGCATGACGGGACGGAATTATGGTCTGACTGGCCGCCGCTACGTCACTTACATTCTGGTTCCTGCTGCTTTGCCCTCCATCTTATCGGGACTGAAAATTGGCTGGGCATTTGCCTGGCGTACGCTGATTGCTGCCGAACTGGTTTTCGGCGCGTCCAGCGGCAACGGTGGATTAGGCTGGTACATTTTTCAGAACCGTAATGAACTCTACACCGACCGCGTGTTTGCCGGTTTGGCTTCCGTCATTATCATCGGTTTGCTGGTTGAAGGGCTCATTTTTTCCAGCATTGAGAAATTCACGGTAAAACGCTGGGGAATGCAACGCTAAACAAATCGTCGTGGTTCTGGTTATGCAAATTGCACTCATACATAACCAGAATTGTTCCTTTGTTGTGATGTCCATCGCTGTTACAACAAGGCAATCACCTTCCTTCACCTTATAGAGACCGCATACATGATTGCAATTCAAGCACCAGAAACCTACCTGAATCGTGATGGCGTTATTCACTCTGTTGGTGAATTCATTACGCCTTATGCCAAAACTATTCTGATCGTGACCAGTCACCAAGCCTGGCAAGCAACAGCAGAACGCGTCGAGCACAGTCTGAAACAGCAGGGATTGATTTATCAGATTGCATTCCTCTCCGGCTACTGCACCAAGCGAGTCATTGAAGAACTGACTGCCCAGGCTCGTGAACTAAACGCCGAGCTAATTTTAGGCATCGGTGGTGGAAGAGTATTGGATTCAGCGAAAGCCGTTGGCGAAGTGTTGGGTCAAATTCCTGTGATTACCGTCCCCACCATTGCAGCAACCTGTGCAGCATGGTCGCCCATTAGCGTGATTTATAGCGAGACTGGTGCGCACCACGGAGCCATCGCGCTAAGGCGGTTACCGGTGTGGGTATTGGTAGACAGCGAAGTGATAGCACAAAGTTCAACACGTTATCTCAAAGCGGGTATCGTGGATGCATTGGCAAAGTGGTATGAATTCCAGCCTTATTTACGCAACGGCGATGATAGTCTGGCGTTAGCGTTGAAAGCTCAAGCCGCTAAACTGGCCGTCGATACCTTCACCGCCTACGCCGATCAAGCCATTCAGGATAATGAACGGAAGCAGGTCACTCCGGCCTTACGCAAAGTTATTGATGCCGTTATTGCACTGGCTGGTGTGGCAAACAGCATGAAAGATGACATTCCCCGAGTGGGCGTTGCGCATGCGATTCATAACAGCATGACGCGCTTACCCGAACTTCATGATTGGTTACACGGTGAAAAGGTAGGGTTTGGCCTGACAGTACAGGCTTACCTTGAGCATGACGACGTTCAGAAAAGGGAACCTCTACTATCGCAACTCCATCGCTATGGCAGCCCGCTGACGCTATCGTCGCTGGGCCTGGATGCACATCCCACGTTGGTTGATGCTATTGCGCAGGAAGTAAAGATCGCCTCAAAAATTGCGGCACTACTGCCTTTCCACATCGATAAAGATCGGATCAGAAACGCCTTATGGCGCACTCAGGAACGAGTGACATTACCTCATCTGAAAGATGATCGGGCAGCATAACAACCATGCCCCGGAAATAACCAACCGGGGCATAATACAAACGCGTACTTAGACCGAATCAACCGTATTTAACCTGACGCTCGGCGATCCGCCTCGAAACGTTTCTTCTTTTACTCCTGATGCGCGGTTTGTGTATTTATTCCTTTTATTTCGTTTTCATAAGCACGCGCTTTCTTCTCATCAAACTGGTTTTCCCATTTGGCGATCACCAGCACGGCCAGCGCATTACCCACAACATTCAATGCCGTTCGCGCCATATCCAGAATACGGTCAACCCCTGCGATAAACGCCAACCCCTCCAATGGAATACCAACGCTACCCAACGTTGCCAGCAGTACGACAAACGACACGCCCGGTACGCCAGCAATGCCTTTTGACGTTAGCATCAACGTCAATACCAGTACAATTTCCTGCCCAATCGACAGCTCAATGCCATATAGCTGCGCAATAAAAATCGCCGCGATACTTTGATATAACGTAGAACCATCAAGGTTGAAAGAATAGCCCGTGGGTACCACAAAGCTGGTGATCGATTTCGGCGCGCCATACGCCTCCATCTTTTCAATAATTCGTGGCAACACCGTCTCTGAGCTGGCCGTGGAATAAGCAAGGATCAATTCATCTTTCAGAATACGAATAAGCATCGTCACGCGTAATTTGCATACACGCGCCACACAACCCAGCACCACCAATGCAAAAAATAGAATCGAGGCATAAACCAGAATCACCAGCTTAGCCAACGGCCACAGAGAGGCAAAACCGAAGTTGGCAACGGTGACAGAAATCAAGGCAAACACCCCTACCGGCGCGTAGCGCATGATCATATGCGTCACTTTGAACATCGTTTCAGAGACGCCCCGAAATACATTTAGCAACGGGTCACGATGATCTTTAGGCAAAGAGGATAAGCCCAGTCCAAACAGCACCGAGAAGAAAATAATCGGCAGCATATCGCCTCGGGCAATAGCGGCAAAAATATTCGGTGGAATCAGCGACAGGATGGTGCTCACTAAACTATGTGAACCACTCTGAACCTGCTCGGTGGTTTTTTCATATTGCGAGATATCAACAGACGTCAGCATCGACATATCAATGCCATGTCCCGGCTGGAAAACATTCGCGAGGGTGATGCCAAGAACAATGGCAACCGTCGTAATGATTTCAAAATAAACTATGGTCTTAAGACCGATACGCCCCAGTTTCTTTGCGTCACCCACGCCGGCGATACCCACAATCAGCGTGGCAATAACAATCGGAACCACAATCATTTTAATCAGACGGATGAAGATATCGCCTGCGGGGCTAAGAATATTGCTAATGAGCCACTGGCGACTCTCTGCCTGTTCATGTAGCACCGCACCGAGTGCGATCCCCAGAATCAATGCGATAAGAATTTGCCAGGCCAGGCTGATTTTTTGGACTTTCATTGTGATTTTCCGTTTTAAAACTCCTCGCCACGAACGAATGGCGATCGCGCAAATTCCGGCTAACATTGAGCCGTAAAATTAGCGTGGAGGTGATAAGAATCGAGTATGTTTGATGAACAGATGGCTGCTTTTTTTCTCTACCTGAGTGCAGAATGAATCACATAGTTATTCAATTAAAACGCACAAGTATTTGTATCTAAAAACAAAACACCAAACATAAGTTATTGTTATAACTGGGATGCTACTATCCCCATACGGTGAGATCAAGCGGATTATCATCAAGGCAAATCATAGTTATGCTAACCAGCAGACCACGTTATCGCCCAGACGAAGACAGGAATAAAACAAACAAAACGGGAATACCCGTTATCAGGTTGTCAGCCAGCAAGCAAAACCTGCTGGCGGTAAACCACGCCAGACACGTCAGAAAACGCGCCCTAAATTTGATAATCAATAATCGGTGCTTCACTGTCCGTAAACACACGATCTTTGATATCGTCAAGCGACAACTCGGTATTACAAAGCTGAATAAACTTCCAGGCATAATTGCGCTGAAGTTGGTGCTTCTTCAATCCCAACCAAACGGTATTCGCTTCAAATAAGTGTTCCGCATTTAGTTTGACTAACCCCTTATCGCGCTCTGGATCATAAGAGCGATCCGCGACAATGCCGACGCCAAGCCCCAATTCAACATAGGTTTTAATCACATCAGAATCCTGTGCGCTCAGAGTAATATCCGGTGACAGACCGGCAGCCTGAAAAGCACGATCCAGTCGAGAACGCCCGGTAATACCTTGACGATAAGTAATCAGCGGCATGGTATTGAGTGTCTCCAGCGTCAATACCGACTCCTCTACCAGTGGATGATTTTCCGGCACAATGATCGAATGGTGCCAGCGGTAATAGGGAAAAGCGGCCAGCGCAACATCGTTAATCAAGCGTTCACTGGCAATACCGATATCTGCCTCGCCTGAATGCAGCATTGCCACAATTTCATCCGGCGTACCCTGATTCAGCACCAAACGAACCTGTGGATACAATGCCCGAAATTCCTTGATCACATTCGGCAGACTATAACGCGCCTGTGTGTGCGTGGTTGCGATCACCAGTTGCCCAGTGTCATTATTGGTGAATACATTGGCCAGACGGCGGATATTACCCGCATCATTCAGGATTCGTTCGGCGACAATCAGCAGTTCCTTGCCTGGCTCCGTCATACCCAGTAATCGCTTCCCGCGACGGACGAATATTTCAATCCCTAATTCTTCTTCCAGCTCACGAATATGCCGACTCACCCCCGACTGCGATGTGAACAATGTATTGGCCACCTCAGTCAGGTTGTAGTTGCAACGTGCAGATTCACGAATAATTTTCAGTTGCTGAAAGTTCACTTTTCACCCCATCGTTGGTATTACATTTCAGCCTGATACTCAAAGCTTTTCAGACATTCGGTATATAGATACGAAGGAATGGCGCTCAGGACAAATACAGAAATAGTTTTTGTTATGCCCTTTTAAACTAAAGAAAATAACGATTTGAAATTATTAACATTATTAGCTTCTTACTTCGTCTTAACCTGATAAAAATTCTCTTTCGCTTTTTCTGTATGCCTAAGTTCTTAGGTGACCGGAAGATGCTACGTCTTCCTTCTTGCCCATCAATTTTCTTGGCATACTTCCAGGCGGTCGTTTATGGTTATCAGGCTTATCGCCAGAAATCGTAATGGAAAGGTATTATGCAGGGCGTTCCTGAACACTTTACCGATGAAAAAGACTATGCGCAGTTTCGGCATCATCCGACGCTCCCCGGTATCGAGCTTTACCATGCGCATGTATCTCGCTACGCCTTTGAACCCCATACCCACGAAGCATTTGGTATTGGCACCATTGACGCCGGTGCCGAAGCCTTCCGTTATCGTGGTGCAAAACACGTCGCCTCAGTAAATTCACTGGTGTTAATGAACCCGGATGAACTGCATACCGGTCAGTCAATGACAGAAGACGGGTGGCGTTACCGCATGATTTATATCCGTCCGGAAACGCTGGAAACACTATCGGGCGAGAAAGGGTGGTGGTTCACCGATGTTGTGCGCCACGATCCCGGCAGGGCTCGCCAACTGGCGCTCACGCTGTCTGGCCTTTGGCAAACCACCGACGCACTCGCCAGCGAAAGTCTGATGCTGTCGCTGATTTCACTGTTCCGTCCACATGCCCGTATTGCACACCAAGCCATTGCCGAACCGACGCACCGATTTGACATAGTGAAAACCTATCTGCGGGATAATTTTGCCAGGACCGTGACATTGAACGAGCTTTCATCCTTGGTTGCACTCAGCCCATACCACTTTTTGCGTCAATTCAAGGCTCAGTTCCACGTCACGCCTCATCAAATGTTAATGGCTATCCGTCTGTATGAAGCCAAGCAGATGCTGACATACGGCATGCCTGCCGCACAGGTTGCCCTTGCCGTCGGCCTCACCGATCAGGCTCACCTGACAAAAACCTTTTCACAACGCTATGGTATTACACCAATCCGCTATCAAAAGCAGGTAATGCCTCGCCGACGCTTACGCGGCTAGTGCCGTATTTGCCTACGGCACAGCACCCAAATTTCCATGTCATAACCGCAATATCCTACAATAATGACCGCCGCTTGATCGTTACACTAGGTTCCCTTTTATTAATATTGAATCACAGGTTTGTCATGCTTATTGGCGTACTTTTCGCCCTTGCCGCAGGGTTGATGTGGGGGTTAATTTTTGTTGGTCCCGTTTTGGTACCGGAGTACCCGGCCGCCTTACAGTCAACCGGACGTTATCTTGCCTTTGGGCTGATCGCATTGCCGCTGGCATGGCTCGATCGCGACAGACTGCGTCAGTTAAGTCGCCAGGACTGGGTTGAAGCACTCAAACTGACGGCTGTCGGTAATTTGCTGTATTACTTCTGTCTCGCCAGCGCGATTCAACGCACTGGTGCGCCAATTTCAACCATGATCATCGGTACGCTGCCCGTCGTGATTTCAGTCTCCGCCAATCTGCTTTATAGCAAACACGATGGCAGAATTGCCTGGCGTTCACTTACGCCCGGTCTGGTCTTAATTCTCGTCGGGTTGGTTTGCGTCAATATTGCAGAGCTGAACGATTCAAAAACACCGCTGGACCTCTGGCGCTATACAAGTGGTATCGTGCTGGCACTCATTGCCGTTATCTGTTGGACCTGGTATCCGTTGCGTAACAGTCGCTGGTTACGAGAGCACACCGATAAGACACCAACAACCTGGGCGACTGCGCAGGGACTGGTGACACTGCCACTGGCGATCTTTGGGTATCTGCTGGTGTGTGCTTATCTCTCGTTAACCAATGAAGGTTTCGCACTCCCTTTTGGTCCGCGTCCGATCGTCTTTATTCCACTCATGATCGCCATCGGGTTGTTTTGTTCATGGCTGGGAACACTTTGCTGGAATGAAGCGAGCCAGCGACTGCCCACAGTGCTGGTTGGTCCCTTGATCGTGTTCGAAACATTGGCCGGTCTGACCTATACATTTATCGCACGCCAATCCTGGCCACCGTTGCTCACACTGTGCGGCGTAGGTTGTCTGATTGTTGGTGTGATCTATGCGATGCGAATTAAACCGAAACCCGTTGTCGTACCGGTCATGGTGTCAAAACAAATGGAGTCAAAACAATAACGGAGCCCCCAGCCTAGCTGGGGGGATATACAAAAAGCCCTTTAGCGTCACTAAAGGGCTATCGGTAACAATAAGAAAAAATGCGCTATCGGAATAAATCAAACGCCTCGTGCAAGCTGGTCAAACAACAAAGCTAATTGCTCCTCGCTCCTTGCACCTTGATGTAATTCCAACACGTTGCCTTTACTATCAATGGCAAACGACGTTGGCGTACCAATAACCTGATAACGCTCTTTAGTGATCCCTAACTGGTCGCGCACGACCGGATAGGTCACGTTGTGATGAGTCAGTAATGCAGTGAGATCGATATTATCAGGATCGGTATTCACCGCCACCACGACCACTTTATCACCATAGTTTTTACTGAGTTTTTCCAGTGTCTCCATTTCCGCCAGACAACCACCACAGCCTGACGACCAAAAATTCAGATACACGCTTTTGCCCTGCCAGCGGGAGAGGTCTACCTGCTGCCCGGCTAAATCATACGCGGCCAGCGCCGGTGCCTGAGCGCCAACACTAACCTGTTCTTCCTTACAACCGCTAAGCAGTACCAACGCGCCCAGCAGACAAACCGCTTTGAGATAATTACGCCATAGCATGATGATTAATCTCCTCGCTTAAGTACTTACCGTGTTGTAAACGGATAATACGATCGGCAAACCTGCCCAGCTCAGGGTTATGCGTCACCATCACAATCGTCCTCCCCTGTCCATGCAGCGCTTTCAATAAATCCAACACACGCTGTTCGTTCTCTTCATCCAGGTTCCCCGTTGGTTCATCGGCAAAAATCACCGGAGGCTCGTTCACCAGTGCGCGTGCAATACATACGCGCTGTTGTTCACCGCCGGAAAGCTGACTAGGCAAATGATCGACACGATGCGCCAGACCGACCTGATCCAACACCCGTCGCGCGGCATCCTCATCCACTACGCTGTGATAATGTTGAGCCAGCATGATGTTTTCTAATGCGGTCAGAAAGGGAATCAGGTGAAATTGCTGAAAAACCAACCCAATTTTATCCGCTCTAAATTTACGCCGACCTTCCTCATCCAGCGCCGCGGCATCAACGCCATCCAATAGCACCTGACCGTCGCTTACCGTATCCAGACAGGTGAGGATGTTCATTAACGTGGTTTTACCGGAGCCTGAGGCTCCCATGATGGCAACAAACTCACCGCGGGCGATACGGATATTAATATTCTCCAGCGCGGTAACCTGACCAAAGCGTTTGTATAGCTGGCGAGTCTCGATCACAGCCTCTTCTGATACGTGCGCTACCGCTTGAACCTGTGTTGCTAAGGACATCGTGCTACTCTCCTTTTAATACTTTGGCTGGTTCGACATAAATCGCCCGTCGGGTAGGCACCACCGCCGCAGCCGCTGCAACCAGCAGCGAGAGCACCAGCGTTAACGGGAAAACCGGTGCTCGTAATGAAATTGTCGCATTGAATACCGCCATACCCAGAACCTGCGCCAGCAAATATCCCAGCAACGCACCACAGACAACGGCAGCCAGCGCAATGATGCCGGTTTCCGCCAGCATCTGGCGAATGATGTCTCGCCCGCTGGCACCCAATGCTTTCTGTAACGCAAATTCTCGCGCACGTTCACCCACAATAGCCATCAGGGTCGTGTTAACACACAGAGACGACAGCACCAGAATGACGACGGAAACTAATCCCATTAGCCCTTTGATTTTATTTAACACCTGACCTTCCGAAGCCGATACTTTCAGAATGGGGCGAATTTCCAACTGCGGATATTGTTTTTGGAGACTGGCCGCAAATTGATCGACCTGACCCAGATCGTTGCTAACACTCAGCAACGCATTACTGATAATCCCCTCTTTATCCAACCACTTTTGAGCCAGCGGAAGACTAACAATCAGCATGTTATCTGTCGCATCGCCAGATTCCACAATGCCTTTGATCCGTAAGCGTTGTCGGCCGCCATCTCCGACTAACGTGACGTTACCGCCGACTTTGACACCCAATCGTTCTGCCAACTTAACCCCAATCATCGCATTACGATCGTCAAAACCAACACCAATGCTATCGCCGGTAATCTGCCAGTAAGGCACCAGTGGGCGTAACGATTCAAACCATACGCCCATCAAAACCACTTTCTCCAGTTCGGTACGCGCCATGCCATACAGATAAGGGCTGGCGGCATTAATCAACCCCGCCGGGGCGTTATCCACAATCGGCTGAAAGGTACTTTGCGGCAGCGAATTCCCCCGCGCAGGGCCAATATAAAAGTTAGCCCCGAAAGTACGGAGCTCCTGACTCATTTTGGCATTGATATCGAAATAGACAGCGGACATAGCAGTGACAATTGCAGCACCGACAGTAAGGGCGGCAAACACCACGCTGACCCGTTGCATACGCAATCGCAGTGCTCGCAACACCAATCGCCAAAACATGCCATTCATCCAGGTATTAGCGGCCATATAACACCTCCACCGGATACAGTTTGGCAATACGACGGGCCGGGAACCAGGTACCGATGACAGCAATCAGCATCGATATCACTAATACACAAGGAATGACAATCCAGGCGAAACTGAGCGGAACCCCAAACAGCATCAGGCCAATGATCTTCGCCAATCCCCACCCTGCGATACACCCTGCGATGCCGCCAACAAGGCCGCTTAACGCGGCTTCAAGATAGAACAACAGCATAATCTGCCACTGACGCGCCCCAAGCGCTTTCATCAGGCCGATCTCCTTGGCTCTTTCCATAATCGTGCTGGTCATCAACGACGCAATGCCCATCGCCGCAGCAACCAACGCAGCGAATGTCACGACGGCCAGTAACAGTTGAATTTTATCAATCACCACGCCTTCTGACGCTGCTACCTGCCAGATAGGACGAACAACCGAACCGGAAATGGCTTCTTCAAGCTGATGCGCAATAGAAGAAACATAGGCGGTGCAATACCAAAGGTCATACTCTTCCGCGTTCAGCGCTTCAAGGTTCTCACGCGCTCGTCGAGAAAGTTCATTCTCAGGAACGGTCA
Source organism: Pectobacterium hainanensis (assembly GCF_046237015.1). Classification (NCBI taxonomy): domain Bacteria; kingdom Pseudomonadati; phylum Pseudomonadota; class Gammaproteobacteria; order Enterobacterales; family Pectobacteriaceae; genus Pectobacterium; species Pectobacterium hainanensis. Next base: position 256,757 of record NZ_JBJYIN010000003.1, read on the forward strand.
GCGCCGAAACGCGGATCGCCTGAATCTTCCCTTCCAACCCTAATAAGGATTGAATCACGGCCAGAGGCATCACTAAACGCCCTTCCTCATCACCGCCACTGGTCAAAATACCGCTGATATGCGCGGTTACTTCACCTTGAGGGCCTCGCAATTGCAGATCGTTTCCCACCTGCCAGCCATTCTGTAACGCCAGTTGTTTACCTGCGAGGATCTCGACCGGTTTATCTTGTGCAATCGGTTCCTGCGGCCAACTTCCCGCCACCTGCCAGTAGGGACTAACCGTTGACTGACCGGTACGGTAATCTTCTTCATCAGGGACCGCGACCGGTTGAGAGAAAAAGGTTCCCAGTGCCGCTATCGTCTGGCCGTTGACCTCGATATCGCCACTCAGCAAGGGCGCAAAGCCGATAATGTTATTACGCCAGAAGATATCCTTAATGTTGGGTAATTCTGATTCATCCAAAAAATCCTGACCGTCCAGCGGATTACTGCGCTCACCAAAGAGCGCTGGCAATGCCGCTTGTCCAGCCGGTTCGATCAGAATATTCGCGCCATACGACTTTAATTCACGCGCCATCTTGTCGCCGATATCAATGGATACCGCCAGCAGAGCCGAAATTAAACCGGCAGCCAGAAAGACTGTCAGAACCGCCAGCGATTTACGCCGGATATTCCTGCGCCAGGATTGACGTAACATGCGCCATAACATGGTTATTCCCCTTCTGCGTGATCGTCAGCCGCTGCTTTTGAGGTAACAAATTTTCCGGGACTTTCACGAAAACGGTTATAGTTCGCTTCCGTCGAGAAGAAATAGGTCTTACCGCCGTAGCGATACTTATGTTCTGCCTTCACATTGGTTAATTTGGAACCGTCAACCGGGTCAATCACATCAAGAGAAACAATGGTACTGAAGTAGTTCGTCCCTGCCGCCAATGAGGCCCGACTAATCACCACTTCCTTATCATCATTACTCCAGCCCTCGATCGGCACCGGATTACACCCACCTGCTTTACCAATGGAAGGAATGAAGATACGCACATCACAAGCAACGCAAATGACCTGATTTCCATCCATCACATAACCCTGATCGCCACACAGCAAACAGGCATCAAATACCACGCCCAGCCGTAAACGATCTGGATAACGGTTAATGATGAAAAAACGCACCGCTTTGCCATCATCGGCTATCCAGACAAAACGATGTAGTTTGCCGTCACGTACCTGCTCTATCGGGATATGTACATTACCGTCCGCCGCCAGCGTGACAGGCAATGCTTCAGACAGGCGGGGCGGTTGTGAAGCCACCTTGTCCCAGTAAAGTTGTCCCAACAGCACAACCACTAACGCTACCAGCGTGGCAATCACGGTACGCAGCGCGTTACGGTAATCTGCCGTCGCTTTGCGTTTTTCTATCGGGTCACGTTGCTCATCCAGTCGCCGACTGGCCTGTTTCAGCGGCCAGAGATAGGCTCCGGCCAGCACGCTCATCAGCAATGCGCCGAAATAGTTCAACAGATAAGCATTATTTGTGACGTGTGCGACATAGCTTAGACGCGGCTTCGTTAGCCCTAGCACCTGAAGTTTCATCAACAACAATAAGAGCGTACCGCTAGTCGGCAGCATCAACATACCGAGAAGCAGAATCAGCAATGGCCAGCGTAGCAATTTCACGCGACGAACAATCAATCCACAGAGAGATGCACTGAAAACCAACCACGCTAACGCCATGACAATCGCACTGAAATTCAGCAACAAATCGGTATTAAGAACGTGTGTGGTTGTCAATGCGCTCAGATTAGGATCGCTCCCCCAATGAACCGCTGCACCAGCGACCAGAATCGCTTGCCACAGATAACCGAGACGCATATTGGCGGAAAACTGGCTGGCAAAAAATAACACCAGACCGATGGCCTGAGTCACCGTCATCCACAACTGAAGCTGTTGCCCGTTAGGCATCCGAGCACCAATCATCAACCCAGCTATCAACGCCAACAAGGTTATCCAACCCAGCGGCCTGATTTCCGGCGTGACGCGATGACTCCAGTTCAAACCAAGTAGCAACGCGATCGGCAAAAAAGCCTGTAGTGTAGTAACAAAGAAATAACTCATATTTCCTTCATCTTTCAAGTTGCAGGTGCGTGGGTTGCGTTAGTTCATCCTTTATCACCTACCACACCTTGAAAAAAACGTTGGCTGCATTTTTTAACAACGCAGTCCCATCACTCATCACCGCTCTGAGAAGACCACCTTGACTACAAATGCTCACGCCTCTGTAAACAGAGGCGTGAGCAATACCGCGATGATTTAAACGCTTACCGCGGTTATTACTGTCACTCTAAGCCTACATATTTGAAATCAAAGCTGACATCAAACGGCTTCCACCAACGACCTACGCCCGTTTCACCATCGGTATGACGATGCATACCGGCTTTGGATGGCGGATCGATGTGATAAGTCACTTTGTAGTTACCCACACCCATCATTTTTATATTCGCACCATAGTGTGGGCCATCGCTGGCAACCATTGGCATGAACGTCCCTTCTTGCTTGGCACCGGTATCTGTGTTGGTCAGGGTATAAGCGATAGTCAGGAACGGCATCCATTCACCCGCGCCGAAACCATTTTTGTTACCTTCAGCCGCATGGATATCCGCTTCCAGGTGAATATCGGCTTTTGCAGCAGGCAGCCCCATACCGCGAGGTTCCATGTCGATTGGTTGCAGATAAACCGCAGCAATTTCCATTTCATTCATGGAAACTGGTTCACCCGCAGGATATTCCTTAAAGGCAAACGCCGCTGGTGCAGTGAAAATGCCCGCAATGACGGCACTCGCAATTAATTTTTTTTGCATATTCATCAAACCCATCCTCATATCATCAATGTTCCCTTAGCCTTCAGCAGACAGTCTGCTTAGAAAACAGTCGGGTAAGTAACGGTCGTTTTTCTGCTTTTCATTGCTTCCAGTATCAGATCGCCGCGGCTTTGCGCCGCATTACCCACAGTGCTGCCAATGCGGCGATTAATAGCACCCCTTGCGGGAGTAACGTTTCCACATAGGGGTATATCCCCAACCAACTGATTTCAGGCACACCCATCAGCAGCGTCGGTTCAAATAGTTTTCCTTCTACCAGCTCCAACACACCTTTGCCTGCAAAGACAAAAGCCATCAGATACATGAAGCAGCCGGTAAACATAAAGAAAGGTTTCAACGGCAGTTTGACGACGGTGAAACGCATGATCAGGTAAGCGATGACCAGAATCACACACCCGATGATAAACCCAGCCAGGATGGAAAGGTGCCCTGCCGCGTTACTGGCGTCACCGACCAGCGCGTAATAAAACAGCACGGTTTCCGCCCCTTCGCGGTAAACCGCCAGAAAGCTGGTCAACCACAGCCCGACCAACGAACCACTGCTCAAAGAGTGAGAGAGCTTGCCTTCCAGATAAGCTTTCCAATGGCGCGCTTCCACTTTAGACAGCAGCCAATAGCTCATAAAGAACAGCATGACGACAGCAATCAGCATCGTCACGCCTTCCAGCAGTTCGCGACTGGCACCTGAGTTCGTAAACAGCAGTTGAAAAATAACGGCGGTGACCACACTGCACAGCAGCGCGACATAAACAGACTGACGAATGAGTGGCAACTTGTCATGCTGATCGTTTTTCACCAGATAGGCGACAATAGCCGCGACAATCAGCAAGGCTTCCAGCCCTTCACGAACAATAATCAACAGGCTATAAATCAACAGACTCCAGTGCGTCTCACCACCTTCACCTAACATGGTGACCGCATTCGCCAGATCCTGTTTTAACGCCTCAGCCTGAGATTGGAGTTGCTCCATCGGTTGTCCTGCGCTCATCATGCTGACTAATCGAGTGAAATAACCTTCGAGCGTGGATTTGAAGGCCGCATCACGCGATCCGACTTTATTCTCCATCCCCGTCGCTTCAAACAGGTCAAAATAGGTATCCTGCACCGCCATAATGGCGGGTTTAACCTGACCTGCTTGGTATTTTTCCAACGCGGCAGCAATAGACTGATTGATATCAGACGAGACTTTTGCCCAATTTGCGTCAGGGATACCGTCAGCGGAAGAAGCATCACCGCCCATCGGGGCCGCACTAATCGGTTGGGTATCACGCGTTGTCGGCAGACCTGGAAGCACATCCTCAATATCCTGCAACAGCGTCGTGACGCGGTAAGCGACATCGGTAAGCTGATCGGGTTGGCTGGCTAGCGTAATTAATGAAGAGAATTGTTGATTGATAGAAGCGGCTTGTTGCGCAGAGCGATTCTGCCTCACCGACATTTCCATCTCTGAGTTCTTAAACCCGTCATAGTGCGCGACCTGCACACTCTGGCTGGCCTGCTTGTAATTACCGGCCTGATATTCACTCACCGCCTCGGCTAGATTATCGTCGATAATTTTAAAGCTTTGCTGCCAGTACAGTGCTATCTCAGTATTGTCGTAGGCACCGTGTTGCTCCTGTGCCACGAGTTTGTGACCATCGGATAGCACAGGTAATACCGCCGTCAGTTCGCCTTTCAGCCAGGTCACCTTCGCCTGCACATCCGCCAGCGGTTTACCTTCACCAATCATGCGACGGATTTCACCGAAGGTGGCTTCTAACTGATAGCTTTTTTGCGCGGATATATTAATACGAATAGGGCCTTCAAGGTTCTCAAACACCTCAAAATAGGCCATCTGAACTTCGACACGAGCGTCGTCTGGCTTTTGCTGTTCATACAACTGCGCTGTTTTATCCAGTCTGGACTGGATATCCTGAATAAACGCGGCGTAATCTGCCGCAACAGCCACAGAGCTAGTGAACAACCAGCACAATAGAAGAACGATATTCAGGGGAACAAACTTTTGCCAATTAGACATAATCATTGATAAAGCATTAATGATAGTTATTCTTATTATCACTTTGATAAATGAATAAGTCTTGATTTACATCACTAACCGCGCGTTATTGTCGCAAAAAAATTGTAACATCATGTTCCAATGCTTCCATTTGCCGTAAAGCATCCAATGTAGCATGGGCTTCTTGCTCATCCAGACGACTCATAGCAAACCCGACATGAACTAAAACCCACTGTCCAATAAGCTGTTCACTGTCGATACCATCCGCAACCAAGGCAATATTAACCTCACGTTTAACGCCACATACCTCTACCCATGCCGATTGTTGACCCGTATCCGCTAACGCGACGACTTTTCCAGGAATGCCTAAGCACATAATGTTTTTTCCGTCATAAGACACCAAACATATTCAAAGCAATATTTATGCCAAAACATAAAATATGCACATAAACCCATCACCAACGTCGTGTTAATTATGATGTTCTTTACATTAACCTTTAAACGATTTACATAAACCACATGAGTTCAAACGGTATTTCATCCCGCATCATGCCTGTAGCGGCTGCTTTCTCTCACATTGCATGCTCATCGTTATCAGCACCCTGTCAGCTCAGAAACACTTGGAAAATGATAGGCAATAAAGCATATCGGCACAGAAGGTCATCTTATCTCGTCAAAAGTGTCGACACCGCTGTCGAATGATTCAATCTTTCAGGATGCTTTCATAATCCCTTCTCACTCAATCCCTTATGTCATGCGCTCTACCAGCGTATTGACGTGACGTGGCACGGAATATGCTTTGATGCAGCTAACCTAAACCGACTCCCCCGGAGAATATGGCTATGAACCGCTTCGTCATTGCGGATCCTAAACGCTGTATCGGATGTAACACCTGCATGGCGGCCTGCACACAGGTACACCGTCGTCAAGGATTACAAACGCACCCAAGACTAACGGTCGAGCGCGATCTTACAGGTACAACCCCGGTGTTATGCCGACACTGTGAGGATGCGCCTTGCGCCAAAGTATGTCCGGTTAATGCAATTACGCATCAGGATCATGCGGTGGTGTTGAATGAAAGTACCTGCATCGGCTGTAAGCTTTGCGCTATCGCCTGCCCTTTCGGCGCAATTACGCCATCAGGCAGCAAACCATTAGCTATCCCGGCAACCTTTCAACAGAACATCCCCCTATCCGAACTTTCCGACGTGCCAGTCAGTGTCGCGTCCATCAATCCTTTTCTGGCGTGGAACGCTGGCGTACGCAGTATCGCCGTGAAATGTGATTTATGTGCCTTTCAGACTCACGGACCGGAATGCGTACGTGTTTGCCCAACCAATGCACTGTTCGTGATTGACGATCAAAAAATTGAGCAGTCTATTGCAGAAAAACGGCGACAAGCGATGGAGTGGCCCGCAGGCAACGCGCCTTTCCCACCAACCGAGATCGCTCGAGGGAATAAATTATGATGACATCTCTGGAATGGCTGACGTTGGCACTCGTACTGTATTGTAGCGGCGCGGTGGCATCGCTTTGTCTGTCGCGACATGAACCATTGGCAATTTTCCTAAGTGGCGTCAGTTCAACATTCGGTGGCCTATGTGGTATCGCTGCTGCTCTGCCTGTATTGTTGAATGGCCAAATGGTAACCGCTACCTTCGCTGGCCCCTTTGCCGATATCGCACACTTAACACTACGGTTGGATGCTTTAGCCGCGTTTATGGTACTGGTCATCTCACTGTTGGCCGCTGTCACCTCTCTCTATTCGCTGGCCTATTTACGGGAATATCGCGGTAAGGCGTGGGCAATGGGGTTCTTTATGAACCTGTTCATCGCGTCAATGGTGGCGTTGGTGGTCACGGACAACGCCTTCTACTTCATTATATTATTTGAAGTGATGTCCCTAAGTTCTTACTTCCTGGTGATATCCGATCAGGATGACGAAGCGATTAGTGCTGGGTTATTGTACTTTCTGATCGCACATGCCGGTTCTGTGCTGATCATGATGGCGTTCTTTCTGCTTTACCGACAGAGCGGTAGCCTGGATTTTGCCGATTTTCGCGACGTTTCTCTCTCTCCCCTTCACGCATCTATTATCTTTCTACTGGCCTTCTTTGGTTTTGGTGCCAAAGCCGGGATGCTGCCGTTACATGGCTGGCTGCCACGCGCTCACCCGGCAGCACCGTCTCATGCATCAGCCTTGATGTCTGGCGTAATGGTAAAGATTGGTATTTTCGGCATTATCAAAGTCGGCATTGACCTACTGGGCGCAACGGAAGTCTGGTGGGGGATCGTCGTGCTGGCGTTTGGAGCCGTCTCTTCAGTACTCGGTGTACTTTATGCACTGGCTGAACACGACATTAAACGTCTGCTGGCCTATCACACCGTGGAAAACATCGGCATCATTCTGATGGGTATCGGTGTGGGCATGATCGGCATTGCTACACACCATCCGCTACTCGCTACGCTTGGCCTGCTCGGTGGGCTCTATCACCTTCTCAACCATGCCATCTTCAAAGGTCTACTGTTCCTGGGGGCAGGCGCTGTTATTTATCGGCTGCACACCAAAGACATGGAAAAGATGGGAGGACTTGCGCGTTTGATGCCGTATACCGCCTTGGCTTTCCTCGTCGGCTGTATGGCCATTTCAGCGCTTCCTCCACTCAACGGTTTCGTCAGTGAATGGTTCACCTATCAGTCACTGTTCACGCTGAGCCATCAAGGCAGTTTCTCCCTGCGCCTTGTTGCCCCGATTGCCATCGTTATGCTCGCCATTACCGGTGCGCTGGCAGCCATGTGTTTCGTTAAAGTTTATGGCATCAGCTTTTCCGGTGCGCCACGTAGCGAAAAAGCGGCACAAGCTCGAGAAGTCCCTTGGTTGATGACCACGGCGATGCTGTTGCTGGCGCTACTGTGCGTTCTACTCGGTATCGGCGCGAGCGAAGTTGCGCCCATTATCGCCCGGGTAGCAGCCAGCTTGACCGAAACCACGGTACCGATCGTTGCACAAGGGATGCAGGTTTTCCCCGGCAATCCAGGCCAGACCACGCTGTCTACGCCACTCATTTTCATTCTGCTACTGACCTTGCCACTTCTGCCGTTGTTGCTGTATGTCGGCTGCAAAGGTACACGTCTGAACTTCCGCCAGCGGGGGACGCCATGGGCCTGTGGTTACGCTTACGAACCAGAGATGGCTGCCTCTGCTGCCAGCTTTACCCAGTCATTACGTGTGATGTTCGCACCGCTCTATCGAATTCGTAAAACGCTCGATCCGGCTCCGATAATGCAAACCGCACTGGAAAAAACCACATTAGCCGCTGGGCGCACAGAACCATCCTGGGATAACCGCCTCGTATTGCCTTTGGTGAATGCGGTACAGAAAGTCAGTCGGGCAATCCAATGGATCCAGCATGGTGATTTCCGGCTCTATTGCCTTTATGTCGTCGCCGCATTGGTGATCTTGCTATTGGTAACCATGGCCTAAGGAGAACATGATGATCGCTGAAAGTTCAGTCACAGGAACTGTCATCACCGAAGGCACGCCGATGCTGATAGTTCCTCTCTCGACGCTGATACTCTGTGCGCTATTGCAAGCGTTATGTTTGCTGGCTATCGCACCACTCATGTCAGGCATGGCAAGGGTGATCCGCGCAAAAATGCACTCACGTCAGGGGCCGGGTGTTTTACAAGATTACCGAGACATCTTCAAGTTGCTGAAACGTCAGGATGTGTCGCCTCAACATGCTGGCGGCGTATTCCGTCTGATGCCTTATATCTTGATCGGTACCATGCTGTTAGTCGCCATGACATTGCCTATCGTCACGAGAGTTTCGCCATTCGGCTCAGGCGGCGATGTTATCACCCTACTTTATCTGTTTGCCCTATTCCGCTTTTTCTTTGCCCTCGCTGGGCTGGATTCGGGTAGCGCTTTCGCCGCAATCGGTGCCAGCCGCGAGTTGACGCTCGGTATTCTGGTCGAGCCTATTTTAATCCTGGCGCTGCTTGTGGTGGCACTCATTGCAGGGTCTACCAATATCGGCAACATCAGCAACATGCTGGCAAGCCACACCTGGTTATCCCCCACCGCCACCGTCATGGCATTACTGGCTTTCGCGTTCGCAACCTTTATTGAGATGGGGAAAATCCCGTTTGATGTCGCAGAAGCAGAACAAGAGTTGCAGGAAGGTCCGTTAACAGAATATTCCGGTGCGGGATTGGCACTAGTGAAATGGGGGATCAGTCTGAAACAGGTCGTGGTGGCCGCATTATTTCTGTCTATTTTCATTCCCTTTGGTAAGGCAGAGACGTTCACATTTGCCGCGCTGGCCCTTGGTTCATTTGCCTTTCTCATCAAGCTGACCGTGGTGTTTTTCATCGCTGCATTAGTCGAAAACAGCCTGGCTCGCGGACGCTTTTTGCTGACGGGACACGTTACCTGGCTGGGCTTCGGCGTTGCTGCGCTGGCGTTCGTTTTTTATCTCACGGGTCTATAAGGAGTAAGCATTCATCATGGAGACGTTTATCATACAGAATGTTGCCCTTGCGACCATCCTGCTGCCATTCACTGGCGCATTATTGATCGCTATCCTGCCCCAGCGACAGGCTAAATGGCTGTGTTGCCTATTTTCTTTGCTGGCAACACTCGGCATGGGATGGATGGCAGCGGACTATTTTATCAGCGGCAAAGCCGACATGGTTTACACGCTATACCGCTATGGTCAGGCTGAGCTGTTTGGCTTTCAATTCGACAGGCTGAGCCTGCTGATTGGCTTTGCCGTGGTTTTCCTCGGTTTACTCGTCAGCATTTACTCCACTGGCTACCTGACGCAGGGCAACCGAGAACACCCGCACGAAGGCACGAATCGTTATTATGCTTTTCTGCTGGTGTTCATTGGCGCGATGGCAGGATTAACACTGTCCTCAACCCTGCTGGGGCAATTGTTATTCTTTGAAATCACTGGGGGATGCTCCTGGGCATTAATCGGTTATTACCAGAATCCAAAATCCCTGCGTTCTGCGCTGAAAGCCTTACTGATTACACATGTGGCATCAATCGGACTTTATCTTGCTGCTGCTTATCTGTTCGTGAATACGGGAACCTTCGCGCTCAGCGCACTGGCGCTACTGGATACCAATGGCAAAATTATCGTATTCGGCGGGATCCTGTTCGCTGCCTGGGGTAAATCTGCACAGATTCCGCTGCATATGTGGCTGCCAGATGCCATGGAGGCTCCCACGCCGGTCAGTGCGTATCTGCACGCCGCCTCTATGGTGAAAGTCGGAGTCTATATTTTCGCCCGCGCGATTCTATCGGCACAAGACGTTCCTGAAGTCATCGGCATCGTGGGTATCGTGATGGCAACCATCACGCTGATTTACGGTTTTATCATGTATCTGCCGCAAAAAGACATGAAGCGGCTGCTGGCTTACTCTACGATCACACAACTTTCCTACATTTTTTTCGCGCTATCGCTGTCGATATTCGGGTCACGCATGGCCTTCGAGGCTGGCGTGGCTTACATCTTCAACCACGCTTTCGCCAAGAGTTTATTCTTCCTGGTCGCGGGTGCCCTTAGCTACAGCTGTGGTACCCGTATGTTGCCGAAACTAAAAGGCATGATGCGAAAAATGCCGCTATTAGGCGTGGGCTTCTGCGTTGCGGCATTGGCGATCACTGGCGTACCGCCCTTTAACGGTTTCTTCAGTAAGTTCCCACTATTTGCTGCTGGTTTCTCTCTCTCGCGAGAGTACGTCTGGATGTTACCACTGCTCGTGATCACGCTGATCGAATCGGTCGCCAGTTTTGCCTGGTTCCTCTACTGGTTTGGACGCACGGTCCCAGGAGAACCATCAGAAGAAATTGCCGCTGCCACACCGGTGCCCTGGTCTATGCAAGGGGTACTCATCGTGCTGATTATCATGTCGGTCTGTTCAAGCGTTATTGCCGCCGTCTGGCTGAGCTAAGGATGATTGATGACTGGATCTCTTATCGTGAACAATTTGCTAGTAAATAACCTGTCCGGGTTGCTGATTATCACCTCCTTATTGGTCATCGCTGCCCGTCGTCCCGCGCTTTCTGCCTGTTTATACGCCTTACAGTCGCTGGTTCTGGTGCTCATTTTCATCTCACTGGCCGACCTGCTACAGGCGCACGAATTGTATCTCTGGTCAGTGAGTGCATTTATTACCAAAGTCATACTGGTGCCAACCATTATGTACTGGGCATTCCGCAAACTGGATGATCCGCTGGCGGACGGCGGCGTGGTAAGCCCGGTGGTTATCGTATTGCTGGCGACGCTGATCGTGGTGCTGAGCTACTTCGTGGTTGAACCTGTAAAACTACCGATCGTCAGTACGCTGAAACCCGCACTGGCGGTATCGCTCAGTCATTTCATGATCGGTCTGCTGTGTATCGTCACGCAGCGCAATATTCTCAAACAGGTATTCGGCTATTGCCTGATGGAGAATGGCGCACACCTGACGCTGGCGCTGCTGGCGAATCAAGCACCGGAACTGGTGGAGATTGGTATTGCCACCGATGCCATTTTTGCCGTGATCGTGATGGCACTGATGGCCCGCAAAATCTACCGGACACTCCACACGCTGGATGTACAGCAACTGACGGCGTTAAAAGGGTGAATGACATGACCAATACCGACTTACTTCTCATCCTGCTGGCAACACCGTTTGTTGCTGCACTGCTTGCCTTTCTCTGTCGATTGACCGGCCATCAGGCTCGTCAACTGGTTACCGTCATCCATCTACTGGGTATAACGCTCCTGTTGCTCGTGTCTTTATCGTTAGTTTGGCAGGTTTATCAGAACGGTGAAATACTGGCGATCCACAACTGGCTGCATCTCGATAGCTTAAGCGCCCTGTTTCTGGCAATCCTCGGTATTATCGGCTTTATTACCGGCGTCTATTCGATGGGATATATGCGCCATGAAGTCAACAGCGGCGAGATCACCATCCCAACCTTATGTTATTACTACGGTTTCTTTCATCTCTTTCTCTTTACGATGCTGTTGGTGATAACCAGTAACAATCTCATCCTGATGTGGGCTGCTATCGAAGCCACAACCCTCAGTTCCGCCTTTCTGGTGGGATTATATGGGCAACGCTCGTCGCTGGAGGCCGCGTGGAAATACATCATTATCTGTACCGTCGGCGTCGCATTTGGGCTGTATGGTACAGTACTGGTGTATGCCAATGCGGCAAGCGTCATGTCGGAGCCAGGTAACGCCATCTTCTGGACAGAAGTGCTAAAACACGCTGACGAGTTGGATAGCACGCTGATGCATCTGGCGTTTATTTTTATTTTAATCGGGTTCGGCACCAAAACCGGGTTATTCCCCATGCATGCCTGGTTACCGGACGCACACAGTGAAGCGCCAAGCCCGACCAGTGCATTACTTTCCGCTGTTTTGCTTAACTGTGCGCTGTTAGTCATAGTGCGTTATTACATCATTATCAGTGCCGCCATTGGTACTGAGTTTCCGCGTCAGTTGCTGCTGGTGTTCGGGATGCTCTCTGTCGCGGTTGCTGCATTCCTGATTCTGGTTCAGCGGGACATGAAACGTCTGCTGGCCTATTCAAGCGTTGAAAATATGGGATTAATTGCCGTTGCGCTGGGCATCGGCGGGCCGCTGGGCATTCTCGCGGCGTTACTGCATACCCTGAATCACAGCCTGGCAAAAACGCTGCTGTTCTGTGGCTCCGGTAATGTTCTGTTGAAATACGGGACGCGTGACATGGATGCGGTAAAAGGCATTATGCGCGTGGCACCACTCACCGGCGCGTTACTGGCTGGTGGAGCGCTGGCTCTCGGCGGTATGCCGCCATTTAATATCTTCCTCAGTGAATTCATGACCGTCAGCGCGGGCATCAGCGCCGGTTATCTCTGGTTGATCATCGCATTACTCATCTTGCTCACTATCGTACTGGCGGGTCTGGTTCGAATGGTTGCAGGAACCGTATTGGGTAGCAGCCCGGAAGCCGTGAGTAAAGGCGAACTCGGTATCTTGACCACCGCGCCCATGGTACTGCTGCTGGTTCTCATGTTAGTCATGGGCACCCACATTCCTCAACCCGTTATTCAGCTACTGGAAAATGCCACGACTGTCGTACAGAACACCAGATCGGATAGCCATTTTACCCCGCTGGCAGAGCATTCGTCGTTAACCCCTTCCCGTCAGGAGATGTACCGTGATTAATGAACCCCCTGTTTCCAGCCCGTTTTCCGCAACTGACAAACTCGGTGCAGGCTATGTCGCACAGGTCAGACAGAAATTTCCGGCTGCCGTTCTGGAAGAGGCGTGGCAAACGCATAATCAGCTCACACTGACGGTAAAGCTGGATTCGCTACCGGAGGTCGTTGAGTTCCTCTATTACCAGCAAGGCGGTTGGCTATCAGTCCTGTTTGGCAACGATGAACGTTCTCTGAACGGCTGTTTCGCTATCTATTATGTTCTTTCAATGGAGGCGGGAGAAAAATGCTGGGTTATCGTTAAGGCGCTGGTCAATGCGGCAAATCCAGAGTTTCCGTCGGTAACGCCTCGTGTACCGGCGGCAGTTTGGGGCGAACGTGAAGTTCGTGACATGTACGGTTTAATTCCGGTTGGTTTGCCCGATGAACGTCGTTTAGTGCTGCCAGACGATTGGCCGGACGATCTCTATCCGCTGCGCAAGGATGCCATGGACTACCGCCGACGCCCTAAACCCACGCGCGAAGAAGAATCTTACTCGTTCATTAACGAAGGTAGCAATGAAGCACGGGTGGTTCCCATCGGGCCACTGCATATTACGTCTGATGAACCAGGCCATTTCCGTCTGTTTGTTGATGGCGAACAAATTATTGATGCGGACTATCGGTTGTTCTACGTCCATCGCGGTATGGAAAAGCTGGCAGAAACACGGATGGGTTACAACGAAGTCACTTTCCTGTCGGATCGGGTGTGTGGCATCTGTGGGTTCACCCACAGTGTGGCTTATACCTCATCCATTGAAAATGCATTGGGAATTGTTGTTCCCCCGCGTGCTCACAGCATCCGCAGCATTTTGCTGGAGGTAGAGCGACTGCACAGCCATCTGCTTAATATCGGCCTCTCCAGCCACTTTGTCGGCTTTGATACCGGTTTTATGCAATTTTTCCGTATTCGTGAAAAATCGATGACAATCGCCGAAATCCTGACCGGCGCTCGTAAAACTTACGGGCTCAACCTGATTGGTGGCATTCGTCGCGATATTCTGAAAGACGACCGATTAAAAACCATCAAGCTGATTCAGGAAATGCGGGCCGACATCACCCAGCTTTCCGATATGTTGCTTAGCACGCCCAATATGCTGCAACGTACCCAAGGCATCGGCATTCTTGATAAAAAAGTCGCCCGCGATTATAGCCCGGTAGGTCCGATGATCCGTGCCAGTGGCTTTAAACGGGATATGCGTATCGACCATCCTTACGCCGGTTATCTGGATCTCCCGATGGAATTGCACCATCTGGATGCGGGCGACGTTTACTCGCGGGTATTGGTTCGGGTACGCGAAGTGTTCACCTCACTGGCAATGATCGAATACGGTCTGGATAATTTGCCGGAAGGCCCTCTGCTTAATGAACATTTCACCTATCAGCCACACAAATTTGCTCTCGGTTTCTCCGAAGCGCCGCGTGGCGAAGACGTTCACTGGAGCATGACCGGCGATAATCAAAAACTGTTTCGTTGGCGTTGCCGCGCGGCAACCTACGCCAACTGGCCAGTACTGCGTTATATGTTACGCGGCAACACCATTTCCGACGCACCGCTGATCATTGGCAGCCTCGATCCCTGTTACTCCTGTACTGATCGGGTAACGTTAGTCGATGTACGCAAAAACAAAATCACCACCGTGCCCTATAAAGAGATAGAACGTTACGGCCTGGAACGCACCAACTCGCCGCTTAAGTAGAGGGATGAATCATGCTGAAACTGTTTAAAACACTCCTCAAGGCGGGGAATAGCACGGTGAAATACCCGTTCAAACCGCTGGAGGTCACGGCAGGATTTCGTGGCAAACCCGAGTACAATGCCGAACAGTGTATCGCCTGTGCGGCGTGTACCATGGCATGTCCGGCGAATGCGCTGACGATGGAAACCGATATCGCTAGCGGCACGCGTACCTGGCAGTTGTTTCTGGGTCGGTGCATTTTCTGCGGACGCTGTGAGGAAGTGTGCCCGACACGCGCAATCGTGCTATCGCAAGAGTTCGAGATGGCCGTAAGTAACAAAGCCGATCTCTACCAACGGGCAACGTTTACGCTACTGAACTGCCATGTTTGTCATCGACCTTTCGCGCCACAAAAAGAGGTGGAATATACGATGGCGCTACTGACGCAGTCCGGGCTATCCAAAGAGGAAATCGACTCGCAGCGCTCCCGTTTTGAAACCTGCCCTGAATGCAAGCGTAAACAAAATATGAACCACAAGGGCAATGTCATGCTGAGTCAGTATCTTTCGCCCGCAATCGGTCAATCATCCTCTTCTTTAAAAGGGAGCAAATCATGAGCACCCTGCCCACCGGTGTCGATCACTATCGCACCACCCCGATTACACTCGATGAACAGTCGCAGAAACTTAAGAAAACGCTGCTGAAAGATATCCAACGTTCTGCTTACGTTTATCGCGTGGACTGTGGCGGCTGTAACGGATGTGAAATTGAGATTTTCGCGGCGATTACGCCGTTGTTTGATGCAGAGCGATTTGGTATCAAAGTCGTTGCCTCGCCGCGTCACGCCGATATATTACTGTTTACTGGCGCAGTGACTCGAGCAATGAGAACACCGGCATTGCGCGCTTATGAATCCGCCCCCGATCCGAAAATTTGTATCTCCTACGGTGCCTGCGGCTGTGGCGGCGGCATTTTCCATGATCTTTACTGCGTATGGGGAGGAAGTGACACCATCGTGCCAATCGATGTCTACATTCCTGGTTGTCCTCCCACGCCAGCGGCCACCATTTACGGCTTTGCCGTCGCACTCGGATTACTGGAGCAAAAACTACACGGTAGCAACCACCAGCAAAGCGAACATGAGAAAGCCGCATTAATTCATCCCGATGTGCCGTTAGATTTGCGCATTCTGCTGGAACGAGAAGCTCGCCGTATGGCGGGATACCGTCAGGGCAGAGAAATTAGCGATGCGTTTCTGGCCCGACTGGAAAACCAGTCATTAGAGGGATTAGATCAACGTATCGCCAATTGGCTACAGGAACAAAACGATCCTCGGCTGAATGAAATTGTTGGACAATTACAGCAAATCTATTTGTCATTGCTGAATGGAGAACGCTACCGATGAGTACCCAGGTCATTTTCTATGCATTGAACAAGAAATTTCTTGATGAGCAAGATAAACCCAAAGGAAACGTGCCAGAGAAAGCCCAGCAGGTGATGTATTACTCATTGTCTATCGGCCATCATGTTGGTGTCATCGACTGCCTGAAAAAAATACTCGTTTGTCCGCTGGATGACTATAAACGCTGGATAGCACAGCTTCCTGAAGGTGAAGCACAGCGGAAAATGGCAGGCTTAATGAAATTTGGCGAAATAATGATTGATAGCAGTCATACCAAACTGCTGGGTTATGCGTTCGGTTCACTTAACGTAGAACAAGATGGTTTAAAACAAGGTAGTTTAAAACAAGACAATTTAAAAAAAGGCAATTTAAAAAAAGATAGTTATGCGCAATGGACTCAAACGTTACTGGATTATCTGGCAGCCATTGAACAAGAAACCGCACTTTATTTAATGGTGAGACGCCTCGATGACTAATCTGAAATTAGACATAAATGACGAATCACGATACGACAACATGGTACTGACGGTCGGCAATAGCATGATGGGTGACGATGGTGCCGGGCCTTTACTGGCCGAACGAATGACGCAGCATCCTGTGGCTGGCTGGTCAGTGATTGACGGTGGGGCCATCCCCGAAAATGCAGCACATCTATTACGGAAAAGTCATCCCAAACGGTTACTGGTCGTCGATGCAACCGATATGGGGCTGGCGCCGGGAGAAATTCGAATTGTCGACCCATCGCGTATTGCACAAGATATGCTGATGAACACCCACAATCTGCCACTCAATTTTCTTATCGAACAATTACAGGAAGATATTCCTGACGTTATTTTTGTTGGTATTCAACCTGCACTGGTCGCATTTTATTTTCCAATCAGTGCCGAAGTCGAACAGGCGGTGGAACAGCTTTACCAACGCTTAAGCGATTGGCAAGGAAATGGGGGATTTGAGGAGTTATACCCAAAATAATTCAAGTTTCAGGAAGGCGGCAAGAGAAGGAATCCCGATGAGCTTACTTGAGTAAGTGATTCGGGTGACTGAACGCAGCCAACGCACATGCAACTTGAAGTATGACGGGTATATCGTAATCATGACAACGCGGTAGCCATCATTAAGCTACCGCGTGTATGACCATCAAAATCACAGACTCACGCTATCCATATCACTAAACATCAACTCAGAACTTCTCCCAGTTATTGCTATGCCCGTCCGTCGATACAAGTGAAATATTCGTGCTACGCCGTGATACTGCCGGTTCGCTCACCATCCGTGACGGCGGAGAAATGCGATCGGCTCCTGTCAAAAGAGGTGTATCAGTCCCCAGTTGAAAAACATCCACCGCCGCAGAAAGCTCTTCCGTCTGTGCGTCCAGTCGTGCAGCCGACTCAGCCGCTTCCAGCACCAATGCGGCGTTTTGCTGGGTAACGCTGTCCATCTCATGTACCGCCTGGCTTATTTGCGTAATCCCGCGAGTCTGTTCATCCGTTGCCGCCGCAATCTCGCTAATCAAATCATTCACATGAGCAATCGCATCAATAATCGATGTCATCGCCTCACCGGAGTGTTTAACCTGATCCGATCCTGTTTCCACTCTCTCGACCGACTCAGCAATTAACGCTTCAATTTCTTTTGCCGCTTGAGCGCTACGTTGCGCCAGATTACGCACTTCGCCTGCAACTACCGCAAACCCCCGCCCCTCTTCACCCGCTCTAGCCGCTTCAACGGCCGCGTTCAGTGCCAAAATATTCGTTTGGAAGGCGATACCATTAATGACCGTCGTAATATCCGCAATTTTACGCGAACTGGCACTGATATTATTCATGGTCGCCATGACGCTACGGCTAAGCTCGCCGCCTTCTTTCGCCATATTAGAGGCATCCTGTGCCCGCTTACGAGCCTCATGAACATTATCAGTCGTATGTTTTACCGTCGCGCTGATCTGTTCCATGCTGGCAGCCGTCTGTTGCAATGCTGCGGCTTGTTCTTCCGTGCGACTGGACAGATCGTCATTGCCATTCCTGATATTTGAGGTGCCATGACCAATCGCAGTGGCGCTCTCACGAATCACCGTGACCGTATCACGCAGGCTTTTTTGCAATGATTTGATATCGGGTATTAATCTGCCTGCGCAGTTACGGCCGAACTCCGCCAATTCACATCCCAATCTGCCGGCAGTCAACTGCCCCAAGTGGGATTTCAACACGGCAATCGGTATGACCAGATAATTTCTCAGATAATATTCCGTGAAAATCAGTATCAAAATACCGATGATCATGGCACCTATCAGCATATTACGATTACGTTCGTTGTGTGCGTTGATATCAGGAATAACATTCGCATCCATAACCTGATCGGTATAGCGTTTAATGTCATCACCGAAGGCTAAACTCACCGGTGGGTAAACGCCTCGAAAGACTTGTCGAAACCCTTCAACATCATTGCGTTGTAGCGCACTATTCATCGGATCAATCGCCGTCGTGATTAACGTTGACCAGGTGTTTTTTACCGTATTCATCGCATCAGGATCTGAACCGACATGCTCCGATTCACTGAATTTTTCCAATGACGACTTAGTATTGTTTATGGCTATTTGCGCCATATCCAACGTCTTTCTGGCGTTCTCAAGATCGTTGTGCTGCAAATAGTCCATCGTGCGTTCCATTCGAGTCACGGCACGAAAATATTGATCTGACCCATAGACCAGGTGGGAATACGTTTTCCGTTGTACTTCGCTTTTATCAAGCAGATGAGTGACCTGATACAGAGAGTAAAGGCTGAACCCTGACGCCACACCCCATGCCAACAATAAGAATGCCACGATAATTAGCACCATGAATTTTATGCTAATGTTTTTCAGAAAACTCATAATACACTCCGCGAATTTATCAAATAAATTCCACGCCAACTCGGGCCTGGAAAGTATTCGTTTTTAATCACCACTGTGTAGCCTTAACGTTTCGCATTCGGCGGTGCAACGAGAACACGCAGGCATTCCGGAATCCCTGATTCAGATACCGATCAAAATAAAATTAGAGATGCAGCAAAAACGACCAATAGCGTAACGGTTCAACAACTGATGCCTTCCCTGTCCTGATATAACACCTGTTATTAAAATGAAGTATAGGCATGAATAGATAACAATGAGGGGGATTAACTCAGTTTTATGTCAAATTATGACGAGAAGATGAAAGGCTGAATCTGGCCGTTTCATCGCCGGAACCAACCGACGACGAAACGAGCCAATAGAGAGGCTATTGAGCAGACTTAACGCTTTTTACCACGTATTTTCCTGGAGAAATCCCGGAAGCGGTTACGGAAGCCAATGAGGGAATAAATGAAATTATGCATTTTTAAATCAATGTCATAAAACTTTTTCAATGCAAAAGCATCGTTCACCTGACAGATCGTCAAGCTACCTGAATCAGACAAATCAATCACGCGTATCCCATCCGTACTAAGGATGAGATTACCGGGATGGATATCATTAGACGCTAATCGATGACGATGCAAGTTCTCAACACAGGCTTTAATTTCAGCTTTATAGGGAGACAAATCATGCAGTTCGGCCAGCGGTGTCCCTTCAATGTATTCAGCCAGAACATAAGTTTCCTTGGCTTCGCGGTGCCTGACTTTTTCAGCAACCGCATAGATGTTTGCCGTTCTCGTGCATCCTTGTTTACGCGCTGCCGCAACACGATAAATTAACCGAGAGTAATAAGGACCAAAGATAAAGCGCGATATCCGCTTCTCTAATCTTGGATCCAATTCTTTTTCCCATTTCAGTACATATTTTGTGCCCTCAACATCAATTAAATAGACTTTACGATCTTCACTGCCACTGTTGAGAGGCTTATAACTTATTTTCCCCTGAGAAAAATCGCGCAAAATCTGTACATAACCCCCATTACGGGATTTTTCATAAACGTGAAAACCGTTTATCTCTTTTCTGATTATGGTTTCTGACATGACAATACCTGTCGTTATTATTTTGATCCCCGACAAAATATACGTTTCAGGAAAAAAACTCTTAACATTAATTGTCATGAAACTGTCACGAAGATCATTATTTGCTCTATCACTTATTTTCGTCAGATCTGCCGAAATCACGTTTTTGTCGTCGTCACCCTTGCCTACATCATCCTGAACATACGTTCAAAAACACTAAATTTATATATTATTCAGCCAATTACATTTTAATGCGCGTATTGGCATAAACCCTGCTTTATATAAGGATATGTGTCACTGCTCCACTATTTCGACACCACGCTTTTTTATCTGGGCCTAGGTCGGAGACGATGTCATGAACCGGTTCGTTATTGCAGATTCCCAAAAATGTATTGGCTGTCGCACGTGCGAAGTCGCCTGTGTATTGGCGCACAGCGACGGAAAGACAGCCTCATTATCCCCTGAACACTTTTCACCACGCCTTAAGGTCGTTAAAGGGTTAAGCATTAGCACCACCATACAATGCCGCCAGTGTGAAGATGCCCCTTGTGCCAACGTCTGTCCGAATGGCGCTATTACTCATGCCGACGACAGCATTCAGGTTCAGCAGGAAAAATGCATTGGTTGTAAAACCTGCGTTGTGGCCTGCCCTTACGGTGCTATGACCGTGATCAGTAAACCCGTTGCCCGTATCAGCCATTATCAGGTGTTGGGTAACAGTATCAAAGCCGAGGCGCAGAAATGCGATCTTTGCTCAGGGCGAGCGGCGGGACCGGCTTGCATTGAGGTTTGCCCAACGAAAGCCCTACATATGATCAGCCGTGATGATATTCAGGCCATGATCCAACGAAAACAACGGCGTGCGGCGCTCGATGAAGCCGCAGGAATGCAGTTCTGAACAGTGCCACCAAGGTACGCTGAAGGAGAATAATCATCATGCAGAAAGTGATCACTGTCTGTCCTTATTGCGGGTCAGGCTGCAAAATTAACCTGCTGGTAGAAAACGGTAAAGTGGTAGGAGCCGAGGGTGCCAATGGCGTCACTAACGAAGGTGAACTATGCCTGAAAGGCTATTACGGTTGGGATTTTCTCAACGACACCAAATTATTGACGCCACGCCTAAAACAACCATTGATTCGTCGTCAGAAAGGCGCACCATTTGAAGCCGTTTCCTGGGATGAGGCGATTGAATTTGCGAGTTCCCGGCTGCGGGCCATTAAAGAGAAATATGGTGCCGACGCGATCATGCATACGGGTTCATCGCGCGGACCAGGTAACGAAACCAATTATGTGATGCAGAAATTCGCCCGTGCCGTCACCGGCAATAACAATGTCGACTGCTGCGCCCGGGTCTGTCACGGCCCTTCCGTCGCGGGTTTACAGGTTACGCTGGGCAACGGAGCCATGAGCAACTCCATCTGCGAAATTGAACACACCGAATGTATTCTGGTGTTCGGCTATAACGCCGCTGACTCGCACCCTATCGTCGCTCGCCGGATTCTGAAAGCCAAAGCACGTGGCGCTAAAATTATTGTGTGCGATCCCCGCCACATTGAAACTGCGCGTATCGCCGATTTATGGCTACCGCTAAATAACGGTTCTAACATGGCGCTAGTCAACGCATTTGCCAATGTGCTGATTAATGAGGGGCTGTACAACAAGGATTATGTTGCACGTCATACAGAGGGTTTTGAAGAATACCGTCAGATTGTTGCCAAATACACACCAGAATATGTCGCGGAAATCACCGGGCTATCGCCACAGCTGATTCGTGATGCGATGCGTATGTATGCCGCTGCGCCCTCGGCAACTATTTTATGGGGCATGGGTGTGACCCAATGGGGTCAGGGTGTTGATGTAGTGAAAGGCCTGTCTGGTCTGGCTTTGCTGACAGGTAATTTAGGTCGACCCAATGTGGGAGTCGGCCCAGTACGTGGTCAAAATAACGTGCAGGGTGCCTGCGATATGGGTGCGCTACCTAATGTGTACCCTGGTTATCAAAAAGTCACCGACCCTGCCGTTTTGGATAAATTTGCCAAAGCCTGGGGCGTTGCCAGCCTGTCAGATAAAGTCGGTTATTCCCTGACCGATGTGCCGCACAAAATTAAAGAAGGCAAGATCAGAGCTAACTACGTGATGGGGGAAGATCCGCTGCAAACTGAACCGGATCTCTCCATGATGCGAGAAGCATTCAATGAGTTGGAACTGCTCATCGTACAGGATATCTTCATGACCAAGACGGCATCCGTTGCCGATGTCATTTTACCCGCCACATCCTGGGGTGAACATGAAGGGGTTTACTCTGCGGCTGACCGAGGCTTTCAACGTTTCTATAAAGCGGTTGAGCCACAAGGGGATGTCAAACCCGACTGGGAGATTATCAGCTTGATGGCAACGGCGCTCGGATATCCCATGCACTACAACAACACGCAAGAAATCTGGGACGAGCTTCGTCACCTGTGTCCGCTCTATTACGGCGCTACTTACGAAAAAATGGCGGGTTTGGGTTATATCCCATGGCCTTGTCTGACCGAAGAAAGCCCAGGTACGCCTTGGTTGTATGAAGGAAATAAATTCGATCGCCCCGGAGGCAAGGGCTTACTGTTCGCTACCGAGTGGCGGCCACCGATGGAGTTGGTGGATGATAGTTATCCACTGGTACTCTGCACCGTGCGCGAAGTCGGACATTACTCCTGCCGTTCAATGACAGGTAACTGCACCGCACTGCAAACGCTGGCAGATGAGCCCGGCTATGTTCAGGTCAATCCAGAAGATGCCGAACGATTAGGCCTGCGCGATCAGCAACTCACCTGGGTTTCCTCACGTCGCGGTAAAGTCATTACGCGTGTCTCCGTCAGCGAACGGGTGAATAAAGGCGCGGTTTACATGACGTATCAATGGTGGATTGGCGCATGTAACGAACTAACGTTGGATCACCTCGATCCTATCTCCAAAACGCCAGAATATAAGTATTGCGCCGTCAAGTTAGAAGCAATTGACGATCAACAAGCCGCAGAAAAC
This sequence comes from Pectobacterium hainanensis, assembly GCF_046237015.1. Taxonomy (NCBI): domain Bacteria; kingdom Pseudomonadati; phylum Pseudomonadota; class Gammaproteobacteria; order Enterobacterales; family Pectobacteriaceae; genus Pectobacterium; species Pectobacterium hainanensis. Next base: position 279,921 of record NZ_JBJYIN010000003.1, read on the forward strand.
TACGTGCAACATGAATACAGTGAACTGAAAGCGCGGCTGCGTAGAGCCGCAGAAGAAGTTAATTAACTGATACAGAGCGGTCAGATTTTCTGGCCGCTCTGCGTTATTCCATATCTTCGATGGCTTTAACCGAAATCCCCATCCGCTGCATACGCGATAATAGCGTAGTCCGTTTTAACCCCAGTTTGGCCGCAGCCCCTTTTGGCCCGGCGACAATGCCATTCGTCTCTCTAAGCACACGGATAATACGCTGACGTTCAGACTCTTCTTCATCATCCTCCGCTATCGACGGTGGCATGACCGTATCCTGTACCGGTATTGATGATGGTTTCGGTGTATCCAGTAATGAAACGGGATGCTGTAGCTCAGACAATTGTAAATTCAGCGTCGTTCCCCGAGTCAGGATCACCGCCCTTTCAATCACATTTTCTAATTCACGCACATTTCCCGGCCAAGGGAGCTTGCTCAACTGGCGCAGCATTTCAGATGGAATGCTATCAATCGTTCGGTTCATCCGGCGCGCGATCTTGCGGGTAAAAAACTTCGCCAGTAGCGGAATATCTTCGGGTCGCTCACGCAAGGGCGGTATCACTATCGGGAACACATTCAATCGATAATACAGATCGCTGCGATATTCCCGCTCAGCCACCATTTGCTTCAAATCCCGGTTGGTGGCGGCAATCAGACGAACATCGACCGGAATGATTTTGCTGCCGCCAAGACGTTCAATTTCCCGTTCCTGCAAAACGCGTAGTAACTTAGGCTGTAACTCCAGAGGAATATCCCCGACTTCATCCAGAAACAGCGTGCTCTTGTCAGCCAGTTCAAAACGCCCTTGTCGCTGACTGGACGCCCCGGTGAATGCCCCTTTCTCATGGCCAAACAAATCGCTTTCCAACAAACCAGACGGGATCGCCGCACAGTTCATTTTCACCATCCGATTAGCGTTGCGTGGACTCAGGCTGTGGATCGCTCGGGCAATAAGCTCTTTCCCGGTCCCCGTTTCGCCCAGGATCAGTACGGTGCTATCGCTGGCTGCCACCATCTCCACCTGCTCAAGCACATCACGAATCGCAGCACTACGGCCAATAATCTCACCAAACGCATCTCCGCCGAGACTTTGGGTATGCTCAGTGAGTTGTTCTGTCAGGTAGAAGTTTTCGTGAATTAGACTGTCTTTCAAACGCGTGATTTGTTCATACGCCAATGCGTTATCCAACGCGATAGCGATGCGCGCCGCAATCTGCTGCAAAAGTTTCATTTCCGTTCGGCTAACGGTTAATCCACTACTGTGCGCTAACTCCAGGACACCTAATACGCGGTCACCAAACGATAGTGGCAGCAAACAGGCATATTTCAGATTGTGATCAAACCACTGGGCTAAATAGCGAGGCTGTTTCGGCGAAATATTGTGGTCATCATGCCCGATGAGCAGAATCTTATTGTCCCGTATCACGGCTTCTGCTTGAGTATCAGATAGCTTAAGCACACCCTCTTTTAACTGTGGCGAACATCCGGAAAGATAATGAGTAGCATAATATTTAAGCGTTTTATCGTCATCATCAACGTCATGCAACGCCAACGCCACAAAATCAATACCGAAAAAACGATGAATTTCTTTTGAAACTTCCTGCGCCAATGCCGTTAGCGTTAGCTTAGAAATCACAGTATTAGTGACATCGACCAGAATACGGAAATGATCTCGCTCATGGCGCAATCGCTCCTCCTCAAGCTGGGCCTGCGTTCGTTCACTAATATGTTCCAGCGCCAACGTCATCACATCAGAAAGTGACTTGAAAAATAGAATTTCACTATCGTTAAATAAACTGCCATCCGTCTTAATGAATTCGACGCCCCCCAGCGAACGCTGCGGCGTCAATAAAGGAAACTGACAGTAGTCACTTAAACCTGCGTAAGCAGGCAGTCCGACAAGATGGGAAAATTCCCTTTGAAAATGAACCCGATCACAGTGTAACGGCGTATGAGTATTCCATACGATGCCGCCGGGCCCATCCAATAACAACGACGTTTCCTCACTGCACAGGGTTCTGTTTCCGTGACGATCGTAGCGATAAAATAACGTTTGGTTATGCAGAGGATCGATCAAAAGCAAGTTAACTCGCCCAAATCGCACAACAGAGAAAGACAAATTATCCAACACTTGTAGCAACGCTTCGATACTTCGCTGCTGGAGCAACGTTTGTGACACCTTCAGCAGGGCATCCTGCCACAGAATCGACAACCGAGATGGAGAATCTGTCAATCGTATCGCCATAACCACCGCAAAAAGTCATTATGATTACTAAGGGTATAGACAGTGTAGGAGTTAATGCGCGGAAATCCTATGTCATGATGTTGATAGCTTGATCTGAATCGCCATTAACTCGAAGATTTATCAAGAGGAAGGAAAATACAATGATGAATAATCCTCATTTTGCAGAAAAAAAGAAGATTTCTGGGAGAGGAAATATCGTCTTCTCACTCTTTGATAAATAACGCTTTACCCATCTTTACCTTTGAACACGGCTACAATAAACAAACAACAATTTCACAAATATAGAAATAATATTTAATCACCAGGTGCATTTAAAAACATTTCTCAGAACAAAATCACAACTAAATTAAATATTTCATCCAACTTGTCATCATCAATTGAATGAAATAACATCAATTAAAAATCACAAAAACCAAAACCAGGCAAACAAAAAATCAGTTTTTAAATTAAAATAATCAAGCTTATTTAATTACAATCAAGAACATTTATCTCCCTTCCCCATTGCATAACGCATTGACATTCATTTTTTGCATGACGAAGTTCACAATTGCATTTCAACTCAAAGAAAAAAAATGTAAAAAGATAGATTCGCTGTAATATCGGCGTGCAGACACAACACCCCAATAACAGGCCAGGGTGACGAGCTGGTGTGCTCGATTAATCAACACCACCCCGTCTCGCTGCAATAATATTGTGTTGTCAGAGTGAATTCATCAACATGAGGTTTATATGCAAAGGCAGAAGTTAGTGATACAGATAGCGGTTGCTATCATATTAGGGATATTCATTGGATGGGCATGTCATCAATATCTGGATGCAGGGCGTGCAAAAGAAATTGCGTCTTATTTCAATATGGTTACAGACATATTCCTTCGTCTTATCAAGATGATCATTGCCCCACTGGTGTTTGCAACACTGGTTTCCGGTTTGGCGAGCATGGGAAAATCCTCCGCCGTCGGGCGCATCGGTATGAAGGCCATGATCTGGTTCGTTACTGCATCATTCCTTTCTCTGCTTATCGGTATGGCATTCGCCAACTTCTTCCAGCCTGGTGCAGGCATGAATCTGGAAGTTCCTGCCGCAGCGACGCATGTTGCCACCGGTCTGAACACCGATGGTTTTACGCTTAAGAACTTCATTAGTCACATCTTCCCGAAAAGTATCGTGGAAGCGATGGCCAACAACGAAATTCTACAAATTCTGGTTTTCTCTTTATTCTTTGGCTCTGCCCTTGCCTACGTTAAACACCAAAACAAGCATGCAACCATCATTATTTCGATGATTGAAGAGTTAGCTAAAGTTATGTTCCGCGTGACGGACTATGTGATGGCGCTGGCTCCTATTGCCGTATTTGCAGCCATTGCCTCTGCGATTACCACTCAGGGTCTGGGGCTGATTTACGACTTCGGTAAACTTATCGGTGAATTCTATCTTGGTTTAGCGCTGCTGTGGGCGGTTCTGTTTGCCGTTGGCTATGCTTTTCTTGGCAAAGCAATCGTTACACTGGCAAAACTGATTCGCGAACCCACCATGCTCGCCTTCGCAACCGCAAGCAGCGAATCCGCCTATCCGAAAACCATGGAAGCGCTGACAAAATTTGGTGTACCAAAGAAAATCACCAGCTTCGTATTGCCATTAGGCTATTCTTTCAACCTTGATGGTTCCATGATGTATCAATCCTTTGCGATTCTGTTTATCGCTCAGGCATACAACATCGACCTAAGCCTGACGCAACAAATTCTCATCCTGTTAACACTGATGATTACCAGTAAAGGTATGGCTGGTGTGGCACGCGCTTCCGTGGTTGTCGTGGCGGCCACGTTACCGATGTTCAGCCTGCCAGAAGCCGGGATTTTACTGATCATTGGTATCGACCAGTTCCTGGATATGGGGCGTACTGCAACCAACGTAATCGGTAACAGCATATCTACCGCCGTTGTAGCAAGTTTAGAAACTGACGTCCATGATGACGAGGAAGAAGCTGAAGCTCAGACGGCTGACGTGGCCTACGAACAAACTCAAACGCCCCTGAACTCCTGATGATAAAACGGCTATGCCCAAAATAATTCAAGTTTCAGGAAGGCGGCAAGCGAAGGAATCCCGATGAGCTTACTTGAGTAAGTGATTCGGGTGACTGAACGTAGCCAACGCACACGCAACTTGAAGTATGACGAGTATATCTGGCAGCGATATCGCTGCCAGTGGCTATTATAGCTATTTTATAGCTATCCTCATGATTCATGCGGCAGTGCTTTCATATAACGCCAAAATTTTTCTGATGCCATGTTCAACCTGGCGTCAAGACGATAAAGATATACCCCCATATTCATCACGGCATTCTCCATATCAAGGATAACCAACTCGCGGTTATCCAATTCCTCCCTGATGGAATAATCAGGTAGCCACGCAATACCGTAGCCACTCTTGGCCATCCGCTTTAACAGGTCACTCATCGACGAAACAAAGTGTACCGTAAATCTGTCACTGTCCACAGAAGAGAGGTATCGGCTCACCTGTCGTCCCATGTAACTGGTATCGGTATAATTTAGTAACGGAACGGAAGTGGCGTGAATGTCGAATAATGGTTCTCCGTTATTATTACTGGCGCAGACAGGATAAAGTCGGGATTCCAGTATTTTTTCATGCATAAAAGGTTCGGACATCAGTTCTTCGTTATAAAACGAAAAAATAAAATCACTTCGCCCTTCTTTAAGATTTAATACGGCTTCATCGACATCGATAGACTCAACATAGAATATTTTTTCCTGAGATTCAGGTACAGATTTCAATAACCCCGGCATCAGGAAGACAGATAATGAATGGGCAGCAGCAATGGTAATTTTATTTTTATAGTGACTTCCACCGTGCAATTTATTGAGCTGATACTCCAGATCGTCCAGTGTATTACGAATATGGGCATGAAAGACTCTCCCCTGCTCGGTGAGTTGCAATGGAGAAGAACTACGATCAAAAATATCAAAACCGATGGCCGTTTCTAATGCGCGAATACGGCGACTAAATGAAGATTGTGAGATATTTCTTTTCTCGGCTGCCGTAGTAAAACTACGGTATTCCTCCAGAGCGATAAAATCGTAGAGCCATTTCGTCTCAATATTATTCAGCATGATACTTCACCACATTATTCTATCGGCTACGTTAACCCAAGAAAAGCATGAAGATACCATTTACTATGCAAAACATACATAGCAGATGGGAATTTAGCAATTCACAAACGTCTGCAATATGCGAATATTCCAATATATTTCAAAACACTACAAGGCAGATAGCATGAATAGTCTTATAGGTATTCTTGGTGGCATGGGGCCAGGAGCAACCGTTGATGCAATGCAAAAGCTGATTAAAAACACACCGGCACTTCGAGATCAGGATCATATCCCGATGATTGCCGTATCCATCCCTGATATTCCAGACAGGACAAAATGCATTCTTGATCACGGTATTTCCCCTTTGGGAAAAATGATTCAATATATGAAGATATTGGAAAACGCTGGTGCCGAATGCATTATTATTCCGTGCAATACAGCACACTATTGGTTTAATGACCTCAAACAACATACCCAAGTAGAAATGATCAGCATTATTGATACAACCTGCCAGGTGATTAAAGACAAAGCGCTATCGAAAGTTGGGTTATTGGCAACAACAGCAACGATTAAGGCACGTATTTATCAGGATAATCTTGCAGGTAATAGCATCGATTGCCAAATTCCAACAGAGCAAGAACAACATCACGTCATGGAAAGTATTTATGCCTATAAAGCTGGCGACGTTATTGCTGCACATAACATGCTGGCACCAATAAAAGATCGATTACTGCAAAGTGGGGTAGAAAAAATCATTCTTGGATGCACTGAATTACCTCTTATTCTTGAAAATGAAAGTAAAACCACACCAGAACAGTATGTTGATGCTACTGAAGAACTCATTAAAAAAACGGTTAAATGGTATTTTTCGCATTCTCATAGAGATGAGATTGCAGCCTAATCTACGATAATTAACGCAATAACCTGACGATCATGCTCGCATCAGATCGTCAGGTTTAGTTTGTTCCAGCACGATTAGCGGCTACCAACCTTTTACCGCGCCGCCATTGAAAATGGTTTCGGCAGCTTGAGCCACTTCGTCAGACTCATACGCCTTAATAAATTTGCTAACGTTTTCAGCATCCTTGTTATTTTCACGCGCCACGATGATATTCACATAAGGTGATTCTTTATCTTCGATAAAAATACCATCTTTGGTTGGCGTTAACCCCGTTTGCTGAATATAAGTAGTACTGATAATTGCTACCGTTACCTGAGCATCATCCAGCACACGCGGTAGTTGTGCACCTTCAATCTCCATAATACGCAAGTTGCGCGGATTAGACGTGATATCCAATGTGGTCGGCAATAATCCGGTATTCGATTTTAATTCAATTAACCCTTTTTGTGCCATCAGCAAGAGAGCCCGTCCTAAATTGGTCGGATCAACGGGAATTGCTATCGTATCACCGTCTTTCAACTCACTGATATTTTTTATCTTTTTTGAATATCCTGCCATCGGGAAAACAAAGGTATTGCCTACGGCTACTAATTTATAGCCATGCTCACGGTTTTGCTGCTCAAGAAAAGGACGATGCTGAAACACATTGGCATCCAAATCGCCTTTATCCGTCGCTTCGTTCGGTAAAAGAGAACCGCTAAAACCAACCAATTCGACATCCAAGCCGTACTTCTCCTTCGCGACTTTTTTGGCAATTTCAGCAACATCTTGTTCAGCACCATTAATCACGCCAACTTTAATATGGTTAGCCGGATTATCATTGCTATCGCACCCCGTTAATGCAACAACAGCCGATAACACCCCTGCAGCCAACGCAACATGTAATTTTTTCATCATTTAAACTTACCCAACATCATGAATATATTGATTTAAAGGTAGAAACAGTACTGCGCTCAAACATATTAAGTCAAATAACTCCGAGTTCTATAAATAGATGATTCATTACCAGACCGACGAGTTTATTTACTTTCGGTTAACCAACTCTATCTTTGCCGCCTCACATTGTGAGGAATCCCACCCGTGACGGGAAATTATTATTTCCAGTCATTTTTCGTTAACGGAGCAACACCATGATTAATATGTTTTTAACCAATAGTCACATGCACAATGATGTATCGAGTTTACGCGCCCATTGAGATAGACCATCTCACGACAATGCAATAACTGCCACATCAAGGTTCAATAGCTCTCATCATATAAAAAGTGCTAGTGAATACACCTTGGTAGTGATTAAACACAATAACATACTGATAATTGGAAAAAATATCGTCAAATTGCATATTCTCTCACCGAACGATTCAAAATTGTCGTTTCCGCCTTTGACATGCGCTGCACTCCTCGCTATCATGCGCCCCGTTCACACGATTCCTCTGTAGTTCAGTCGGTAGAACGGCGGACTGTTAATCCGTATGTCACTGGTTCGAGTCCAGTCAGAGGAGCCAAATTCTTGTTTTCATGCCGCTTTGCGAATCCTTATACGATGTAGATTCAATAGGTTAGCGTGAAAAGTCTTCCCGATGCATTTTCAGTTTTCCCTCCGCATCGGGAGAATTTGGTGGTCAGATTTGGGGTCTTTCCGGTTCGATAATGGAGTGACCCGCATATGTCTCTTAACGATTCAAAAATCCGCAACTTAAAACCATCCGCAAAACCCTTCAAAGTCTCCGATTCTCACGGTCTATACCTTTTAGTTAATCCAAGCGGTTCACGTCTCTGGTATCTCAAATATCGCATCAATAGAAAAGAATCCCGCCTCGGCTTAGTTAGGTGCCTATCCCGGAGTGTCTTTGGCCGATGCTCGTCAGCAACGTTTCGTGATTGTATGAAATCATCACATTGATCTTACTAACTTAATCGCAGACCAGTTGCCGTTTGAGACTCGCGTTTTCAGTAGTCAATTAATTTTCCCGTTCGGATGACGTGAGTTGCTGTTGCAACTTGGTTCACCAGTTATAAAACAGGGATGCATAGACACAGAGTTGACGGGGCAGCAGGAACGCCAATGCTTTCGGCAATATTCAGGGCTTCTTGCTGGTTGATACAGACTTTGTCATGTGAGTCATCTCTGGTAGAGAGTTTACTCACTTAGTCGAGTGTCCGCTAATAATGGGTAGGATCAGCCCGTTTAAGGAAACTTAAGCGGGCGTTTTGCTTTTTAGCATATGATCCAATAAATTCACACAAGAAATCTCAGTACCTATCTGACAATGAAACGGTGATGTTTACCCAACCATAAAAGCATACCCGGTTCTGGGTTAATCATTGCTAGTTCATCAGTCACTTTATGAGTATTAACCCTTACTGCTCCTGAGCGAATCAGCCTCCGCAATTCAGAACGGCTCATCTCAGTAAGAGCCTGACTACAGAAATCAATCAGCGTAAACGGTATAAGCTCGTCAAAGACAAGTGGAAGATGATCCTCTTCAGTAGGATTGTGTTGTTGAAATACCCGTTCAAAATGTTTGCCAGCAGCGCTAGCTGCTTCCGCATCATGGTAGAGACTAACTATCTGGTGTGCCAGATCCTTTTTAATAACAATGGGATTTTTTCCCCGTTCCATCTGCTCTCTGACCTCAATGATATATTCTGCTGAAGCGTTAGTGGCCAGACTGAGATAACTGATAATAAGATGATCCGGTAACGACATGATCTTTCCATACATATCCTCAGGACTGTCCGTTAAAGCGATATAATTCCCTTTCGATTTACTCATCTTATCTTTGCCGTCTAATCCCTCCAGTAGAGGCATAGTGATGACCGACTGCCCCCCATGTCCGAAGGATTCCTGTAGCATTCGCCCTACCATGTTATTAAAAAGTTGATCCGTACCACCAAGTTCAACATCCGCGTTGATCATCACGGAGTCATATCCTTGAAGGATCGGATACAAAAGCTCATGTAGATGGATAGGTGAGGAAGCAGCATACCGATTTTTGAAATCATCACGCTGCATCATTTGTGCTAACGTTACGCGGGAAATAAGCCCGATAATTTCAGAAAAGGCCATTTTTCTAAACCAGTCAGAGTTGCGTCGTACCTGTATACGCGAAGTATCTATAATTCGACCAAGCTGATCGAGATAGGTCTGACTATTAAGAGCGATTTGTTTTTCACTCAGTGGTGGGCGCATCTTGTTGCGACCTGTCGGATCGCCAATCGAGGCCGTAAAATCGCCAATGATAATAACGATATCGTGACCAGCATCCTGAAACTGCTTTAATTTACGCAATACAACCGCATGCCCGAGATGAAGATCAGGTGCGGTAGGGTCGAACCCAAGCTTAATGATAAGCTTGCGATTTTCTTTTTCAGCTAGCTCAAGCTTCTTTTCAAGCCCATCAGAGGGTTCCATGATGGCAATATTTGAAGCCAATACAGCAATATTATGATTAGTTTTCATTTATATTCTCAGTTAAGTTAAGAAACATTTAGTGAATCGCCACGGATAATCTAGACACTTCCTAGCCGTTGATAGTATTGGTTTTCATATTCAGCTGGTGATATCTGATCGCTCGATCCATGCCAACGCTTACTGTTATAAAACATTTCGATGTAATCAAAAATATCGCTTCGGGATTCTTCTCTCATTCCGTAGATCTTTTTCTTTATCCGTTCACGCTTCAGTAGCTGGAAAAAGCTTTCTGCAACTGCGTTATCGTGACAGTTACCACGACGACTCATACTGTAGTGGCACACTAAATTTGGCCACCTGAACAGAGGTGATATGCTCACCTCAGAACAACACAGGTGCATCAATGAAAAGAAGAAATTTTAGTCCTGAATTCAAACGCGAATCAGCTCAGTTAGTTGTCGACCAAAATTACACCGTCTCTGACGCTGCTAAGGCTATGGATGTTGGTCTTTCCACGATGACGAAATGGGTCAAACAACTGCGTGATGAGCGCTAGGGTAAAACACCAAAAACCTCCCCCATAACTCTAATGCCGATCAGTTAAGGATCGGTTGACCGATCCAGTGGCTGTGTAAAAATCCG
>NZ_JBJYIN010000031.1:0-15048 GCF_046237015.1 Pectobacterium hainanensis
CGGGTGAGTGAGCGCAGCCAACGCACAAGCAACTTGAAGTATGACGGGTATATACCCCGGGTAATTTATATTGCAGGGTAGGTCAATACTTATGCAATTTAAAGTATGACGGGTACACCACAGTTCGAGCGCCACGCCTGTATTCAGTGGCTCGATCTTACTTGCCATAAGTTATATAAACGTGAATTAGGGAGTCGTTCATGGCTGATAGTTTTCAAAATGAAGTGCCGGCCGCACGTGTTAATATTAAACTCGATCTCCATACTGGCGGAGCACAAAAGAAGGTTGAATTACCGCTGAAATTGCTGGTAATGGGAGATTACAGTAATGGTCAGGAAGATCGTCCATTATCTGAAAGAGAAAAAGTATCGATCAATAAAAACAACTTTAATAGTGTTCTTGCCGATCTTAACCCCAAGGTCACGCTTGCCGTGGCAAATACCCTGGCTGGTGATGGAACGGAAACCAGTATCAAACTGGATTTTAAAGAGTTAAAAGATTTCGAACCTGAACAAGTTGCACGCCAAATTCCTCAACTACGAGCACTACTGGCTATGCGTAATCTACTACGCGATCTCAAGTCTAATTTGCTCGATAACGCGACGTTCCGTCGCGAGCTTGAAAACATCCTCAAAGACGAATCGCTAAGTGATGAATTGCGCGCAGAACTTTCTGCTTTAGCGCCGAAGGAAGCGTAATCGGCAAGTCTTTGCCTGGGATTGTTGCTAAAAGGAATCTTAACTCATGTCTATGCAAGAAAACGAAGTGAATAACGCAGCACAAGCGACAACGCTGCATTCAGAAGGTAGCGTTTACCAATCATTATTTGAAAAAATCAATCTGAGTCCGGTATCCAGCCTTAAAGATATTGAAGTCTTCCAGGATAACGATGCCTTATCTGATGCGTCCGCGGATGAGCGTGTTACCGCAGCTGTCAGCGTATTTCTTAATCTGCTGAAAAAATCAGCCAATCGCATTGAGCGACTGGATAAAGTTCTGCTGGATAGCCATATCAGTGAACTGGATCGTCAGATCAGTAACCAACTTGATGAAGTCATGCACCATCCGGAATTTCAGAAAGTGGAATCTATCTGGCGTGGACTGAAATTCCTGGTTGATCGGACTGATTTTCGCCGCAATGTGAAAATAGAAGTGCTGGATGTGAGTAAAGACGACTTGCGTCAGGACTTTGAAGATGCGCCTGAAATCGTTCAGAGCGGTCTGTATTGCCAAACTTATATCGAAGAATATGACACGCCGGGTGGAGAGCCGATTGCGTCGATTATCTCCAACTATGAGTTTGATCGCGGCCCGCAGGATATCGCGTTGTTGCGTAACATCTCCAAAGTCTCTGCGGCGGCACATATGCCTTTCATTGGTTCAGTAGGGCCGGCGTTCTTTGGTAAGGAAACCATGGAAGAGGTTGCTGCCATTAAAGATATTGGTAACTACTTTGACCGCGCAGAATATATCAAGTGGAAATCGTTCCGTGAAAGCGATGATTCCCGTTATATCGGTTTGACGTTGCCGCGGGTATTGGCTCGTTTGCCTTATGGCCCAGATACGGTTCCTGTTCGTAGCTTCAACTATGTTGAAGAAGTGAAGGGCCCGGATCACGAACGTTACCTGTGGACGAATGCTTCTTTCTCTTTTGCGTCTAATATGGTGAAAAGTTTTATCAACAATGGTTGGTGTGTTCAGGTTCGGGGGCCGCAAGCGGGTGGTGCGGTGACAGACTTGCCGATTCATCTGTATGATCTTGGTACGGGAAATCAGGTAAAAATTCCGTCGGAAGTCATGATCCCTGAAACGCGCGAGTTTGAGTTTGCCAACCTCGGGTTTATTCCGCTGTCATACTACAAAAATCGTGATTATGCCTGTTTCTTCTCTGCCAACTCGGCGCAGAAACCTGCATTGTATGAAACGAAGGAAGCAACCGCGAATAGTCGAATTAACTCACGTTTGCCGTACATTTTCCTGCTCTCCCGTATTGCCCATTATTTAAAGCTGATTCAGCGTGAAAATATTGGTACGACCAAAGATCGTCGCTTGCTGGAATTGGAATTGAACAATTGGATCAACGGTCTGGTGACCGAAATGACCGATCCTTCCGATGACTTACAGGCGTCACATCCGCTGCGTGAAGCAAAAGTGCTGGTTGAAGATATCGATGACAACCCAGGGTTCTTCCGCGTCAAGCTGTATGCCGTACCTCATTTCCAGGTAGAAGGAATGGATATCAATCTTTCGTTGGTATCACAAATGCCAAAAGCCAAGGCATAAGTCAGCTCGGACGACGGGAGTCATCATGAAGATTCAACGCCCACTGTGGACTGAAGGGGCATTTCTTGCCCCGCAACAGTTCCAGCAACAGGCGCGCTGGGAAGCGTATACCAACAATTGCATCGCGCATTTGTCGCTGGTAAATCCATGGGGCGTACTTAACGCCCAGTTGGATCAGGAAGCATTACGGCTTAATCGCCTGAAAGTTCAGCATGTGTGCCTTCGTTTTCAGGATGGCACGCTGATTGATACCGATCGGGCTGATGATTTACCGCCGGCGCTTGAGCTGTCTAAAATCCTGCCGGAAGAGACACGCAGTGCTGAGGTGTTGCTGGCTTTGCCATTGCTGCATGCGAACGGAAACAATTGTCAGCAAATGCAGGATGCTTCTGAGCGACCAACCCGCTTTCGGCAGGAGTGGGTCGATGTGCAGGATCTCCTCGGCAATGAAAGTGAATCCATGGCCGTTGAACGGCATGCAATTTCTTTGCGTTTTGGTTTCGAAGAGAACGGTGAATACATTACTTGCCCGATAGCGAAACTGGTCAGGGACGCGCAAGGATTATGGACTGTCGATCCGACATTTATCCCGCCATTATTGTCATTAGCCGCAGCGCCTTCACTGGTCAATCAGATGGAGATGCTGCTGGCGCAGTTGCGGGCTAAACGCAGCCGTTTAATGGGGATGAGAAGAGAAAGTAATCAACGTATGGCCGATTTTGCCGTCGCGGATGTGTCTCTTTTCTGGCTGCTCACGGCGTTAAATAGCTATGAACCCGTACTGAGTGATTTTATCGCCGCGCCTGAATTGCATACCGAACTGGTTTATCGTGAGTTGGTCAAGTTAGCGGGTTCGCTGTTGACCTTCTCGCTTGACCATGATGTCGATGCGATCCCTCGTTACAACCATGCCCATCTGGGCGACGTCTTCCCTCCGTTATTCTCATTGCTTAGTGCCTTGCTGGAAGCCAGCTTACCTTCCAGGGTTATTGTGATTGAGTTGGAGAAAGTGCGTGGTAACCAATGGAAAGGGTTGCTGAATGATAGTCGGTTAAAAGAGGACGCCGATTTTTATCTTTCGGTTCGTTCCAGCTTGCCAACTCATCAACTACAGGCACAGTTCCCCGCGTTATGTAAGGTGGGCACGCCTGACGATGTGAACAACATCATCAACGTGGCCCTGAACGGTGTTCCGTTATTGCCGCTGAGTCATGTTCCTGCTGCCATTCCGTTGCGTCTGGAAAACCTGTATTTCGCTTTCGACCTGCAACATCCGGCGGCGGTGGCGATGTTAAACGCAGGAAGCTGTGCGATTTATGTTCCTGGTACGTTGGCTGATGTTCAGCTCGAACTGTTTGCGGTATTAAGATCATGAAGACGATATTTTCAATTGATGCTGTTTTACGTGACAGCTTTCTTACCGTAGTGCAACTCCTCAATGGTGCGGTGGTGGAGCAGGGCGACGCCCTCTATCAACGTTGTCAGCAACAGGTTGAGGACACACGTAAAAAACTGACCGTAGCACAATTAAGCAACGAAAGCATTGAGCACATTGTGTATGCCCAATGCGCGTTGTTGGATGAAACCGTGTTAGGGCGCAGAGGCATCAACGGCGAACTGGACGATGGATACGACGTTTGGGTGAAGACGCCGCTGCAAACTCATTTCTTTAACACGTTACAGGCGGGCGAGCGTTTATATGAGCGTATGCGCCAGGTACTCAATGAGCCTGCGCCGGATATCGCTGTCTTAACGTGTTTTCATCGCGTATTGCTTCTCGGCTTTCAGGGGCGTTACCTGAATCAACCGCAGCATTCAAGAGATCAACTGATTGCTGCATTAAGCGAGCGAGTCGCGCCGTTTGATGTTCAAACGGAAGGCTCGTTGTTGCTGACAGGCGGACGGCGGGCAAAAAACTGGAGCTTGGTAAGTTCGCCATGGTTCTGGTGTGGTGCTTCGATACTCATCGTCATTGCACTCTGGTGGGGGTTAAACCATCAGCTGGAAGCATCACTGGCAGAGTTATTTTCGGTGAAACAAGGCTAAGGAGCAGGCCAGGTGAGTGCAGGGTTACAAAAATTACTGTGGTGTACAGGGGCATTTTTAACCCTGTGGCTATGCCTGTTTTTTCTTCCGCTCTCTCCGGCAGGAAAAGGTTTCGCTTTTCTCGCCACGCTGGGTGCTGCAACGATTGCTGTTATAGGGATTGGCCGACGTGTTCGAATAACGGCTAAACAACAGGATGTTGCCGACATCCTGCTGGCATTGCCCGTATCTCACTATCGGCAACCTATTGTGCTGGTCTGCGGTGATGGACTGCCTTCACTGTTTGGAGAACAGAATATTCGCGAAACATCGCAGGGGTGCTACCTGCGAGTGTCGGAACACCATGATTTACCCGCATACGGTGAGGTCCTGCTCACTCATCGACCTGAGTGGGCGACGCAGTTAAGTGTGCTCTATGTGCTTAATCCTCAACAGCATGTCGATCGCTCAGTGTTACAGGCTTTATTGCGGGACTTCCGTTACCAGCTATCTCGGCTGAGCCAGCTTACCGGATGTTCAGTGCCTTGCCTGCTATGCAGCTATTTACAGGGGATGGATAGCCCATGGCTGGAGTTTTCCTCGGGTAGCAACCGGACGACCGTGTGGCGTGAAGATGCGTCAGTGCGTTTGCTCTCTGAATGGATTGACGAGGAAGGACGAAGTGAGCAGCAAGATCGTTTTAGACAGGCGATCGAACTGGATGCATGGGGGGCATGGTTGCAGGAGCAGGTGTTCCCTGAGCTAGCGGCAAGCGATCAACCGACGCCGGTTTGCCACCCTGTTGCTGTCTCGCTCTGTTTTGTATCACAGCCCATGCCTCAGGGGCATGTGTTGCAACAGCATAATGTGTGGCAACAGTACATTGCATCGCGCACCACGCTCTCGGTATTTGGTGAATGCACTGAAACCGCTCAAGAATATCGCGGGTTGCCGTTTCCTGATGCGATGCTTCGGTTGTTGCCGCGTCAGTCTGGTTTTACACCGCGTCGTCGTGCTTTTGCATATGGCGTCACCATGCTGACGGTTTTCAGCGTAGCGGCACTGCTGACATCGGCATGGAGTAATCATCAATTGCAAAAAAAGGTCAGCGTTGAACTGATGGATTATCACGCTGTCGCCATGAACCAATACATTGCGAAAGCTCAGCATCTGGGGGCATTAAAACAAGAAGCGGAACAGCTGGAGAAGTGGCACCGGGAAGGGGAACCGGTACGTATTGGGTTAGGACTGTATCAAGGGGAGGGGCTACGGGCTCCGCTCTACCAGGCGATTAATGGCTATGTTCCTCCGCCACAAAAAGAAGCAGTGCCGGTTGCCGTCCCTGAGCTCAAGCTGGTAGCACAGCCAACCAGTGTCGTGCGGTTGGACAGCCTGTCCCTTTTTGATGTAGGGCAATCACGCCTCAAAGCGGACTCAACCAAAGTGTTGGTCAGTGCTCTGATGGATATTAAAGCTAAGCCGGGTTGGTTGATTTTAGTCGCCGGGCATACGGATTCTACCGGGAATGCTGATGCAAATCAGGCGCTCTCTCTGGCCCGGGCAGAGTCGGTTCGAAATTGGATGCTGGAGACCAGCGACGTGCCACCAACCTGCTTTGCGGTACAAGGTTATGGTGCAACACGGCCGGTCGCCACCAATGATACTGCTGCGGGGCGCGATGCTAACCGCAGAGTAGAAATCAGTCTGGTGCCAGATGCCGCAGCCTGCCAGCTGCCAGCCTCTGGATCAGGCTCACCACCCTCGTCGCCAGTGCAGGCGACATTACACAGTAAGTAAACAGGAGCAATACTATGGCAATTCCCGCATATCTGTGGTTAAAAGATGACGGCGGTGCTGACATCAAAGGATCTGTAAACGTCCAGAACCGTGAAGGCAGCATCGAAATTGTTGCATTGGAACATTCCCTGCACATCCCGACTGATAACAACACTGGCAAACTGACCGGTACCCGTGTGCACGCTCCGGTAGTGTTCACTAAAGAAGTCGATTCTTCAACTCCTTATCTTTATAAGGCTGTGACTTCTGGTCAAACGCTGAAATCTGCTGAAATCAAGTGGTATACCATTGACGATGCTGGTCAGGAAAAAGAGTACTTCAACACCACATTGGAAAACGTGAAAGTTGTGCGTGTCGCACCGCTGATGCACGACATCAAAGACCCCTCAAAGGAGAAGCATAATCACCTGGAAGTGATTGAATTCCGTTACGAAAAAATCACCTGGACGTTTAAAGACGGCAACATCATCCACTCTGACGCATGGAACGAACGCGCTCAGGCTTAATGATGTGTATGTCGCCTGACGGGTGGCATGCCGTGTAAGTCGTTTGGTCAGCCTCGCCACATAAACAAAAGGCGGGGCTGACTATCGACCATGTGCGTTAGACGGGTTCGCCGGTCAAATTATTCCCCCCTTCCTGCCTGACAGGAAAAGACAAGCTGAGGTTACACAATACGGGACCATCATCGCCCGTGCGGTAGCTATGGCGACACGTCATCTCATGATAAAGAGAACATTATGGATATCGCTTCTACTTCTTTGCTGCGACGCTTAAACCCTTATTGTGCGGCCGCCCTGGATGCGGCGGCAGCGTTATGCCAAACACGGGCTCATGCTGAAATTACGATTGAGCACTGGTTACTCAAACTACTGGAAGATGGCGAAGGGGATTTAACCGTCATTGCTCGCCGTTATGAATGGGATTTAGATGCTTTATGGCAGGCACTGCTATCCCGGTTAGATGCGTTACCCCGGTCGGTAAAGGGGAAACCTCAGTTATCAAAGCCCTTGTGCGGCATTCTGCAATCAGCGTGGCTGATCGCCTCGCTAGAGGCTAACAGTGAGTCGATCCGTTCCGCGCACTTACTACAGGCGTTGATTAATCAACCAGCCTGGCTACAGGCACAGGATGCCTGGCCGCTCCTCAGTCTGACAAGCAGTCAACTGGAACGATTGCGCCCGCTGTTGGATGAGCAATCTGAAGAAAATCCAGAGAAACAGCAGCACGAAGCGTCGATGACGACAGATTCAGCGACAGAAGACAAGGCATCAGGAACGGCTTCCCCGGAGTCAAAAAAAATCGTAGCCGCGAAAACACTCAATGAAGCGTTACAGGCCGTGTTGGATAAATTTACACAGGATGTAACGGCAAAAGCGCGAGCCGATCAAATTGATCCGGTCTTTGGTCGAGACAGTGAAATTCGGCAGATGATTGACATTTTGTCACGCCGTCGCAAAAACAACCCGATTTTGGTTGGTGAGCCGGGGGTAGGCAAAACGGCATTGGTGGAAGGATTAGCGTTACGGATCGCGCAAGGTGATGTGCCGGATAGCTTGAAAACAGTCAGTGTGCGTACATTGGATTTGGGATTGTTACAGGCTGGCGCCGGTGTAAAAGGCGAATTTGAACAACGATTAAAAAATGTCATTAATGCCGTTCAGCAATCGCCGGAACCCGTTCTGTTATTTATTGATGAAGCACATACGATTATTGGTGCAGGGAATCAGGCGGGAGGTGCAGATGCCGCTAACCTGTTGAAACCGGCCTTAGCCCGTGGCGAATTGCGCACGATTGCGGCAACTACCTGGTCTGAATATAAGCAGTATTTTGAACGAGATGCGGCGTTGGAACGACGCTTTCAAATGGTGAAGGTCGATGAACCTGACGATGCCCGAGCCTGCCTGATGTTGCGAGGGTTGAAAGCGCGCTATGCCTTGCATCATGGGGTTCATATTCAGGACAGCGCGGTGCAGGCCGCTGTAACGCTATCTCGCCGTTACCTCACCGGACGTCAGTTGCCCGATAAGGCGGTTGATCTGCTGGATACGGCCAGTGCTCGTGTACGTATGAGCCTGGATACGCAACCGGAAGCCTTGGTTCAGCTTAATGCTCAACTTTCTGCGTTATTGCTGGAACAGCAGGCCATTGAGCAGGATCAGTCTGTGTTGCCTGGCGTTGACGCTGAACGTTTGGCGGCAATTGCACCACAACGTGCCGAAATCGAGACGCGATATGAGCAACTCAGGCAGCAGTATGAACGGGAAAAAGCGCTGGCGCTGAGCATACTGGAGGCACGTCAGCAAGCGGTAGCGCCGCAGAAACTGGCCGATTTGTTGCAGGAACTCACTCAACTACAGGCAAATGAGCCTCTGCTGTCGCTGGATGTGGATGTCCGTACTGTGGCAACAGTGATTGCGGATTGGACAGGCGTGCCGCTTGGCAGCCTACTCAAGGATGAACAAGCCGATCTGCTGCACATGGAGCACCAACTTGGTGAACGCGTGATTGGTCAGGATCATGCGCTAAATGAGATTGCTCAGCGTCTGCGAGCGGCAAAAACGGGCTTAACATCTGAAAATGGGCCGTTGGGCGTCTTTTTGTTGGTTGGCCCCAGCGGTGTGGGAAAAACGGAAACGGCATTGGCACTGGCTGATAGCTTGTTCGGCGGTGATAGAGCACTGATCACGATAAATCTCTCCGAATATCAGGAAGCCCACACGGTTTCTCAACTCAAAGGTTCGCCTCCAGGTTATGTCGGATACGGACAGGGTGGCGTATTAACCGAAGCCGTACGAAAACGTCCTTACAGTGTGGTATTGCTGGATGAAGTAGAAAAAGCGCATCGTGACGTATTGAACATTTTCTATCAGGTGTTCGATCGCGGTTTCATGCGTGATGGTGAAGGGCGGGAGATCGATTTCCGTAACACCGTGATCCTGATGACCTCCAATCTGGGTAGCGATGAGTTAATGGCATTGCTTGAAGCGCAACCTGATTCTTCAAACAGCGTACTGCATGAATTACTGCGTCCTATCCTGCGCGATCATTTCCAACCCGCACTGCTGGCTCGTTTCCAAACGGTGATTTATCGCCCACTGGCACAGGTGGCATTACGCCGTATTGTTGAGATCAAACTTGCTCAGGTGACGACACGCTTGCAACGCCATTATGGATTGCGGTGTACGGTGGAAGAGGGATTGTATGACACGTTAGTTAGCGCTTGTCTGCTGCCAGATACCGGCGCGCGTAATATTGATAGCCTTCTGAATCAGCAGATATTGCCGGTATTGTCTCAGGCGTTACTGCAACGGATGGCCCAACAGGGTAAACCTTCAGCGGTGACATTGGGATTTAGTGACGAAGAAGGGATATCGCTTACGTTTACTGACGATAAGGAATAATCGCCATGCCCGATCTGCTCACGAAGACCAGCAGTCTGCTGCTGTCCGATCACGCCCGCTATCAGCTTACCGTAGGCGAGGAGAGTGCACCGCTGTCGGTACTGCATTTCAGTGCCGAAGCGTATTTGAGTCAGCCGTATGTCTACCACATCACCTTTACCAGTCCGGAGCCGGATATTCAGGCGTCGACGATGCTCAATCAGGTTTCAACGCTGACCTTTAACGCGCCGCCGATGAACACCTATGGCGTCCTGCCCGCGATGGGGCCGTTGCGCAAGGTACACGGGGTGGTGAGTACGTTTACCCGGTTGTCACGCTCGGTGGATGAGACGCGTTATGCGGTGACGCTGGTGCCGCGACTGGCGCAACTGGACCACAGTCGCTATCACGCGATTTACCAGAACCAGTCGGTGGTGGCGATAGTCGAGCAGGTGCTGCGTGAGCGTCATGATTTCACGGGGAGCGATTTTCTGTTTCAACTGGTGAACGATTACCCGGTGAGGGAGTACGTGTGCCAGTGGGGCGAGAGCGACCTGACGTTTATCAGCCGACTGCTGTCGGAAGTGGGTATCGGTTACCGTTTTGAGATGGATGCACGGCTGAACCGTGACGTGGTGGTGTTCTTTGACGACCAGCAGCACTACGTGAAGACGGCGAGCCTGCCGTTGAGATT
The DNA here is from genome assembly GCF_046237015.1 of Pectobacterium hainanensis. NCBI lineage: Bacteria > Pseudomonadati > Pseudomonadota > Gammaproteobacteria > Enterobacterales > Pectobacteriaceae > Pectobacterium > Pectobacterium hainanensis. The sequence goes on from NZ_JBJYIN010000031.1 coordinate 10,183, forward strand.
GCCGTCGGGGCTGGACGCGAACGGGGCAGAAGCGGTATGGGGGCTGGAAGTCTCGCACCGTACGGTGACGGGGAGCGTGGTCCATCAGGATTACAACTACCGGACGGCCTTAAGCGGGATGCAGGTCACGGAAGCGGTGGCGGCGGACGACCCGATGACGGGTGAAACGTACCGTTATAGTGCGAACTACCGGGCGGCGGGCAAGGGTGAGGAGACCGAAAGTGGGGCCTTCTACGCACGACTGCACCATGAGCGAGCGTTGAACGGTCAGCAGGTGGTGAGCGGGAAGAGCACCTCGGTATTGCTGGCACCGGGACAACTGGTAGACGTGACGGGGGATATCCCCGGCGTGATGCAGTCGGGGCTGGTAATTACCTCGGTGACGGTGGAAAGGGCGGGGCGAGACAGCAGCTATGAAGTGAGCTTTACGGCGATGCCGTACCGGGAAACGGTGTGCTATCGTCCGGCGTTGCTGGCGCGGCCGGTGATAGCGGGGACGGTGCCGGCGCGAGTGAGCAGCGTGAACAAGCATGACACGTATGCGTGGCTGGACGGGATGGGACGCTACCGGGTGAAGATGGACTTCGACCGGGACAGCTGGAAGGCGGGTTATGAAAGCCTGTGGGTGCGGCTGGCGAAGCCGTACGCGGGAGAAACCTATGGTTTCCACCTGCCGCTGCTGGACGGAACGGAAGTGGCGATAGCGTTTGAAGAAGGTAACCCGGACCGGCCGTATATCGCGTATGCCCTGCATGATTCACGGCACCCGGACCACGTGACGCAGGAGAACAACAAGCGGAACGTTATCCGAACGCCGTCGAACAACAAGCTGCGGTTGGATGATGAGCGAGGGAAAGAGCACATCAAGCTGAGCACGGAGTACGGGGGCAAGAGCCAGCTGAACCTGGGTCATCTGGTAGACAGTGGCCGTCAGCAGCGAGGCGAGGGATTTGAGCTGCGCACGGATGATTGGGGCGCGATACGTGCGGGTAAAGGAATATTTATCAGTGCGGATGAACAGGGTCAGGCGGGTGGTGACGTACTGGATATGTCGGGAGCATTGTCGGTGCTGACGCAGGCGCGGGAAGTGGCGTCGGGATTACGTTATGCGGCGGAAGCGGCGCGAGCAGAGCTGGCGGATGTGAAGTTACAGACGCAGTTGATGGAGGAAAAGCTGGCGGGTTTGAAGGCGTCGGTGCTGTTGTTGTCGGCACCATCGGGTATCGCGCAGGTGACGCCCTCGAGCGTGCAGTTGTCGGCGGGTGAGAATCTGATAGGGACGTCAGGGGAAGACACAGATATTAGTGTGGGCAAGGATTTACGGGTATCGGTGAGGGAAAAGCTGAGTTTGTTTGTGCACCGTATGGGTATGAAGTTGTTTGCGGGCGCGGGCAAAGTGGAGATACAGGCGCAAAGTGATGCGCTGGATATGTTGGCGCAACAAGGGTTGACGGTAAGCAGCGAAGCGGGACGCGTAATCATAACAGCGAAAGAAGAACTGACGCTGAATTGTGGCGGGGGTTACATCCGGCTGAAGCAAGGGAATATCGAACTGGCGGCACCGAATAATGTCACGGCGAAAGCGACGGTAGTGCAGAAGATGGGGGCCGCGAGTTTTAAATTATCGGTACCTGAATTACCTGTTTTTGGACCAGAATCAAATCATCTATTTACAGTCATAAAAGGAATTAATGGTGTGAAGTCTAAGAATTTGGTTTTTAAGCCCTTCTCAATGGAAGATAATATATGACGGATAAACTCCCTTTATTCGATAAACCCCAGGATAAGCCGACTCCTTATGATGGATTACTCGGTTGGTCTGCAAATTGGAAATGCTCCTTTGATCCTGAATATAAACCGGTTCCTTTGGATAACATTGAATCACTTAATCCAACAGAAGAGAAAATTATTGTTAAAAGAGGAGATACGCTAAGCAAGATCGCTGCTAAATATGGATATACGGTAGATATATTAGCCATATCAAATCATATTGATAATCCCTCTTTAATTTATCCCGGTCAGGTTATTAAGTTACCGAAAAAGGAGATTATCCTAGAGCAGGATGATCTAAGTAATAAAGAAAAAGAGATGAAAAGGGATGTATGTACGCTTTCTTTCACATTTGAGGATTTACTGGAAAAACCTATTGAGGGGTTGAGGGTTAAAATTGTCACATTTACCGGTGAAACTTACGATTTTCTTACCGATGGTTCAGGAAAAATTCGTGATTTTGTGCAGCAAAAAACATCAGAATTAAGCGTATGGGTTTCCAGTGTAACGGGCAAAAGTAAAGAAGTGGCAAAATTTACGCCAATGGAAGGGAAAACAGCTGTGCTTATATCCAGCCCCAAAGTGAGAATTCGTGGGACAAGTATGGCAATAAAGGGGGAACCGGGAGTTGATGATGAGAAACAAAAAATCAATACGGTGATAGTCAGACGTGATGAGTCGGGTGAACCACGGTTAGATCTAAAACACACTTGTCCAAACGATTATAATCTCTCGTTAGGAAAGAATATTATTTATTGGGATGAGATTATCGCTGCATCAACGCGGAGTAGTATTCTGCCTCAGGCGATTGCTGCGGTGATTAATGCCGAATCGGCGAGGAAGGAAGGTGTCTGGTATCCGAAATCTGTTGCGTTGAATTATGAAAAAATGAAAGAATTGAGTAAAAAAGGGGATCACTCAATCTATTACCGTAGTTCAGCCACCGGAATGACGCAATTTTTAAATGGCACATGGGTGGGCGAAACGTTTAGGGATGGAACGTTTCTAAATGAGAAAGCAAAAGTTTATGGATTATTGGAGAAGCGTCCTCGCCTGAATAGGTATGGTCAAAAGATACTGGATAAAGATGGAAGCATCGTTCTGGAAGATAAGTTCAAGGTGGAAGAAGGTGTGTGGAGAACACTGGCAGAAATGGGAGCGAAGCGTGATTTCTCTGGCTCGACCCCTTATCCAGTAAATGCGACGGAGAATGTCCAGAAATGGCTGAACAAACGCTTTGAACCATTATATGCCATTATGGCAGCAGTTGATTACGGCGTGGCTAATTTGGCGGGATTGAAAAAGTCAGGATTTAATATTGACGGCCTGAACGATGCCGAAAAAGCCAAGGTTATTTATCTGACACACCATCTTGGTCTGGCAGATACGATACTTTTTATCAGGAATAAAATCACAGAAGAACGTGCGAAGAAATTACTAATTGCTCAGGTTGAAAAACCGAGTGCAATCGAACGTTATCACAATAATGGAAATAGTTTTATTAAAGCGCATAGAATGTGGTTGGTCGGATTTATGAATGGCATAATTAAATTGGATAATTTTTATTGTGATGAATTATTACACACCATAAAGCTTGAAGATGTATCGATCGACAATGTGCTAATTAAACTGTAGGGGCGAGTATGAAATGGTTTATGTTTTTTTTCCTTTTAATTGGCCATGCGTATGCTGATGGTGGGTGCGTTGAACATAGTCGTGTGTGTAAGCAAACTAAGCTAGGTGTGCTTAGTGTTATTGACTCTTCTTCTGGGGGGAGCGCAAAAATATATTTGAATGAAACTCTAATTTATGAAGCGATAACTTCATATTTCAGTTTTAGCGGAGATCAAATTTTTGTGTATGATAAAAATAAAAAACCTATGCTTAATAAAACAATTATGGGTTACTCCTCCCCAACTCCCTGCGTTGATGGTATTGTTAAATTGAATTGTAATATGTATATTGTTCTTGATTTCTCACAAGATAAATTGATTATTAGTAATGCATTTTATCCAGCAGATACACAATCTAATTTAACTTGGACCTCATGGGGAAAAAAGAACGCTGTATTTGGCTTTGATGATGATAGTCAGTTTCGTTATGAAAATGGAAAAGTGACGATGATTGATGGTGGGTATACCGCCAAAGAGAGAAATAAAGAGAAATCCTCGGGAAAAAGTAATCCAGGTATTGATACAGTTATGGGAGCGTTAACGTTTGTGCCATCAGGGGAAAACACCCGTGTATTATTAAATAACATTCCTTTTTATATTATAAATGGAAGTTTCTATAAGGGTATGTTAGTCAATCCTGTTAAAAATAATGAACAGGATGTGAATGGAAAAATAAAACGTACGGTGGTTTATGCTTCTATTCTTGAAGGGTGTGCTCATCCTGAGGATGTTACGCAATGTTACGCCTATTATTTGTTTGACTTCACGGGGAAAACACCTATTGGGGTAGGACCGATGTATACCAATAACTCAAATTCCGGCTTGCTATTGACTGACTGGATAGATCAGGATAATGCATTGGTTAATTTTGGTGATGGCACGCAATATAAATACTCAAAAGGCGAGTTAAAGAAAGTGAAGTAATATTTAATTATTACGGTTTTATCTTTTACCTCTGAAATTTTAATTATCGATAAGCTAAGATGTTGTGTTTTTTAAGTGTGCAATGTTGATATCGTTTTTGTATTAGTTGTAAGTGAGGGTGATAAAGCGTTAAGTTACTTTAATAAACATGTTTTTGGAGGGCTGGTTTTTAAACCAATTAGATAATCATGAGAAAAATATTGATTATTCTTTTATTTTTTATTTCATCTTGTAAAAACAAACCCCCTCATTTTCAACCCGAATCTGAATACTTACCTAAGGCGAATGTTAATAAAAAACATGTTGCTTTTATTTTCATCGCTGGAGGTGCTATTGGTAAAGAAAGTATTAATGTTATAATAACGCCAGATAACTCAGGGTTGACATGGAAGCCTAAAGTAAGATTATTATCATATGGAGAGGTACAGGAAAATTATCATCGAATATCGAATATCGAATATCGAATATCGAATATCGAATATCGAATATCGAATATCGA
>NZ_JBJYIN010000033.1:0-3249 GCF_046237015.1 Pectobacterium hainanensis
TGGTTATTGGTTATTGGTTATTGGTTATTGGTTATTGGTTATTGGTTATTGGTTAGAATTTATGCTTCATATCTGGCCTAAGCATAAGGCCAGATCAGGGTTATTCAGAGAAGAGGGAATTAAACGATTTTTTGACTTTATTATAAAAAGATGATTCTTTTATTCCCTTTAAGGACACGCCCTCTTTCTCAGCAAGACTAACTAAATCCCTGTAAATTTCACGCTTTGATGGCTCTTTCGCTGTTCCATATTTATTTCCTAGCTTATCAGCCAATAACATAATCAACAAAGCTAATAACTTATCTGTATTTTCTTTTTCATGTTCTTTACGGTAAATACCACGGCCACTTTTTCTAATAGAACGACCATATTCAATGAGTTCATCATCACCATATTTTAATAATTTCTCTTTCCAGCCAATCTCTCGCGCCATGTTATTAATTACTTCATGACATTTATCAAAAATAGGTTTTGGCATATCATCAGTATTAATGAATTTATAAGATTCGGCAAAGTATATTGTTGCATCAATCCTTTCATTATGTTGTAAGTTGCTATTTATATTACTCCCTGCATTTTGTCTCAATATCGTTCGCAGTTGAGAAACATCTTTTTCTATATCTTTAGGTATATCTTTTGGATCAGTAAATGGATTGATACCTAAAATCGCCAAAGCCATTTCTTGAGCGGTAACACCCTTAAGTTTAGTGAACCGCTCAAAAGCGTCCATTTCCTTAAAATTAGACATTTAAATATCCTTCCACGCTATGCTGGTTTACGGAATCCGCCAATAACAACATTTTGTCTATATTCTAAATTTTCCATGTAATCCGAATACCACTGCAACATATCCCGGCGACCATCCAGATACTGCGCATGGTTATACGTACCACGAACGCTATTTTTATCAACATGAGCAAGTTGAATCTCAATCCAAGCGGTATTAAAACCCTGCTCATGAAGAATTGTGCTCATTGTATGCCGGAAGCCGTGGCCTGTAGCCCTACCCCCATAGCCAATACGCCGGATCAACACATTAAGCGTCATCTCACTGATCGGTTTTGTAGACTGGATACGCCCTGGGAAAACATACTGGTAACGTCCACTAATTGGCTGCATCTGCTTTAAAATATCTACGGCCTGAGAAGATAGAGGAACCATGTGAGAACGCCGCATCTTCATTTTTGAAGCCGGTATTTCCCATAGTGCCTTATCTAAATCAATTTCTGCCCATTCAGCCTGACGTAATTCACCTGGCCGCGTTCCTGTGAGAATTAACAGCTTCATAGCCAATTTCACTTGCATACTGCCGCTGTAACTGGTCAGAGTCTGCAAAAACTCAGGCAACTCAATAACGTTAAGATGTGGATAATGCTCTCGTTTATGCGGCGTCATCGCGCTGGCGAGATCTGGTGCAGGGTTATACTCAGCCCTACCCGTTACAATTGCATATTTCCACACTTCACCACAGCGCTGGCGCACCTTGCGCATTTTCTCGGTGGCACCGCGCTGTTCCAGCTTAGATAACACAGCCATTAATTCCAGCGGCTTAATTTCCGCAATTGGCCGGTGTCCAATGAAGGGAAAAACATCAACCTCAAAGGTTGCCATCATCTCCTTGCGATAAGATTCTGACCATCGGTCATAACGCCGTTGATACCACTCACGCGCAATCTTCTCGAATGTCCCTTCACTTTCACCTTGTCGGGCTAACTTTTCTTGCTGTTTGTTCTGGCTGGGATCGCCGCCCTCGATAACGACCTGCCGTGCAGCATTTCTTTTTTCTCTGGCTTTTGCTAACGAGACATCAGGATATACGCCGATAGCCAGTAATTTTTCTTTGCCGGCAACACGGTATTTGAGGCGCCAATACTTCGAGCCGTTCGGATTGATCAACAAGTACAATCCGCCGCCATCAGCTAACTTATACGCTTTTTCCTTTGGCTTGCAGGCCTCTACCTGCTTGGCATTCAGTTTCATTGGGGGTATTTCTCCATCCTGTATTGATGCACTTGGGGGTATTTTTCAGGGGTGCAAGTATCAATACCCCCAGATATACCCCCAAAGATAGATGGATTTCAGGGTACTTGAGTAGACCATAAAACACCATAGAAATGGCTTAATACGGCGTATTTACTGGGTTTTATGGACTTTGGGGAACTTCAGAGGAAGTATTTTTGGAGCGAGTGAAGGGAATCGAACCCTCGTATAGAGCTTGGGAAGCTCTCGTTCTACCATTGAACTACACTCGCATAGATGTGCGCTTAGCATTATAAGCTTCCGGCTCTTGATGGCAACCCCCTCCCACCACTAACCGGTGGAATTATAAGCGGTTGCCATCCCGTCAGCAGGAAGGCTGGCTCCCCTGCGGCGGCAAATAATTCAGTGGATTGATGGCCGTTGCGCGATAGCGAATCTGGAAATGCAAGCGTACCGACTCCGTTCCTGTATTCCCCATCGTGGCAATCTTCTGACCGGCTTTAACCTGCTGCCCATTGTTCACCTGAGTGGTGTCGTTATGGGCATAAGCTGTGATGTAATCTTCCGTGTGCTTGATCATGATAAGGTTACCGTAACCACGCAACTGATCGCCGACATAAACGACACGGCCTGCACCTGCCGCATAGATAGGCTGTCCACGCTGCCCCGCGATATCAATACCTTTATTACCGCCATCAGCGTCTGAATAAGGAAGGATCACTTTGCCCGACGTCGGCCAGCGCCAGCAGCGTTGCCCTACCGGTGGTGGTGGTGATTTTGAAACGCTTGCCGTGGAGCGCGTCGTGGTGCCAGTTTTACGTGCCGTGTCAGTGTTCTTCACCGCACCGCCGCTTTTCACACGAACACGCTGCCCGACCTGCAATGTATAAGGCGCTGAGATACCATTCATACGAGCCAGTGTTGTCACGCTGGTACCAGTCATACGAGAAATTTTATATAGCGTATCACCACGCTTTACCGTATAGACCGATCCGCTGAACGTGCCGTAATTCGGTGATTTATTGCTGGAGCAGCCCGCGATAAAAAGCGTCAGGCTTAGACAAATAACCGTGCCCCATCTGGTTAACTGGTCCTCCAAACTCAAATCACATCCTCTCGGCTAATCATTTGATTACTCAGGTAGCTTATCTTATCAGCATCGGTTCAATGGCCCAAATAACGCAAATTCAAGATAAAAAAAACCACCTCCAATGGAGTAATGCCAGTCAGTTAAGCGACTGACTGGCAGTTTATCTACGGGCCTTACTG
>NZ_JBJYIN010000034.1:0-3145 GCF_046237015.1 Pectobacterium hainanensis
GGCATGGGGTCAGGTGGGACCACCGCGCTATCGCCGCCAGGCAAATTCTGTTTTATTCTAATCGTTATGCTTTGCTTTCCCTCTCGCACAACCATCAGAACCAATCTTCGAACAAGCTGAGTATCAATACATGTTTCTACGAGTCATCATCTCTCAAAACACCTTCGGTGTTGTAAGGTTAAGCCTCTCGGGTCATTAGTACTGGTTAGCTCAATGCATCACTGCACTTACACACCCAGCCTATCTACGTCGTCGTCTTCAACGGCCCTTCAGGGGCATCAAGTACCCAGGGAAGACTCATCTCGAGGCAAGTTTCCCGCTTAGATGCTTTCAGCGGTTATCTCTTCCGCACTTAGCTACCGGGCAATGCAATTGGCATCACAACCCGTACACCAGTGGTGCGTTCACTCCGGTCCTCTCGTACTAGGAGCAACCCCTCTCAATCTTCCAACGCCCACGGCAGATAGGGACCGAACTGTCTCACGACGTTCTAAACCCAGCTCGCGTACCACTTTAAATGGCGAACAGCCATACCCTTGGGACCTACTTCAGCCCCAGGATGTGATGAGCCGACATCGAGGTGCCAAACACCGCCGTCGATATGAACTCTTGGGCGGTATCAGCCTGTTATCCCCGGAGTACCTTTTATCCGTTGAGCGATGGCCCTTCCATTCAGAACCACCGGATCACTAAGACCTGCTTTCGCACCTGCTCGAGCCGTCACTCTCGCAGTCAAGCTAGCTTATGCCTTTGCACTAACCTCCTGATGTCCGACCAGGATTAGCTAACCTTCGTGCTCCTCCGTTACGCTTTGGGAGGAGACCGCCCCAGTCAAACTACCCACCAGACACTGTCCGCAACCCCGATTAGGGGCCCACGTTAGAACATCAAACATTAAAGGGTGGTATTTCAAGGTTGGCTCCATGCAGACTGGCGTCCACACTTCAAAGCCTCCCACCTATCCTACACATCAAGGCTCAAGGTTCAGTGTCAAGCTATAGTAAAGGTTCACGGGGTCTTTCCGTCTTGCCGCGGGTACACTGCATCTTCACAGCGAGTTCAATTTCACTGAGTCTCGGGTGGAGACAGCCTGGCCATCATTACGCCATTCGTGCAGGTCGGAACTTACCCGACAAGGAATTTCGCTACCTTAGGACCGTTATAGTTACGGCCGCCGTTTACCGGGGCTTCGATCAAGAGCTTCGCCTTGCGGCTGACCCCATCAATTAACCTTCCGGCACCGGGCAGGCGTCACACCGTATACGTCCACTTTCGTGTTTGCACAGTGCTGTGTTTTTATTAAACAGTTGCAGCCAGCTGGTATCTGCGACTGGTCTCAGCTCCATCCGCGAGGGACTTCACCAAATCCAGCGTGCCTTCTCCCGAAGTTACGGCACCATTTTGCCTAGTTCCTTCACCCGAGTTCTCTCAAGCGCCTGAGTATTCTCTACCTGACCACCTGTGTCGGTTTGGGGTACGATTCGATGTGACCTGGAGCTTAGAGGCTTTTCCTGGAAGCGTAGCATTGGTTACTTCATCACCGTAGTGACTCGTCATCACGCCTCAGTGTTAACAGCATTACGGATTTACCTGCAATGCCCACCTTCACGCTTAAACCGGGACAACCGTCGCCCGGATAACCTAGCTTTCTCCGTCCCCCCTTCGCAGTCACACCCAGTACAGGAATATTAACCTGTTTCCCATCGACTACGCCTTTCGGCCTCGCCTTAGGGGTCGACTCACCCTGCCCCGATTAACGTTGGACAGGAACCCTTGGTCTTCCGGCGTGCGGGTTTTTCACCCGCATTATCGTTACTTATGTCAGCATTCGCACTTCTGATACCTCCAGCAGCCCTCACAGGCCACCTTCGCAGGCTTACAGAACGCTCCCCTACCCAACAACGCCTAAGCGTCGCTGCCGCAGCTTCGGTGCATGGTTTAGCCCCGTTACATCTTCCGCGCAGGCCGACTCGACCAGTGAGCTATTACGCTTTCTTTAAATGATGGCTGCTTCTAAGCCAACATCCTGGCTGTCTAGGCCTTCCCACATCGTTTCCCACTTAACCATGACTTTGGGACCTTAGCTGGCGGTCTGGGTTGTTTCCCTCTTCACGACGGACGTTAGCACCCGCCGTGTGTCTCCCGTGATAACATTCTTCGGTATTCGCAGTTTGCATCGGGTTGGTAAGTCGGGATGACCCCCTAGCCGAAACAGTGCTCTACCCCCGAAGATGAGTTCACGAGGCGCTACCTAAATAGCTTTCGGGGAGAACCAGCTATCTCCCGGTTTGATTGGCCTTTCACCCCCAGCCACAAGTCATCCGCTAATTTTTCAACATTAGTCGGTTCGGTCCTCCAGTTAGTGTTACCCAACCTTCAACCTGCCCATGGCTAGATCACCGGGTTTCGGGTCTATACCCTGCAACTTAACGCCCAGTTAAGACTCGGTTTCCCTGCGGCTCCCCTATTCGGTTAACCTTGCTACAGAATATAAGTCGCTGACCCATTATACAAAAGGTACGCAGTCACACCCTAAAGGATGCTCCCACTGCTTGTACGTACACGGTTTCAGGTTCTATTTCACTCCCCTCGCCGGGGTTCTTTTCGCCTTTCCCTCACGGTACTGGTTCACTATCGGTCAGTCAGGAGTATTTAGCCTTGGAGGATGGTCCCCCCATATTCAGACAGGATAACACGTGTCCCGCCCTACTCATCGAACTCACAGCCTGTGCATTTTTGTGTACGGGACTATCACCCTTTACTGTGCGACTTTCCAGACGCTTCCACTAACACACAAACTGATTCTGGTTCTGGGCTCTTCCCCGTTCGCTCGCCGCTACTGGGGGAATCTCGGTTGATTTCTTTTCCTCGAGGTACTGAGATGTTTCAGTTCCCCCGGTTCGCCTCATTACGCTATGTATTCACATAATGATAGTGTGTCGAAACACACTGGGTTTCCCCATTCGGGTATCGTCGGGTATAACGGTTCATATCACCTTGCCGACGCTTATCGCAGATTAGCACGCCCTTCATCGCCTCTGACTGCCTAGGCATCCACCGTGTACGCTTAGTCGCTTAACCTCACAACCCGAAGATGTCTTGAATAAATCAACATCATCGCGCTGCGATTATTTGAGAGACTCAT
>NZ_JBJYIN010000035.1:0-2789 GCF_046237015.1 Pectobacterium hainanensis
TTCGCGCAAACCTGGGTTTGAAAGACGGGGCTGTGCATGACGTGCAGACTACTCCCTATGACCCCACTCTTGGTTCTATTTTAATTAACGGTGCTTGGGGAGTTGGTTTACAGACTGATGTTTTACCAACGAGTCGTAATCAATTTATAGCCATGTCTAAAGGGTCTGATTCACTGAAGTATTTAGGACTGAACGGCATTGGTTGTGGTTTTGAGGCGAACTACAACGGCGTTGGGCGTCGTGTTCAGGTGTTTGTAACTAGTGAACAGCAGGGTGGTACGCCGGGAAAATTAAGATATAGATGGTCAACAGTTGCCGCGCCAGAGGATGCCACTACGCCATGGAAAGAGGTGTGGGATAATAGCAATCTATCCAATCCAATGACGCTTGATACTTCTCAACTAGTATCTGGTATAAAAACATTTAGTAGAAACTCTCCAGAGCAAATTATTTTAAAGCAATTTGCAGATGGAAGTAATTACATTCTACGTGGTAATTTGTTTAATAATAACCCACACTGGTGGTTAGGCAAAGGTACTGCTGGGGAAATACGTTTTTGTAATAATGTTGGGGGTAATAATTATGTAGGCGTTTCCGATGCTGGTCACATTAATATTATTACCTCCGATGAACAAAAATATATCGACATTCGCGGCGTTCTTAAAAATGTCCGCTCAGGGTTTGCTGGTTTGTTAATGGAATCATTATCAATCCCTTCATCTTCAGTGGGGCGCTTAACAAAAATAGAAACAACTGCTAGCGGCACAGGTCTTACTTTTCTTGCCCGTGATGGTTCAGGTTCAACAACAGGACAGCGTGTTGCACGACTTGCCATTCCGACAGACGGAAACATCCTCGTCACAGGTGGTAATGCCACTGTAGACGCAAATGGGTTCTATAAAGCTGCGTCCCCAGTCGTAAAATTATTTTCTGATGGTACTAGCGAGTTAACAGATGAAGCCATGGGCGTTCTAACTGAGCGTGTTGATGTTGGCATTTACCGCGTTTCTGGTTGCCTGGGATTCAATTCTGATCCTGCGTGGGGCGGTATCGATGGTGGTATTGAGATACCGACCGACAGCAATAAACAGCCGCTAATTTGGGTAAATTCGAGTGTTGAATCAGACGGTTCTATCATTATTAAAACGTATCACCGCACACATCAGGACTCACCTAAATTTGCACAAAACAATATAGATGGCATTGAAAACGGTCAACCAGTTGATATTCCAGATGGGCGATGGGTTGATGTTCGAGTGCAAATGCCAGCACCTGTTATTGATAAACCAGTGATTTTGCATAGCAACGTGTATTTAAATACGATTTAAGCGGTTGGGCTGACAGTATTACAGTAAACATTGCTGCTTATGATTGCTAGTTTCGGTTCTTCACTCTCAGGCATGTTAACGCGCACTTGAATGAATAGACCGTGCGGCACGTCGATAGGCGATTGATCCGGCCAGGTGTCTTCCAGCTTGTGCCCCTTCTTAGGGTCAAACGGCTCTTTGTCGAGTGTCAGCCTGTTCTGTGCAAACGGCATAGCATCGGGGTGTACACGGTGGAATGTGTGAACCGTGATAGAACCATCTTCATCTACTTCATAATTGTTCCACAGCAACGCTTTGTCATTGCGGCATTTAGGGTTAGCAATCCCTCCGTCTATGCCGTTCCAGGCTGCATCCGGGTGCATACCCTGACAACCGGTAATCTTATAAACACCTTCACTGAGTCGCTCTACACTGACTCCTTCCGCCTCGTCTGTTGTCGTGAATGAGCCGTCAGCGTAAATGTTAATAACGGGCGATGCGGATTTGTAGTAGCCGCTAGCGTCTACAGTTGCATTGATACCGGACACAAGAATAGTGCCGTTACCAGACATGGGTAATACAACTCGCTGCTGCCCGGCTGAAACCTCCTGAGAAGAGCGGCGTAAGAACGCAATACTTGTAGCACCCTCATATTCTATTGCCGCAATGCGTCCCATAACCCCATCGGCAACTAGATTTGTTTCTAGCAAAAACGCAGCGTAGTTTCTCAAGCATTTGACTTTTTGCGAGAATTCAGAACTTCCATCAATAACTGTTTTACTTCCTACTTTATTAGGCCGGATTAATATATTTCCATTTTCTAGCAAGCTTATAAAGTTGTCACCAAGATTACTGTGAATCCGAATATTCTTGTTTGCGGATTCTGCTTTTCCCATAAACCAAAGTGGATTACCCTCGAAATCTAACCCTCGTATCATAGATAGTGAGCTCACCCCATACATTCTCAATCGAATAGGGTCAGATACATTCGGTAAAAATGTCTTGGCTCTTGTAATTGTTTGCTCTGTATCAAGCGTCATCGGATTAGGTAGGCTTTTTGAATTCCATTCTTCAAACCAATCAGACCAGCCAGTCACTGAACTCCATTCCCGCGAAATCGTCCTGTGCCCAACAGCACCGCTTAAAAATGCTGTAACACTTAGTCTTCCGTACACGCCGCTGGCATATATATGTGTTTTGCGCCATTCGATAAACGTGTCAATAAAACCGGTCGGCAATTTTGTGATTGTAGGATTGCCGCTCGATGTGTAAAAACCGCTCGGGGTAGATGCATTGAAATATTCTTCATGGTTGACGGAATTTAAAAATATGCATGCACCCCCCAACCCAAACGCGCCGACTTTTAATATTCTACCCGGTGTAGCATCAGTATATGACGACTGAGCATCATGCGTCGCCGCATCGCCCAAACCCAGGTTTGCGCGAACAATCACATAAAAATACAATCTGACATTTCAGAGA
>NZ_JBJYIN010000036.1:0-2139 GCF_046237015.1 Pectobacterium hainanensis
ATTTGAAAACCAGAACCTCGCTTAGGGCTGTGTCCACATTACGTGGGTAGGATCACATTTTCTGCATCAGGCATCGCTCAGTCCGGTTGGTGATTTGTGATGTTTGGCGATTGATCAAATCGCACAATCCGGGCTGAGTTCCCTTCAAGTGACCTACTATTTGGCGCAGCTATTTAGCTGGTGGACAACGCGCTGGATGAAATTACCCCCAAAACTAAAAGGCATTCTCAATCATAGCAGACAGTACCTGTTGAATAACGAGATGCTGCGCGAAAGCATACGAGCCCGACGGCATATTCTTGTACGTCAGGCGCTACGCAAATATAAGTACCCGCCAGATAGAGCACCATATGCAGTTGAACTGATACTGAAACAGGCTGAAATTGTTTCAAATAACTAAACGGTTTGAAGTCAATAATGAAAGGAAATGATGAATTTCCCTTTTCTAGCTAAATAACTTCTCGCATTAATGTTCCACTTATCATTGCTCGGAGCCAGAGCTGGCGGGATGTTATCTCTCACAAGTGTAGCGCTATTATGAGAAACTATTTAGCTATGCCATCAATATTCAGCAATCTTCTCGTAAGCAGCTTCAGGAGTTAGGGTTCTTGGACCAGGGGAAAGGTAACTATTTCCTACCTGTCACGATTGAACCTCATTTACTTACTGAGTGCTGGCAGGATTATGGTGAATTTCCTGTGGAACATGAAGTGTTTTCTCCGCTTCGAGCAGCTCTTGAGACATTATTGCACTCTACTGAAGTTATGGATGCTATTTTTTCTTCTGAGAGGAAAACCTCAACAGATGAATTAGTCGGCTAAATCGATATCCACTTTAGTTTGGCCTTTCTCGTATAAGAAAGGCCAATGCTGTAGAAATAAATTAGCTTAGACTGCAACCAAAATTACGATTGCCCTCACCAAAAATCTTACTTTTAACTTTCGTGAGATAGTCAATCCGATTCAGTAAATCACCGGGATAAATATCATTAAGAATATCATCACGATTCAGGATATATTTACCATTAGCAGGATACTGCACCAGGTGCAGCCCTTCCTCATGAGTCAAAGTTAACGCACTGCACCATGCAGAGGTGATCATGGTTCTTAGCGTGTCGTCATCCATATTAAAATCTCCCAGATGGTAGTATGCGTCCTTGTTCAGAAACAGGAATACGTGAAAATGACGTTTCCCATTCTGAGTAAATTCTCGTACCCACGCATAACGGAGCGTATTAGGATGTACCCGTTTACCCTCTTTAAGTTTGCGCTGTTCATCTGCTGCCAGTTTGGCTTTTAGGGAATTAGTAAATCTTGATATAGCACCTGAATCAGTATTAGCGAAACAGGAAATGGTGTCACCATTGTCAAAAATAACTGGATCATGAAGATCAATCCGTAACACCAATGTTCTAGGGTGTTCTTTAACGGCATTATTAATAACGCCGACGATCTTATTTTTGTATGATGTAACATGGCTCCCATATTCACTATGGTAGATATTCATAATGATTTTCTCCTCAATGGATAGCAGTCA
This sequence comes from Pectobacterium hainanensis, assembly GCF_046237015.1. Taxonomy (NCBI): domain Bacteria; kingdom Pseudomonadati; phylum Pseudomonadota; class Gammaproteobacteria; order Enterobacterales; family Pectobacteriaceae; genus Pectobacterium; species Pectobacterium hainanensis. The sequence continues at coordinate 1,537 of NZ_JBJYIN010000036.1, forward strand.
TCACATTACTGGATATGGCTTATTAGTGTGATAGATCCACATATACTCTTAACGAGATAATATATAATAACTATCCGACATTCTATTTCAGGAAAAGAATAGCCACAGCCTGCTACGACTGCTTTAAATGAACTCTATAATTAATTACGACAGCACTATTAATAAAACATTTTTATTAATCTTTGGGAAGGTTTACAACATAATGTCATCGATAGGCTTTATAAAAAGAGTTTTCCCTCTTTTCTCTGTGTATATTCTATTTTTCGAGCAAAGGGTACTAAGCAGTTCATTTACTTTACTTCGATTCCTGAATCGGTTCGGACCATATTGCAGAATAGTTGTTTTCCTTATGTATGGAACAAAACATTTGACACAATAGTCCTTTATCCACCAGTAAAGCTCATCGGCATCTGAACCCAGTAAAGTCAGTTCCTGAGGTTTAGAAAATAATCTCACATATTCTTCTAAAAACCATAAAGTTATCTTCACAGCAGCGTTCGTTGCGGCAAGAGAAATATTATCTTTATCACCATTGAAATAGTGTATTAGTGATCTTACCCAGCATTAGTGGACACGCGACTAAGTGAGTAAACTCTCTACCAG
>NZ_JBJYIN010000037.1:0-1751 GCF_046237015.1 Pectobacterium hainanensis
TTTCATCAGACAATCTGTGTGAGCACTTCACTCAATCCACATCTTCTTGGTAAGGAGGTGATCCAACCGCAGGTTCCCCTACGGTTACCTTGTTACGACTTCACCCCAGTCATGAATCACAAAGTGGTAAGCGCCCTCCCGAAGGTTAAGCTACCTACTTCTTTTGCAACCCACTCCCATGGTGTGACGGGCGGTGTGTACAAGGCCCGGGAACGTATTCACCGTGGCATTCTGATCCACGATTACTAGCGATTCCGACTTCATGGAGTCGAGTTGCAGACTCCAATCCGGACTACGACATACTTTATGAGGTCCGCTTGCTCTCGCGAGGTCGCTTCTCTTTGTATATGCCATTGTAGCACGTGTGTAGCCCTACTCGTAAGGGCCATGATGACTTGACGTCATCCCCACCTTCCTCCAGTTTATCACTGGCAGTCTCCTTTGAGTTCCCGGCCGAACCGCTGGCAACAAAGGATAAGGGTTGCGCTCGTTGCGGGACTTAACCCAACATTTCACAACACGAGCTGACGACAGCCATGCAGCACCTGTCTCAGAGTTCCCGAAGGCACCAAAGCATCTCTGCCAAGTTCTCTGGATGTCAAGAGTAGGTAAGGTTCTTCGCGTTGCATCGAATTAAACCACATGCTCCACCGCTTGTGCGGGCCCCCGTCAATTCATTTGAGTTTTAACCTTGCGGCCGTACTCCCCAGGCGGTCGATTTAACGCGTTAGCTCCGGAAGCCACGCCTCAAGGGCACAACCTCCAAATCGACATCGTTTACAGCGTGGACTACCAGGGTATCTAATCCTGTTTGCTCCCCACGCTTTCGCACCTGAGCGTCAGTCTTTGTCCAGGGGGCCGCCTTCGCCACCGGTATTCCTCCAGATCTCTACGCATTTCACCGCTACACCTGGAATTCTACCCCCCTCTACAAGACTCTAGCTTGCCAGTTTCAAATGCAGTTCCCAAGTTAAGCTCGGGGATTTCACATCTGACTTAACAAACCGCCTGCGTGCGCTTTACGCCCAGTCATTCCGATTAACGCTTGCACCCTCCGTATTACCGCGGCTGCTGGCACGGAGTTAGCCGGTGCTTCTTCTGCGGGTAACGTCAATCGGCAAGGTTATTAACCTTACCGCCTTCCTCCCCGCTGAAAGTGCTTTACAACCCGAAGGCCTTCTTCACACACGCGGCATGGCTGCATCAGGCTTGCGCCCATTGTGCAATATTCCCCACTGCTGCCTCCCGTAGGAGTCTGGACCGTGTCTCAGTTCCAGTGTGGCTGGTCATCCTCTCAGACCAGCTAGGGATCGTCGCCTTGGTGAGCCGTTACCTCACCAACAAGCTAATCCCATCTGGGCACATCCGATGGCAAGAGGCCCGAAGGTCCCCCTCTTTGGTCCGAAGACGTTATGCGGTATTAGCTACCGTTTCCAGTAGTTATCCCCCTCCATCAGGCAGTTTCCCAGACATTACTCACCCGTCCGCCGCTCGTCACCCGAGAGCAAGCTCTCTGTGTTACCGCTCGACTTGCATGTGTTAGGCCTGCCGCCAGCGTTCAATCTGAGCCATGATCAAACTCTTCAATTTAAGATTTGTTTGATTTGCTGAACTCGTCAGCGATGCTCAAAGAATTAAAACTGTTTATTCGTAATGAATTTACTGTTGTTCACTCTTCAAGACTTTTTATATCGTCAAGATACGGTCTTGTGAGTGCCCACACAGATTGTCTGATTAAATTGTTAAAGAGC
>NZ_JBJYIN010000038.1:0-1429 GCF_046237015.1 Pectobacterium hainanensis
GTAATGCCAGTCAGTTAAGCGACTGACTGGCAGTTTATCTACGGGCCTTACTGTATTTTTGGGGCCTTTCTTTTACTATTCGTGGGAAGGCCCTTTCCCTTCTTATCGGTAATTTCACCAGTTGTCCCTGGCTTTCAAGATCACGCATTAGTTCCGGGATGCGGCCCGGTGAAGCACCCTGTAGTGTCATCAGTATTCGCATCACCATTCCGCACGATTCTGAGAAGCTCAGCTGATTTGGCCAGTATCCTTTCAGATGTCCTGCCATTTTAATCATCTGATATCTTACAAGATTATAGGCCAGTAATACCCCCCATAACTCCTGCTCCACGAGCTCAGGTTTCTTACTTCGCAGTGTCAGCCTGCTCCGTTGCATCGTCTGCTTTATCTCACGGTAGCCCAGCTCGATTTCCCACCGGTGGCTGTACAGGTCCGCCATCTCTCCACCAGGGAAGCGCAGCGCATCCGTCATCGACGTCAGCAGATGACAGACCTTTCCTTTGCGGGTCAGCGTCAGTAGCCGTGCTGTGATTTCCTCCCCCAGATCCGGCCACTTTTTACGGGCCTGTGGACTGGTTTTCAATTTTACCAGATGATCACCTTTACCCAGCTTCCTGACCTCTTCATACTGCGCCCCCTTTTTCAGCGGGATCAGCCAGTGCCGGTGTTTCCCCGCCTGATTCCAGGCATTCAGCAGACCCAGTGCGTAATAGCCTTTATCGAGTAAAGTTAGCGTGTTATCACCTGTCTGTGCTATCAACTGTTCAGCAAGCGTATTTTCACTCTCTTTCATCGTGCCAAAGGCTGCAGCCGTGAGCAGATGGCTGGTCAGCTCCATCTGGCAGACCATTTTTACCTGTGGATAGAGTCCCGGTTTTCCGCTATGTGTCTGGCGCGGGAAGGCTGCATCATTTTCTGGTGTATCCGGCGTTCGCCAGACCACGCCATCCACGGCCAGCAGAGTCAGGCCACACCAGTGTGGATGTGGCGTTTCACTATGCCAGAGCTCTGCAGTTTGTGTGAACACACGGCGAACGGCCTCACTTCCCAGGCGCTGGCGAGCCTGAATCACGGCACTCGGGGCGACAAAGGGACGGTTACCCGGCAGCATAATATCCAGACGGTTAACAATCTGGTGAAGGGGCTCTTTACGTTCAAGCGCCATGCCGACAATGCACCAGACCATCATTTCAAGCGGGAGACGTCGCTTGCGTAGCGTGACCGTGCCGGACTCGGCGAGACAACGTGAGACGAGTTCGGGGTCGAGATAATCCCCCAGAGAAGTCAGTGGGTTATGCAAAGAGTCGCAACGGGATACCAGATCAAGAGCCTGTCCAATGTGCATAAAAAAATCCGGAAACGGGTGAGCATTTCCGGATTTTTACACAGCCACTGGATCGGTCAACCGATCCTTAACTGATCGGCATTA
>NZ_JBJYIN010000039.1:0-1247 GCF_046237015.1 Pectobacterium hainanensis
TGATCTTACCCAGCATTAGTGGACACGCGACTAAGTGAGTAAACTCTCTACCAGAGGTGATTACTCATGACAAAACCAGCATCAACCAATAAGAAACCCCGTAAGCAACATACGCCCGAATTCCGCGATGAAGCTCTGAAACTCGCTGAACGCATCGGTGTCGCTGCCGCTGCTCGTGAACTCAGTCTGTACGAATCCCAGCTCTATAACTGGCGTAGTAAGCAACAGAGCCAGACAACTACCTCTGAGCGAGAGAGTGAACAGGCCGCAGAGATTGCCCGCCTCAAGCGCCAACTGGCAGAGAGAGATGAGGAACTGGCCATTCTCCAAAAGGCCGCGACATACTTCGCGAAGCGCCTGAAATGAAGTATGTCTTTATTGAAAAGCATCAGGCTGAGTTCAGCATCAAAGCCATGTGTCGGGTGCTTCGGGTTGCCCGCAGCGGTTGGTATGTCTGGCGTTGTCGCCGCCATCAGGTTAACTCGCGTCAGCAGTTCCGGCTCACTTGTGATGAAGCGGTCCGTAAAGCCTTCGCTGAGGCGAAACAGCGCTATGGTGCGCCACGCCTTGCTGATGAGTTGCCTGAGTACAACATCAAAACCATCGCAGCCAGTCTGCGTCGTCAGGGGCTACGGGCGAAAGCCAGCCGTAAATTCAGTCCGGTCAGCTACCGTGAACATGGCCTGCCGGTATCGGAAAACCTGCTGAAGCAGAACTTTATCGCCAGTGGCCCGAACCAGAAGTGGGCTGGTGATATCACGTATCTTCGCACAGATGAAGGCTGGCTCTATCTGGCCGTTGTGATTGACCTGTGGTCACGGGCGGTAATTGGCTGGTCGATGTCATCACGAATGACGGCACAACTGGCTTGTGATGCGTTACAGATGGCGCTCTGGAGACGTAAACGCCCAGAGAATGTCATTGTTCATACAGATAGAGGCGGACAGTATTGTTCAGCGGATTATCAGGCGTTGCTGAAACGACATAGTCTACATGGCAGCATGAGCGCAAAGGGTTGTTGCTACGATAACGCCTGCGTGGAAAGCTTCTTTCACACACTGAAAGTGGAATGCATCCACGGGGAACGCTTTAGTAGCAGGGAAATGATGCGCTCAACGGTATTTAATTATATTGAGTGCGATTATAATCGCTGGCGTCGTCACAGTGGTTGTGGCGGTCTCAGCCCGGAACAATTTGAAAACCAGAACCTCGCTTAGGGCTGTGTCCACATTACGTGGGTAGGATCA